>NZ_JAFCWX010000010.1:0-232384 GCF_049897805.1 Massilia sp. TWP1-3-3
TCCATATTTCACCGCTTTTTTGGTCAATAGAACCACTATTGACCTTCAAAATCGTCGAAATCTGTCCTCGGCCAGCTGAATTTCCGGCTCGCCTCGTTAAGTCCGACAAGCTGCTAGCGCGCCAAGCATCCAGAGGTTGGCGTCGGTCGCCGCCGCGTTAAATTCCGCCACGCCCAGCCCCAATGCGGCGAGCTGGCCGGCGACGGCGGCATCGTCGCCCTCTTCAAACGCTTCGGACAGGCGCAGCATCAGGCCAAGCTCGCCCTTGTACTCGAGCAGCGCCTGGTGCACCGTGTCGCTCATCGACAGCGGCGCAAGCACCTCGGTCAGCGGCATGCCGAACAGGACGCCGAGCAGCGAAAACATGCCGATGATGAAAGCCTGGTCCTGGGTATGCTTGTCCAGGCCGCGCGCCTTGGCCAGTTGTTCGAGCAAACGCGCGCGCACTGCCACGCGCGCAAGCAGCATCCCGGAGCGAACATCGCCCTGGCGCGCCGCAAACAGCATCAGGTTGACCCAGCGCCGCAATTGCTGGCGCCCCAGGATCAGGATGGCCTGCGAAAAACTGGTGATGCGCCGCCCGGTGCCCATGCCGAGCGAATTGACCAGCCTTAGCAAGTGGTAGGACAGCGTGGGATCTTTGCGCAGCAGCGCTTCGATATCGTGGGTGTGGGCGTCGGCGGCGACCAGCTGCGCCAGTTGCAGCGACAAGGCGCGCGAGGCGGCCTGGGCGCCGGTGGCCTTGGGCGGCGCCGCCATGTACCAGTCGCCTTCAATGAGCAGCGTGCCTTGCGGGATGGCTTCCTGCAGCAGGCGCTTGTCCTCGCGCAGCAGCGTGCCGAGCACCAGCTGGTGCCAGCCGGCGGCGCTGAGCGCCTCGGCCAGCGGAACGGCCAGCGCCGTGCGGTAGTAGCACGGCATCCCGCCGCCAAGGGCGACAAAATCGGCGCTGTCGAACAGCGCCAGCACGTCAGCCGCGTTGCCCGGGCCGATATCCATCAACAGCGCGGCGGGCGCGCCGCTCTGGTTTGCCAATACGCGGAAAAACACCAACGGAGCCGAGGAAGTTGTCATTTTTTGTCGTAATGGTTCCCAATTGTTCCTATGGTACATCTAAATGTTTGCCAGCCACCGACGATTGCAATCCCGACAATTGCGCCCCCGAACCGCTACTATTTGTCATGTTCGATTTTTTCGATCATAGCTGATGAGATTCTCCGTTTTTCAATTGCGTGCAGTGCTTCTATACTGGCTACATCAGTCAGGCAAAAACATCGAAATTATTGCATCTCAACTTCATCGGAGCACATCATGCTGGAAGTCAGAAAAAGCGCAGAACGCGGCAATGCAAACCACGGCTGGCTGCAGTCGCAGCATACGTTTTCATTCGGCGACTACCACGATCCGCAACACGTCGGTTTCGGCCCGCTATTGGTCATCAACGAAGACCGGGTGGCGCCGGGCCAGGGTTTTGGCACGCACGGCCACCGCGACATGGAAATCATTTCCTACGTGCTGGAGGGCGCGCTGGAACACAAGGACAGCCTGGGCACCGGTTCCGTGCTCCATTACGGCGACGTGCAGCGCATGAGCGCAGGCTCGGGCGTACGCCACAGCGAATTTAACGGCTCGCAAAGCGAACCGGTGCATTTTTTGCAGATCTGGATCAAGCCGCACGTGACCGGCATTGCGCCCAGTTACGAGGAAAAGCATTTTGCGCCCCAGTCCAAGCAAGGACAGCTGCGCCTGGTGGCCTCGAGCGACGGGCGCGACGGTTCGGTGCTGATCCACCAGGATGCGGCCCTGTACGCGGCAATCCTGAACGGGGCCGACAGCGCCGAACACGCGCTCACGGCAGGGCGCACCGGCTACGTGCACGTGGTGCGCGGGCGCATCAACGTCAACGGCACCGCGCTGGAAGGGGGCGACGCGCTCAAGATCAGTGGCGAAAGCGCCATTCGCCTTAGCCAGGCCGAGGCGGCCGAAGTGCTGGTATTCGACCTGCCCTACTGATCAGACAGGCAGCTTTAGAGCCCGGCCCCCAACGGGAGGCCGGGTTTTCCGCTACACTTGGGGCTACAGCAATAGATTTGAGAACAGCACCATGCCGTCCGTCCCGCACCAAGATTTGTTGGATTACACCACCTCGTGCCTGCTCCCCACCCCGTGGGCGCAGTTCACGCTGCATGCGTTTGTGGAGCATGCCACCGGCAAGGAACACCTGGCCATGACGCTGGGCGAGATCGGCAATGGCGAACCGGTGCTGGCGCGCGTGCACTCCGAATGCCTGACCGGCGACGTACTCTTTTCACAACGTTGCGACTGCGGCGCCCAACTCGAGGGCGCCCTCAAGCGCATTGCCGACGAAGGCCGCGGCATCTTGCTGTACCTGCGCCAGGAAGGCCGCGGCATCGGGCTGGTGAACAAGATTCGCGCTTACCGCCTGCAGGAAGCCGGCGCCGACACGGTCGAAGCCAACGTCGCGCTCGGCTTTCATGCGGACGCACGCAATTACGAATTGTGCCAGCCCATGTTCGCCCAATTCGGCATCCGTTCGCTGCGCCTGATGACCAACAATCCCCGCAAGATCGAAGCGATGGAAAAACTGGGCGTGCGCGTGACCGAGCGCGTGCCGCTGCTGGTGAACCGCAATGCCTTCAACACGGGCTACCTTGACACCAAGGCCGCCAAGCTCGGCCACATGATGACGCCGCTGGCCGAGGCCGTCGCACAGGACGGCGAACTCTGATTGGTGCGGATACGGTAAGCTGGCGGCAAGACGAAGAATCATTTTGCCAAGGATTGCATGAAATTAATTCCGATTGCCGTGCTGATGTCGTGCCTGGCCGCCCATGGCGCGCACGCGGCGCAAAGCGCGCCCCCGGCTAAAGCCCCCGCCCCGATCAAACTTCCCGCGCCAGTGGCGCCGCCTGCCGCTGCCATCGCCGTACCGCCCACCGCAGCCGTGCCGCCTGCCACCGGTGCGGCGACCAGCGCCGCGATTGACGATGCCGCCCCGCTGCCGCCACCCTCGTCGGCTGCGCAAAAGCTGTATTCCGCCGCCAAGGGCGACCTTTTGCAAATCCGCATGCTGCTCAAGAACGGACGCAGCCAGTCTTCCGTGGGCTCGGGCTTCATGGTCGGCACCAGCAACCTGGTGCTGACCAACTACCACGTGGTGTCGCAAATGGCGATCGACCCGGACGTATATGTGGGCGAATTTGTCGACACCGACGGTAAAAGCGGCCCGGTGCAGCTGCTGGCCGTGGACGTGCTGCATGACCTGGCCGTGGTGCGCATCAACCGCGCCGGCACCGGCTTTTTCGAGGTGCCCGACAAGCCCGTCAAGCTGACGCAAGGCCAGTATCTGTACTCGCTGGGCAATCCGCTGGACCTGGGCTTTGCGATCTCCGAAGGCTCGTACAACGGCATCATCTCGCGCAGCTTTTACGACCAGCTGATGTTTACCGGCCCGATCAACTCGGGCATGAGCGGCGGCCCGAGCGTGACGGTGGACGGGGTGGTGGCCGGCGTAAACGTGTCGAAGCGGCGCGACGGGGAGCTGGTCAGCTTCCTGGTGCCGATCCGGTTTGCCCAGGAACTGCTGAAAAAGGTGGCCGCGCAGCCGGCCCCGCCCAAAGACTTCAATCCCCTGATCGGCCAGCAGTTGCTGGCGCATCAGCGCGCGATGATCGACCGCCTGCTCGACGCCCCGCTCGACCTGAAGATGATGGGACCGTACGTGGTGCCGGTGCGCGAGTCCGAGCAGGTGCGCTGCTGGGGGCGCTCGAATGTCAAGGCCGAAGCGACCTTCAATGCCGACACCATCGCCTGCGCGATGGAGTCGGCCATTTTCGTGTCGGAGTCGCAGCAGACCGGGCATGTCTCGATGACGCACCAGTACGTGCGTTCCACCAGCCTGGATGAATTGCGTTTTGCTGCGCTGGCCAGCACGCTGTTCAAGGCGGAAAATCTGGGCAACAACAAGGATGCGCGCCTGACCGGCCCGATGTGCACCGAAAGCTTCGTCAAGACCAAGACGCTGCCGCTGCGGGTGGTCAGTTGCGTGCGCGCGTATCGCAAGTTCGCGGGCCTGTACAACTTTACGTTGCTCACGGCCAGCACCGACGACGGCAGGGCCAATTTGCAAAGCCGGCTCGACGTCTCGGGCGTTTCGTACGAAAACGGTTTGCGCACCACGCGCGCGTTTCTCGATGCGCTGGGCCGCAGGGGCGCCAAATGAGCGCGCCCTACTTCATCGAAACGCTGGCGCGCAATGGCGACGTGCTGCACCGGCATCAGGTCAATACGCTGCCGATCCGGCTCGGACGCGGCTACGACAACGATTTTATTCTCGACGACGCCTTTGCCGCGCCGCGCCACGCCGTGATTGAAGCTGACGCCGACGGCGCCATCGTGCTGCGCGACCTGGGCAGCAAGAACGGCGTGATCCATCGGGGCAAGCGCCATGCGACGCTGGCGCTGACCGGCAACACCGTGGTGCGGATCGGCCACACCACGCTGCGCGTGCGCGCCGCCGATTTTGCCGTGGCGCCTGAAATGCTGGACCGCACGCGCCACGGCTGGGAAGGCGTGCTGCCGGGGCTGGTGGGCATGCTGATGATCGGCGCGGTGGCGCTGTTCATGGTGTGGATCAACGACACACAGGCGTTCCAGCTGGTGCGCTATATCCAGGCGCTGGCGTACGGCATTGGCGCGGGGCTGGTCTGGAGCGGCGCGTGGGCGTTCGCCAACCGCCTGTTCGGGCGCCACGCGCGGCTGGGGCGGCATTTGTTCATCTTTGGCTGCGGCGTGACGGCGCTGACCGCCTACAAGATCATTTCGAGCGCGACGGCGTATGCGTTTTCGCTCGAAGGGCTGACCCGTTACAGCTCGCACGCGGCGATCGCGATCGCCGCCGGCGTGGTGTTCTATCACCTGGGGACGGTCAAGCCGCATAACACGCGCCGCTTTGCGCTCGCGTGCGTGGTGCTCGCGCTGCTGGGGTCCGGTCTGAAACTGCTCAGTAACGAGCAGCGCACCGGCAGCCTGGCCGATGATCCGTATATGTCGGTGGTGCTGCAGCCATCGATGCGCGTGAGTCCCGATCACAGCGTCGACGAATTCATGGGCGACGTGACTGCGCTCAAGAAGAAGCTCGATGAGGAGCGGACCAAGAAGGTAAAAGATGATGAGAGCGGCGACGAGTAGCAGGATCAATTGAGACATAGCTTGCTTGCCGGAAGAGCGCAAACGCAGGTAGCGCACCGGCGCGGGCAGACCCGTCAATGACAGGGAAACCGTCATGGACCTTTCACGCGGGCGGTAAATAATGAAAGCTTCTGCTTCCGAACTCATGCGATTGCTTCCTGGCAAAGCCAGCGAACGTTGGCCTTCCGGCGCCCCGTTCATCGCAGC
The DNA here is from genome assembly GCF_049897805.1 of Massilia sp. TWP1-3-3. Classification (NCBI taxonomy): domain Bacteria; kingdom Pseudomonadati; phylum Pseudomonadota; class Betaproteobacteria; order Burkholderiales; family Oxalobacteraceae; genus Massilia; species Massilia sp. TWP1-3-3. The sequence goes on from NZ_JAFCWX010000010.1 coordinate 5,419, forward strand.
CATGGCGCACGGTTCAATGTCCGTCGAACTGTATGCGCCCATCGGCAGCGATCAGCAGACGCCGCACGAACAGGACGAACTCTACTTTATCCAGCATGGCAGCGGAACAATTGCCATTGGAGAATCCCAGTACGGCTTCGCTCCCGGGGACTGCTTTTTCGTCGGTGCCGGCGTGGAGCACCGTTTTACGGCGTTCACGCAGGACTTTTCGACGTGGGTTGTATTTGGGGGGCCGAAGGGTGGCGAGTCTGCTGCCGCCCTTCCAGAGTCCACCGATGGTTCCCGATGAATAGCGGCCTCGCCTGTCTTATGCCTGCCAAAGTCGGTGAAAGACGATCAGGGCGCAGACGCGTGTAAGAGATGGCGGCGCCGCGACCACAAGCTTGTCAGAACGGCAGCTCATACATTACCATTCGTCAATATCGCATTGGCATCCCGACTTTCCGTAGCAAGGCAAGCGCGGCAGGCTATATTTTTCGCGACTCACTGACTACTGAAGGTTTGCAATGAAGAAGATCCTGTTCGCAACGCTGGTTGCCGCTGCGACGGCAGCGCCTGCCGTCCACGCCGATCCATCCGCCTATGTCGGCCTGGCAGTCGGCGCCGGCAGCGGCAAGGTGACCATCAGGGACGGCTTGACGTCGCTTGACAGCAACAACAATCCGTTGCCCTTGAACGGTTATGTCGGCTACGCCTTCCACCCCAACTTTGCGGTCGAGGGCGGCATCACGTTTTTTGGCGAGTACACCTTTAACGGCGAGCCAACGGCGCTGTTTGGCATTTTTCACGCGGCCATCAAAGGCAGCATGAACTTGAACGATAAATGGCTGCTGACCGGCAAGGTCGGCGTGGCGCGGCAGCGCATGGTGGTTGACGTGCCGGGCAGCACCAGCTTTACGTTTGAATCGACCACGCCCTTGCTGGGCGTAGGGACGGAATATCGCTTCTCGGAGCGCTTTTCGGCAACGCTGGAATTGAACGACTATGGCACCAGCAACAAGCGCGAAGCGCGGATGCAAGTGCGCAACCTGGAAGCTGGCATCAAGTATCGCTTTTAGGCTGCCGGGCATTTCAACGATGCGCTGCGTGCAAGCGGAGGCGAAACGTCAGCGATGTCGTGTTCGCCCCCATCCGCCGTGTTCGATCAGGCCAACCGCGCTGTAGCTTAACGCTGCGGGCTCATGGTCGTGGTCAAGCGATGTTCTTCCGGTTTGCGGCGCAAGCCGAGCAGACCGGCGAGGCCGAGCAGGCCGATCCAGCCGAAATCACGATGCTTTTCTTCAACGCGCTCGGTCGTCGTGGTGGTCGGTGTCGCGGTCGAAGTGGCTGCCATATTGTTGGCCGTGGTCTCGGCAGGCGCCGTGTTCTGCGCCATGGCGGGAAGGGCGCATGCCGCGCTGAGGGCAACAGCGGCGAGGACTTGGCTAACGGTTTGAACTGGTTTCATCATGGCTCCTTGCAGGTTGTGGGGAAGTTATCGAGGGGCTCTTCGGGCAATCGAAGAAAACAAATCTTATGGCAGGCTCATGCGCTGCAAGGTAGGGCAAGGTATTGCGCCCATGTGGGAATTTGCCGACCAAATTATCGGCTGGAAATTGCGTGGGCGGCAGTGGCAGCCTGGCTCTGGCAACAGGTTCTGGCAGCAGATCGCAGCGGTACCGCTGGAAGCGGCTTCACCTTATAATCGGCAACCTTTACGATAGGCGCCCATGTCCATCCACCGAGGCAAACGCTTCTTCGCACTCGCCCTTCTGCTGTTCTGGGCAATGATGGTCGCGGTCGCGGTCCAGGATTACGCGCGCGACGAAGGCCACGCCTACTGGCAGCCGGTGCTGTGGGAAAGCTCGTCTTTTTTTGCCGGTACCTGCCTGCTCCTGATTCAGTATTACTTCACGCGCAGCCGCGATGACCTGATCAACCAGCCGGCGCGCTGGTTCAGCTTGCAGGCCATGTGGCTGCCGCTGTACTGGACTGCATTCGTCCCGATCGCCTTCGGCATCCGCCACGCCGTCTACGCCATGGCCGGCCAGCGCTACGAACATGAACCCTGGGGCGAGACCTTCGTCTACGAGTCGGCCAAGCTCACCGTTTTCATCATCCTGATCTACCTGGTGCGCTTCGGCGTCCTGTCGTACTTGCAGCTGCTCGAAGAAAAGCTACGCGTCGAAAAGGCCAATGCGCTGCTGCGCCAGGCCCAGCTTCAGCGCCTGGCCCAGCAGATGCAGCCGCACTTCCTGTTCAACGCGCTCAACACCATTTCGTCGCTGATGCATACCGACGTCGACCGGGCCGACGCGACGTTGATCCAGCTCGCCGACGTGCTGCGCACCACGCTTGACGTGAGCGACCTGCACGAGGCGCCTTTGGCGACCGAACTGCGCCTGGCGCAAGGTTACGCGCGCGTGATGCAGGAGCGCTATGCCGAGCGCGTGGCAATCGCCTGGCGCATCGAAGACGACACGCTCGCGTGCGTGCTGCCGGTCATGAGCATCCAGCCACTGCTGGAGAACATCTTCAAGCACACGGTGGAGCGGCGCCGCCAGCTGACCCACATTACCATCTCGGCCACTTGCACCGACGGCGTTCTGCTGGTGCGCCTGGACGACGACACGGGCGTGCTGACCCACGCTCCCGCCTCAAGCGGCATTGGCCTGTCCAACTTGCGCGAGCGCCTCTCGGTGCTGTACGGCGAGCGCGCCACGCTGGCGCTGACGCAGCTGGCGCCGGCAGGCGTGCGCGCCGAGATGCGGCTGCCATGCGGATCCTGATCGTCGACGACGAGCGCCCCGCGCGCGACAAGCTGCGCCGGCTGCTGGCGCAGGAAGCCGACGTCACGGCGCTGGCCGAAGCGCGCGACGGCGTCGAGGCGCTCGAGGAGGTCGCGGCCTTCAAGCCGGACGTGGCTTTCCTCGATATCCAGATGCCGGAAATCAGCGGGATCGAGCTGGCCGCCTCGCTGCCGGCGCCCGCGCCGCTGATCGTGTTCGCCACCGCCTTCGACCAGTACGCCATCAAGGCGTTCGACGCCAACGCCATCGACTATCTGCTCAAGCCCTACGACCAGGCCAGGCTGCAGCGCGCGCTCGAACGGGTGCGCCTGCGCCTGCGCGCGCCGCACAGCGTGCCGGCCTTTGACAGCGGCCACGCGGTGCGCCAGCTGCTCATTAGCGAGCGCGGCGTCACCCGCGTGATCAAGGTCGACCAGCTGCAATGGCTGGAGACGGCCGACAATTATGTCGTGCTGCACACCGGGGCCGAGGCGCCGCTGATGCGCCAGACGCTGGCCGGCCTGCTGGACAAACTCGGTCCGGGTTTTGTGCGCTGCCACCGGCGCGCGGCCGTGCAGCTGAACTGGATCGAGCGCGTCATTGCGCTGGACAAGGGCGATTGCGAACTGGTGCTGCGGGGCGGCGCGCGCGTGCCGTGCAGCCGCCAATACCGCGCCGGCGTCATCGAAAAACTTTCGTAGTCCGTCCGAGTAATCGACAAGGGCCAGAGCATCCGTTTCGCCTCACCGGCATCCCGGCTCGCCACATGTCGCTGGCCGGGCGCGCGCCGGCCTCTTACGCTGTAGCTGTCATCCACATCTTCAGCGAGGTCTTTTCATGAATCCGAACAGCCGCTTGTATTTCCTTGACTGGGTACGCATTCTCGCCTTCCTGGTCTTGATTCTGTACCACGTGGGCATGTACTACGTGACCTGGGACTGGCACGTCAAGAGCGCTTTCGCCAGCGACGTGGCCGAGCCGTTCATGATGCTGTCCTCGCCATGGCGTCTTGGCCTGCTGTTTCTGATCTCGGGCGTGGCGGCCAGCTTCATGCTGGCCAAGGTTGGCGCGGCGCGCTTCATGCGCCAGCGCAGCGTGCGCCTGCTGGTGCCGCTGGTGTTCGGCATGTTCGTGATCGTGCCGCCGCAGGCGTATTTTGAACTGGTGGAAAAGGTCGCCTACAACGCCAGCTATAGCCAATTCATGCACCTGTACATGACGACCAATGGCGACTTTTGCCGCAGCACCGAATGCCTTCGCCTGCCGACCTGGAACCATCTGTGGTTCGTCGCCTACCTGTGGGTCTATACACTGGTGCTGGGCGCGATCGTGCTGGCGCTCGGACCGCGTTTTGACGCTGTCGCGCGCAAGGTCGTCGCCGCGCTGGCCGGCTGGAAGCTGATCGTGTTGCCGGTGGCGGTGCTGGGCATGGCGCGCATCGCATTGCTGTCGCGGTTTCCCGCTACCCACGACCTGACGGGGGACTGGTACAACCATGCGACTTATCTGCCGTTGTTTATCCTGGGCGCCATGCTGGGCCGCTCTGGCGCAGCGTGGCAGCGCTTTGACGATGCACGCTGGATTGCGCTGGGGCTAGCTTGTGCCAGCTGGGCCGCGTTGATCGTGTTCTACTCGCTGCCCGACAATCCCGCGCTGCACGCGGCCATTGAGACCTGGCGCATGGCGATGCGCGTGGTCTACATGCTGTGCGCGTGGAGCGCGATCATGGCCGCATGCGGGTTTGCCCAACGTCACCTGAACCGGGATAATGCAAGCCGCGTTTATTTGACCGAGGCCGTATTCCCGGTCTACATCCTGCACCAGACGCTGATCGTCTCGATCGCGCACCTGATCAAACCGGCCAAGGTAGCGCCGGGGCCGGAAGCCCTGATCTTGATTGTCTTGACGATCACGATCAGCTTCGGCGTCTTTGAGCTGGTGCGGCGAGTGGGATGGTTGCGGCCGTTTTTCGGGCTGGGACGGCCCGTCGCGGCACCTGAATTGGTCGCGGTCGGCGCGAAGGGCTGGCAACGGCAGTTTTCTTGAGCAAGCCGCTTTTCTTGAGCAAATGACGCTTCTTGAGCAAACAACGCTCTTGAGCAAACGATGAAAAGCCCGCCACAGCGAACCGTTGGCGGGCCTGGAACTCAGGCGGCAAGCACCTGAGCTACGGGAATGCTACAGAGGAAATTACGACGGCTTGCCAGTTGCGCCGCTCTTGCCGCTGGTCGAAGCGCTGCTGCCGATGTTTGCGCCGCTGCCATGCAAGCCGCTGCCGCTCAGATCGCTCTGGCTGCCGCCGGTCGAGCTGCCCTGGCTACTGGCGCCTTGCGAACCAGATTGCGAACCACCTTGCGAGCTGCCGCTCTGGCCGCTCTGCATACTGGCGCCGCCACGGATATCACCATTGCCGCGCTGCGAACCGTTTTGTGCAAACGGGTCACTGAATTTGCGCATGGTTTCTTGCTGGTTGCGCATATTGCGTTCGGTTTCCTCGGTTGCGACACGCTGCACTTCATCGGCCAGCGCACGTGCGGTGCGGCTGGTTTCCTGAACGTGCTGCTCGGTGACGCGAGCGAGCTGGACTTGCGCATCGGCTGCAACGCGCGAGATGTGCTGCTGGTACGCGCGCAGCTTGTCGGTTGCTGGCTGGGCGCGCGATGCTGCTGCGCTGATGACGTCGGTCTGGCGGTCAGCCGTCAGCATTTGCTGCCCGGTCTGGGTGGCTTCTTCCAGCATGGTCTGGGTCAGCTGGATATTCAGGTCGCACAGTTGCTGGAACGACTGGAACAGCGACTTGGACATGTCGTTGATGAACGACATTTGTGCATCGAGATGCGAACGCACAGCAGGAGTAACGGATTGTGAGAATGGATACATGTGCACCTCTATGTGAAAAATTCATGGAAAAGGAATGCGGCTCCGAGACAACTGGGCTGGTTGCCAATATGTTGTCTCGCCGCTGCAAGAAGTGGTGAACACCTGACTGTCGTTGATTTCTGCGAACCCGACAGCACGTCTTCAGCACAAGTAGCAAGGCTAGGTTAGTGAGCGTCCGCGCCTTTGATCTGGATCAATCGTGTTTAAGTCGTCAACACGACTTTTCCCATCTTGGCACGCTTATGTTGCAGCGCAATAAAATGAGGCGGTGTTTTTTCCCGGAGGACTCAGAATGCTTGCCTCTGTGGACGATGGTGCAATGCAACAAAAAATGCTGTAGGTCAAGTGCTTTCGAGCGATTTAGACACCACGGAAAGTTCCATGGCGGTCCGCCGGCGGACCTTTCAATTCGACCGTATTACCTTCAGGATCGTGCAGATAGAGGGAAGGGCCCTGCCCTTCGGCGCCGTAGCGCGTCTCCACGGGGCCGGCCGCAACGCCATGGTGGGCGAGGTGGGCGTGGATGGCGACCGCATCGAAAGCTTCCACGCGAAAACAAAAATGATCGACGTTACGCCCTTGCGCACCTGGGGCAGCACCGCCAATGCTGCCAAGCTTGCCACCCACGGGCACCAAGTCGACCAAGGAAGTGCCGGCACGCAACTGAACCAGGCCGACAGCGTCGTCGCGCCGCTCAAGGATGCAGCCCAGCACCGAACAATAAAAGTGCATCATCGCGTCCAGATTGATGACACGCAGCACGATATGGTCGATGTGGCGGAGCTTGAACACGGCAGTAGGCCCACTTGCGCAAAATATCATCATAGCGTGATTGCCACATTTCGACAGTTGGGCGCTGAAAAAACGCATCCTGTCGCTTGGCGCAAGATTGAGCCAAGGCACGCCGCTAATATTGACTAATTAAAACAGATCCAAGGTAAATCATGATTTCCCACGTCATCCAGATGAGCGGGGTGTGCAAGGCCTTCGGCAAGCACCAAGTGATTGACGGACTCAGCCTGGCGGTGCCCGAGCACAGCATTTTTGCTTTCCTGGGCAACAACGGTGAAGGCAAGTCGACGGTGATTCGGATGATCACCGGCCTGTTGCGGGCCGACCGCGGCGACATCGACGTGCTGGGCATGGACGTGCGCACAGAGCGCCGCGCCATCCTGAGCCAGATCGGCGCCATTGTCGACGCGCCCAGCCTGTACCCCAACTTGAATGCCGACGAATTCCTGCGCATTGGCTGCATCATCAAGGACTTGGCGCCAACCGAGGTGGGGCGGGTGCTGGAACTGGTCAAGCTCGAGAAAACCCGCGGGCGCTTGATCGGCAAGTTCTCGTTGGGAATGAAGCAGCGCCTGGCGATCGCCCACGCCCTGCTGGGCTCGCCTCGCCTGCTGATCATGGACGAGCCGACCAACGGCCTCGATCCCGAAGGCACGCTCGACATTCGCACCTTGCTCAAGTCGCTGCCGGCCGTCAACGGTACCAGCATTTTTATCTCCAGCCACAACTTGGCGGAAATCGAAAAGACGGCCACCCATGTGGCGCTGCTCAAGGGCGGCACCGTGCGTTTCCAGGCGCCAATCGACGACTTGCTGGCGCAGCAGACGGGCGCGCTGGCGATCGACGTGGGCGACATTGCGCGCGCGCACCAGTTGCTCTCCGGCGCCGCCTACCAGGTCGAACGCACCGAAGGCGGGCAGTTGCGGGTGTCAGGCGTGGAGCGGCACCATGCCGACCGCGTGCACGCGCTGCTGGTGCATGCGGGGATACGGCTGTACCAGTCGGTGTATCACACGCCGTCGCTTGAACAATGGTTTTTGGGGGAGCACCATGTTTCGTAAGCTCGTTGCGGTAGAACTGCTCAAGATCCGGCGCTCGCTGGCGCTATTGATGATGTTCGTCATCCCGCTGGTGGTGGTGCTGCTGAACTTCGCCATGCTCGTCAAGCGCCACGACATCGCGCAGATCGATGCCAGGCAGTGGTTCTTTTACTGGACCGGCATTACGGGTTCGTGGTCGTACTTCATGATGCCGCTGTATATGGCCTTGATCACCGGTTTGCTCAACGGCCAGGAACACAAGAACCAGACCTGGCGCCTGATGCTCACGTTGCCGTTGTTGCAGTTGCAGCTGTTTGTCGTCAAGGGCATCCTGGCCTGGTTGTTCGTGGTGGGTTCGACGCTGGTGCTACTGGGCGCCACGCTGCTCACGGTCGGCGGCCTGCTGCTGGCGGGGGCGCCCATGGACGGCGCCTTGTCGATCGAGCTGCTGACCATCTTGGGCAAGGTGGCGCTGACCTGCATCCCGGTACTGGTGTTCCAGCACGCGATCAGCTGGCGTTTCCAGAACCTGGTGCTGCCGCTGGCGGTAGGCGTGGTCGCCACCATGGGGGCGCAGCAGATCGGCAGCTCCACTTACTGGGTCTGGTATCCATGGTCGTATCCGATCATGGCGATGCTGGGTAGCGATCCGGCCAAGCAGCAGCACGCGATGATGCTCGCCGCAGTGGTCGGCGCGGCGCTGCTGGCCGTCTCGGCCATTCTGCTGGGGCGGCGCGAAGTGGAGAATTGACGGGAAGCGAACTAGTCCGCGTGGCGTTCGACCCAGGTGGCAAAGGCGTCGATGAACTTTTGCAAAAAGGGGCGCGTATGTTCGTCGGTCAGCTCGTCGCCGGTGAACAGTTTGTCGGCCTTGGCAAGGTAAGCTTCGGGCTGCTGCATGGCTGGCATGTTCAAGAACACCAGGCACTGGCGCAAGTGGTGGTTGGCGCCAAAGCCGCCGGAGGCGCCCGGCGACGCGCTCACTACCGCGCATGGTTTGCCTTCCCACGCGCTCTGGCCATAGGGGCGCGAGCCGACATCGATCGCGTTTTTCAGTACCCCGGGCATGGAGCGGTTGTATTCCGGGGTGCAGAACAGGACGCCGTCGAACTGGCGAATCTTGTCGCGAAATTCCACGTAGGTGGCCGGGGGCGCAGCGTCATCGTCCTGGTTGTAGAGCGCGAGCTGGCCGATCTCGACGATCTCCATGTCCAGCTGGGGCGGCGCGAGCAGCATCAACGTCTTGGCAACCTTGCGGTTGAACGACTCCGTGCGCAAGCTGCCCACAATCACAGCGATTTTTCTCGTAGCCATAGCGTTCCTCTCAGAAATTAGTCGGTGTATCGCAGCGTATCGCCCCAAATAGTAGCATTTTCACACCACAGCGCCGTTCCGCTGGAACACCCTACCCGCCTGCTATATTCGGCCGCGCCGGAATTCACCCAGGAATTTTTTGGCCTGGGCAGGCGTCAGCACGAGCACCGGATCGGCGTGATACACGTACAGGAACGGCGTGCCGCCCAGCCGGTCGGTCAGCTTGGCCGACACCAGGAAACGCGTGCCCGCCGGGTACACGCTGGCGTCGACCAGGCGGCGCGAACACTGCACGGCCAGGCTGGGCGCGAACGCTTGCCCCGCCATCGGGCGAATCCGCAGCAGGCCGCTGCGCTGGTCGATGAACGATTCAACCGCCACGTCGCGGTAGGCGTAAAGATCGCGCGCCATGTCACGCCTTGGCCGCGAGCGCCGGTCCGCGCGCCACGGGCGCCTCGCGGATCGGCAGGTTGATCAGCGCGGCAGCCAGCGCGAGCACGATGTCGGCGTACCACATCCAGGTGTAGTCGCCGTAGGTGACGAACGACAGGCCGCCCAGCCACGCGCCGAAAAACGCGCCGGTCTGGTGTGACAGCAGCGTCAGGCCAAACAGCGTGGAGAGGTAGCGTACGCCGAACAGCTTGCCCACCAGCCCGGCGGTCGGCGGCACCGTGGCAAGCCAGGTAAAGCCAAGCGCGCCGGCGAACACGTAAAACGTCATCGGCGTCTTGGGCGCGAGCAGGTACGCGCCGATGATCAGCGCGCGGTTCGCATACAGCAATGCCAGCAGGGTCTTCATGCGGTAGCGCGACGACAAGGCGCCCATCGACAGGCTGCCCGCGATATTGAATAGCCCGATCAGCGCCAGCGCCATGGCCGACACGCTCGGCGACAAATTGCACAGCGCGACTTCGCCCGGCAGGTGCGTGACCAGAAAGGCGATATGAAAGCCGCAGGTAAAAAAGCCGGCGTGCAGGAACAGGTAGCTGGGGTCCTTGAGCGCGATTTTTATTTGCGCGCCAAGGCCGATGCCGGGTGCTTCGACCGGTTTGAGCGAGGCCGCAGGACCGGCCTTGGCCAGCCCCGCCGACTTGCGCAGCGGCCAGGCCAGCGGAATGGTCAGCAGCGTGGCCGCCGCCATGGTCAGCATGGCCATGACCCAGCCCGCCCCGCCGATGATGGCTTGCATCAGCGGCGCGAACACGAACTGCCCGAACGAGCCGCCGGCGTTGATGAAGCCCGATGCAAAGGCGCGCCGCTCGGCCGGCAGGCGCTGCGCGGTGGCCCCGATCAGGATCGAAAACGAGCCGGCGCCCGCCCCCGCCGCGCTCAGGATGCCCATGCACAGGATCAGCCCCCACTGCGAGCTGACGAAGGGCGTGAGCGCCGTGCCGATGGCCAGCATGAAGGCGCCCAGGATGATGACCTTGGCCGAACCCCACTTGTCGGCCACGGCGCCGAACACGGGCTGCACGGCACCCCAGACAAACTGCCCGATCGCCATCGCAAAGCTGATCCTGGCAATCCCAAGCCCGGTCGAGGTGTTAATCGGGGACATGAACAAACCCGTGGTCAGGCGCGCGCCCATGGTGATCATCAGGATCGCGGCGGCCGCCAGGATCAGCATCCAGGCCGCGCGCGGCGTCATGTCATTGTGCGTGTTCATGGCTTGCATCCTCGAGCAAAGGGGTCAGTTGGATCATGGTGGTTTCCAGTTGCTGGTGCAGCGCGCGTACGGCGTCGCGCCCCATCCGCGTTTCAAATTCGGTTTGCGCGCGGCGCCAGGCGATGTAGGCGCGCTTGAGCATCTGGCGCCCGGAGCCGGTGATGGTGACGATGCGCTGGCGGCTGTCGGCCCCGCTCTTGAGCTCGACCCAGCCCGCGTCCAGCAGCGGCCTGAGATTGCGCGTAAGCGTGGTGCGATCAAGCCCGAGGATGTCGGCAAGTTCGGCCACCGGCAGAGCGGCGCGCGCGGCGTTTACCAGCAGGCTGTATTGGGTAGTCTTCAGACCGACCGTGGCCATGTGCTGGTCATACAGGCGCGACATGGCGCGCGTGAGTTTACGCAGTTTGAAGCAGGTGCAGCCAAGCGGCTTTTCGATCAGGTCAGTCATGGATGTCTTCAGATAGGTGCAAGGACACGCAGTTGCAATCCATATAGGTGCAATTACACATGTTCGCTGAAATGGATTATAGTGCATCTACACGCTTTGTGTACTTTGCTGTTAACCCGATCAAAAAAAAGGACGCGCTTATGGAAAACACAGATAAACGCCAGCAATGGCTGGACGAGGCGGCGGCGACGCGCGCAGTGCTGGCCGCACCCGGCGTTGCGGCCCGCGACGAGCTGAAAAACCGCAGCGGCATCGAGTTCCTCGGCGCGATCGGCAACGGCACCCTGCCGCCCGCCCCCATTGCCGAACTGCTGGGCATCACGCCGATTTCGGTGGCGCCGGGCGTGACGGTATTTCAGGGCTCGCCCACGCTGGCGCACTACAATCCGAGCGGCGTGGTGCATGGCGGGTATGCCGCTTCCCTGCTCGACACGGCGGTCGGCTGCGCGATCCACACGCTGCTCCCGGCCGGCAAAGGCTATACGACGCTGGAACTGAAGGTGAACTATATCCGCGCGATGACCGACAAGACCGGCCCGGTGCGGGCGGAAGGAAAAGTGGTCAACCTCGGCGCCCAGGTAGGCATTGCCGAGGGTCGGATCACGGACGCGAACGGCAAGCTGTACGCGTTTGCGACGACCACGTGCCTGGTGTTCGATATCGCCTGAGCGCGTTCGCTAGCGCGTAGCGGCGCCCTTGAGTTCGTGCGCACTTTCAATGAACTGGTACTCGCGCTTTTTGTTGAGCGCGATGAGCAGCGTCCACCCTCCCCTGACCGCCTTGTTGTAAAACTCGGCCCGGTAGCAGGCAGCATAGCGCCCCTCGAAAAAACTCGCATGCTGACGGCACTCGAGCGCGGGCGCCTGCGAAATCGAGGCCACGCCCAGGGGCGAGTTGCCGAAGTCGATCGCCGGCTTGCCATCCTTGCGCGCTTTCTGCTCGTCCTTCAAGAAGGCCAGGCCGGCGGTTTCCACGCGCGCCTTGATGGCGAACGCGTTGGGCAGAGGGACGTTATCGGACAGGAAAAAGTAATCCTTGCCCGGATAGCTTTGCTTGCCGTAGTCGATCGCCGGACACTTTTTGTCGGCCAGCGACTTGCCCACGCCAGTCCTCATCTTGCCGATCTGGACATCAGCCTTGTTGGCGTCCACGCCGAACTCGTACAACACGCACATCTCGGTGCCGCCGCTGTCGGGCGCGGTCAGCACTTGCGAACCCTCGGCCGGCGACGAACACTTTCTCAGTGTCGCCCCCAGCGGCAAGTTGACCTTGGATTTTTTGGCGGGGTCGGCGTACAGCGTCGTCATGTACGGCCTCATTTCGCATTCAAGCGGGGCGACATCGACGGGGGTGGCGGCTAGCATGGCAATTCCTCAGGTTGAATGGCGGCGGTCAGAAGCCGATATTGTTCATCGTTCGCGCCCGATTGTCAAAAGCGGCGAGGCGCGAAACGCCAGGTAGTCCTTGGCCGTTTGCTCGGGCGCTTCGGCCATCGGCAAGTGCCCGATGCCCTCCATGATGATGACGCGCGAATTGGGGAACAACTGGCGGAACGATTCTGCGCCGGCCGGGTTGAGGATCTGGTCTTCGGCGCCCCACACGATTAACGCCGGCGTGTCCATCGGCTTGAATGTTTGCTCAAGCAGGGGCGACTCGGCCATGTGTTTCATGATGCGCGTGTGCAGCTCCAAGTCGGCCACCGCGCGCCGGCCCAGCGTCTGGCGCACAAAGCCGGGCAGGAACGGCGCCTTGTGGGTCGTGGCGCGGATCGTTTCGTTGAAGTCGCTGACCTTCTCCACCAGCAGCGGATTCTTGCCGGTCTTTTGGTAGTTGAGCAGCATGGCTGAACTGTGGGAAGCGACGGTGCCCCCCGGGTCGAGCAGCCACAGGCTGGCAACCATATGGCCATACGGCGCGGCGAACTGCGCGGCGATGAAGCCGCCCATCGAATTGCCACCCATGTGCAAGCGCGTGATGCCAAGCTCGGTGACCAGGCCGTGGATGCGACCGACCTGCTCGGCCATGGTATAGCTGGCCTTGAGGTTGCGGGAGGCGTCGCCAAAGCCGGGCAAGTCCGGAATGATCACGCGGTAGTGCGGCGTGAGAAAGCGCGCGATGCGGGTGAAGTTGTCCTTGTCGCCGCCAAAGCCGTGAATGAGCAGCAGGACCTCGCCCTTGCCGCCTTCAAGGTAAGGCATGTCGAAGCCGTCGACGTGCGCACGTTTCAGTTCGAGGCCGCCGATGCGCCGTTCGAACCAGAGCCCGAGCGCGGTCAGTTCGGCTGGCGCCACCAGCAAGGCGAGCATGATGACGGCAATGGCCGCCACAATCACGTACATGAAGATCATTCGGCATTCCCGATCGTTAGCAAGCGATCATCATACCGAATGATACGGCTGTAGTGGGCGTTATCGCTTTGCTATTCCCGGGTGCGCCGAACTACGCGGCCGGTGTTTTGATCAGCATGCAGATCGCCTCGGCCGCCATGCCTTCTTCGCGGCCAAGATAACCGAGCTTCTCGTTGGTCTTGGCCTTGATGTTGATTTGCTGGGGCGAGACGCCGACGTCTTCGGCGACGCGGGAGACCATCTGCGCGATGTGCGGCGCCATCTTGGGCGACTGCGCGATGATGGTGGCGTCGATATTGCCGATCGTGTAACCGGTCGCCACCACGCGGTGCGCCACTTCACGCAGCAAGGTGCGCGAGTCGGCCCCGGCGAACATGGGATCGGTGTCGGGGAAGTGCTTGCCGATGTCGCCCAGCCCGGCCGCGCCGAGCATGGAGTCGATGATCGCGTGCAGCAGCACGTCGGCGTCGGAGTGGCCGAACAGGCCAGTCTTGTGGGGAATCGTCACGCCGCCGATGACCAGCTTGCGGCCCTCGACGAGGGCGTGGCAGTCGTAGCCGGTCCCGATGCGAAACGGGGGTGCGAGGTTATAGGAAGCCAGAGCCATAATATATGTTCACAATAGTCAGGTTAAGGCGCGGCCAGGTACATCTCGGCGATCCGGATGTCGGCGGGCAGCGTCACTTTCAAATTACGGGGATGTCCTTCGACCAGCATGGGCGAGGCGCCCATTGCTTCGACCGCACTGGCGTCATCGGTAATGATGCTGGCGTCGGTGGCCGCTGCAAGCGCGTCGCGCAGCAGCCGGTAGCGGAACATTTGCGGGGTCTGCGCAAGCCACAAGCCGTCCCGCGGTATTGTGGAAACGGCGGAGACAGCGCTGCCTTCGCGCTTGACGGTATCAACCACCGGCAGCGCGAGCAGGCCGCCAACGGCGTGCCCGCCAACGCTAATAATGAGTTTTTCAATCAGCGCCGCGTTCAAGCCAGGCCGCGCGGCGTCGTGCACCAGCACCCAGTCCTGCGCGTCGAGGGTCCCGCCGAGCAGGTGCAGCGCGTTTTGCACCGAGGCGAGCCGCGAGGCGCCGCCGCAGCGTAGCACGGTTACGCGGGCGCTGGCGTCAATGCCAGAGACGAGCGCGTCGATGTACGGGTCCGCCGCGCTGACGACCACGTAGACGTGGGCGACGAGCGGGCTGGCCAGAAAGGCGTCGATGGTGTGCCGCAGCATGGGTTTGCCGGCGATGGGCAGATACTGTTTAGGCCCGTCGGCCGCCATTCGCGCGCCGACGCCGGCGGCCGGAATCAGGGCAACGTAGTTGGGCGCTTGCTGGGTCATTGATTTATCTTCTCGTTTTTTGGGCCGGTCCGATAAGGGACTGTACCTCACCTTGGCAAACTCTGCTCAGTCGCGCATATTCTTGCGGCGAATCGATGAGCGCCTGTTTTTCTTCGACCTTGATCAGCTCGCGTTTCATGTAGGGCATCCAACCGGTGTCGACCTCGCGCTGCAGCGCCGCGCGCGCCTGGCCGGAACGCGCGTACAGCGGCTTGTTATCGAAACGGTCCGACAACGCCTTGCGTACCACTGACTCCACTTTCGGCAAATGGTCAAGATAGGTCTTGAGATGGCGCATCTCATGAGCAAGAATTTCATCATATGCGCAGGTTCCCGGCGAAAACTCTCTGCCGATGTAAATCACGATCGGAATGTAGTACAGCGACACGCCGATGCGCGGCGAAATGCACTCGTAGCCGGACAGCGGATCTTGCAAGATGCTGCCGTTCAGGTCGATCTCGAGGCGCGACTGGGTGCGCGTCAGTCCCAGCACATAGGCGTTGGCCGGTGCGCCGCCCTTGAGCGCAGTAAGCGCGCGAAAGGACTTTGAATTGTCGATCGAATACCCATTTTCCTGGGTCGACATCACCGTCACGGCCCGGGCCATGGTGTCTTCGCAGCGCACCTGGAACAGCGTGCGCGAGGCGTGCGCCAGGTTCGCGCAGCACAGCATGACCAACAACAGGATCGCTCTCATGGCGCTGTGATTCAGCTTTGCCACGCGCCGGCTGCGATCTTCTCTAACCAGAAGGCGCCGATGATGGTCTTGACGTCGGTGATGGCGCCGCTGCGCACCATGGCCAGCATTTCGGGCACGGTAGCGGTGAAAGTCTCGAGGAACTCGCCCTCGTCGAGCTTGGCCTCGCCGGCGGTCAAGCCGCGCGCGACGAACAGGTCGAGGTGCTCGTCCGAGTAGGCGATGGCATTGTGGATGGTGCACAGGAACTGCCAGTTGCTGGCGGTGTAGCCGGTTTCTTCCTGCAGTTCGCGCTTGGCGCAGGTGAGCGTGGATTCGCCCGGGTCGATTTTACCGGCCGGGAACTCGATGAAGACGCGCCCGAGCGGGTAGCGGAACTGGCGTTCGAGCAGCACGCGGCCGTCGTCGAACAGCGCCAGGATCACGACGGCGCCGGGGTGCTTGATATATTCGCGCATGCCGACCGAATCGTCAGGCAGGCTGACACGGTCGCTGGTGACCTTCAGGAATGGGCCGTCATAGACCACACTGCCGTCAATACGGGTTTCTTCAAGCTGTGAATCCATGCTGCCAACTCCCGGTTCGTTTAAGCGTGTTGCTTGCGCAGGTAGCGATAGACGAAGCCGGGAAACCCGAGCACGACAAAGAGAGGCACCGTGATCATGTAGAACTCCCTGACCTGGGTGAAGACATTGCCGATCCGGGCTTCGAGCGCATACGCGACCGCACCAGTGGCAAAGTATAGAACAAGCAGCTCAAGCACGCGCGTCCACGCGTGCTTCCTGCCTTTGAGCGCAATGATGCCAAACAGAGCTTCAGTCACATACGGCAGGTTGGCGAACACCAGTGCAAGCGCGATCACCAACCAGCTTGAGATTGACACATCCATCAAATATCCATCAACTGGCGAGCGTCTTGAGCATCGCGTTCGAGCAGGCCGCCAGCAACGGACCGGCGTAAATACCCAGCACCACGATGGCGATGCCGTTGGCGGTCAAGGTGGCGCGCATGTCAAACGGTACGGCCAGCGGCACCGTATCGAGCGGTTCGTCGAACCACATGACCTTGACCACGCGCAGGTAGTAGAACGCGCCGATCAGCGAGAACATCACCGCCACCACGGTCAGCCACACGGCACCGGTATTGAGCACCGATTGCAGCACTGCGAACTTGGCGGCAAAGCCCATCATCGGCGGCACGCCGGCCAGCGAAAACAGCAGGATCGACATCACGGTCGCAAACCACGGGCTGCGCTTGGACAGGCCCTTGAAGTCGGCGAGTTCTTCCGCTTCAAAACCGGAGCGCGCCAGCAGCATGATCAAGCCGAAGGTGCCAAGCGTAGTCAAGACATAGGTAATAATGTAATACATCGCCGAGCTGTAGGCGGCAGAGGCCATCGCCAGCGACGGGTCTTCACGCCCTGCTACCACGCCCGACATCAGGCCAAGCAAAACAAATCCTACTTGCGCGATGGTCGAATAGGCCAGCATGCGTTTCAGGTTGGTCTGCGCGATGGCAGTCAGGTTGCCGATCGCCAGCGACAGCACGGCCAACACCATCAGCATCGGCTGCCATTTGATCGCGAGCGGGAACAGTCCTTCGGCGAGCAGGCGAATACAGATGGCGAAAGCGGCAATCTTTGGCGCAGCGCCCAGCAACAGCGTCACGGCCGTTGGCGAACCCTGGTAGACGTCCGGAACCCACATGTGAAACGGTACGGCTCCCAGCTTGAAGGCAAGGCCGGCAACCACGAATACGATACCGAAGACGAGAACGGTCCCGTTGGCGCGTGGATCGGTGGCGATGAACTTCGCGATTTCGCCGATGTCGAGCGAACCGGTCGCGCCGTACAGCATCGAGATGCCATACAACAGGAAGCCGGAAGCGAGCGCGCCGAGGATGAAGTACTTCATCGCAGCTTCGGTCGACACCGCATGGTCGCGGCGCAGCGCCACCAGCGCATACAGCGACAGCGACATCAGTTCCAGGCCCAGGTACACGATCAGCATGTTGTTGGCCGAGATCATGATCATCTGACCGAGCAGCGCGAACAGCGCCAGCACGTAGAATTCGCCGCCCAGGTTACCGGACACCATGCCGCGCTGCCCCACGTACTGGCGCGAGTAAATCAGCGTCATGGCCACAGCCAGATAGGTGAACATCTTGAGCAGGTTCGACATCGGATCCGAGACGAACATGTTGTAGAAGGTGTAGACCGTGGTGCCGGCGGCGTAGTCGCCCCAGCTCAGGTACGCGCAGCCGGCCAGCGTGGCCAGCGAGAGCACATAGGTCAGCGTGCGGCGCGACTCCGACAGGAACATGTCGATCAGCAGGATCGCCGAGGCGGCGACCAGCAGGAAGATTTCGGCGTAAACCGGGACCAGATTTGGATTGATAATTTCGTTCATAGTCTGTTTTATTACCGCAGTTTCGACACTTTGACGTGTGCGATCAAGTCAGCAACCGAAGTTTGCATCGTATCGGTGAATGGCGCCGGGTAAAGGCCCATTGCGATCACAGCGATCGCCAGGATTCCCAGCATCAGGAATTCGCGCTTGTTCAAGTCGACCAGTGCGGCGACGTTCTTGTTGGCGATGGCGCCGAACACCACGCGCTTGACCATCCACAGCGAGTAAGCCGCGCCAAAGATCAATGCCGTGGCAGCCAGCATGCCGATCCAGAAGTTGTACTGGACCGCGCCCAAAATCACCATGAATTCGCCGACAAAACCGGACGTCGCAGGCAAGCCGCAGTTCGCCATCGAGAACAGCACGATGAAGGCTGCGAACTTCGGCATGGTGTTGACCACCCCGCCGTAGTCGGCGATTTCGCGCGAGTGCATGCGGTCATACAGTACGCCGATGCAAAGGAACATTGCGCCGGAAATGAAGCCGTGAGAAATCATCTGCACGATGCCACCCGAGACGGACATCTGGTTGAACATGAAAAAGCCCAGCGTCACAAAACCCATATG
Organism: Massilia sp. TWP1-3-3; assembly: GCF_049897805.1. Classification (NCBI taxonomy): domain Bacteria; kingdom Pseudomonadati; phylum Pseudomonadota; class Betaproteobacteria; order Burkholderiales; family Oxalobacteraceae; genus Massilia; species Massilia sp. TWP1-3-3. The sequence goes on from NZ_JAFCWX010000010.1 coordinate 23,684, forward strand.
CGCGATCGACGAATAGGCGACCAGTTTTTTCATGTCTTTCTGGACCAGTGCGACCAGGCCGACGTAGATCACCGCGATCAAGGACAGCGTGATGATGAAAGGGGCCATCGCGATCGATGCATCCGGCGTGATAGGCAGCGAAAACCGCAGAAAGCCGTACGCGCCCAGTTTCAGCATGATCGCGGCCAGCACGGCCGAGCCGCCCGTTGGCGCTTCGACGTGGACGTCCGGCAGCCAGGTGTGGACCGGGAACATCGGCACCTTGACGGCAAATGCCGCCAGGAAAGCCAGGAAAATAAAGGTCTGTTCGCGCGAGGTCAACGCCAGCTTGTGCCAGTCGAGAATATTGAAGCTGCCCGAGGCGTTGTACAGGTAGATGATGGCCACTAACGTCAGCAAGGAACCCAGGAAGGTGTACAAGAAGAACTTGAACGACGCGTACACGCGGTTCGAGCCGCCCCAGATGCCGATGATGATGAACATCGGGATCAAGGTCGCTTCAAAGAAGAAGTAGAACAGCAGGCCGTCCATGGCGCTGAACACGCCGATCATCAAGCCCGACAGGATCAGGAACGCACCCATGTACTGGGCCACGCGCTTTTCGATTACTTCCCAGGCCGAGATCACGACGATCACGGTGATGAAGGCGGTCAGCGGCACGAACCACAGCGACAAGCCGTCCACTGCCAGGCGGTACCAGATATCGAACTGGCCGATCCACGGCGCTTCTTCGGCAAACTGCATGCCGTGCGCGGCGTTGTCGAAGTTTTGCAGCAGCGGAAGCGTGATGGCAAAGCTGACGATGGCGCCAGCCAAGGCGAGCCAGCGCGAGAGGCCAGGATTGTCATCGCGGCCAATAAACAAAATCAGTGCGCCGAAGATGATCGGGAGCCAGATCGCCAGGCTCAGATACGGGAGAGAATTCATGTTGTCGTTATCTTTGCGGTCTTGTTAAGCGTGCCAGAACGGGAGGAAGTACATCAGTGCGCCGAGCACGCCGATGATCATCACGAACGCGTAATGGTAGATATAGCCGGTCTGGCCGCCGCGGATGATGGACGACATCCAGCCGACCACTTTGGCGCTGCCGTTGACGATGACGCCATCGATCAGGCCCTTGTCGCCCACGTTCCACAGGCCGCCGCCGAGCAGGCGCGCGCCGCCGGCGAACACCACGTCGTTGAACTTGTCCATGTAGTACTTGTTGTCCAGCAGCGTGTGGACCGCCTTGAACTTGGCATAGAACCATGCCGGCACGCGCGGGTTGACCATGTAGCAGTAGTAGGCCGAGCCTACGCCGGCCAGCATCAACCAGAACGGCGCCGTCATCAAGGCGTGGGTTGCCATGCCCAGCCAGCCGTCCACTTCATGGAACTCGTGCGCCAGCTCTTTCATCGCTTCGTGGTTTTCGGCCACGGTGATGACGCCCTTGAAGAAGTCCCCGTGCAGCATCGGGCCGATCGTCATGGCGCCGATGATCACCGACGGGATGGCCAGCAGGATCAGTGGCAGCGTGACCACCAGCGGCGACTCGTGCGGCTTCTGGCCCGGGGCGAGGCCGTGGTGCGCGTGGTCGTCATGGTCATGAGCGTCTTCTTCATTGTGCGCGTCCGAGTCATGGCCGTGGCTATGGTCATCCGTGTGCGCTTTTCCGAAACGCTCTTCGCCGTGGAACACCAGGAAGTACATGCGGAACGAGTAGAAGGCAGTGACGAATACGCCGGCCAGTACCGCAAAGTTGGCAAAGCCTGCGCCCCAGATATGGGTTGCGTGCACCGCTTCAATGATGCTGTCCTTCGAATAGAAACCCGAGAAGAACGGGGTGCCGATCAGCGCCAGGGAGCCAAGCAGCGCGGTGATCCAGGTGATCGGCATGTACTTGCGCAGGCCGCCCATGTTGCGGATGTCCTGGTCGTGGTGCATGCCGATGATGACGGAACCGGCGCCCAGGAACAGCAGCGCCTTGAAGAAGGCGTGCGTCATCAGGTGGAACACGGCGACCGAGTAGGCGGACGAACCCAGCGCCACCGTCATGTAGCCCAGCTGCGAGAGCGTCGAGTAAGCAACCACGCGCTTGATGTCGTTCTGGATGATGCCCAAAAAGCCCATGAAAAGTGCGGTGATCGAACCGATGACCAGCACGAACGACAGCGCCGTGTCGGACAATTCAAACAGCGGCGACATGCGCGCCACCATGAAGATACCTGCCGTGACCATGGTCGCGGCGTGGATCAGTGCGGAAATCGGAGTCGGGCCTTCCATCGAATCAGGCAGCCAGACGTGCAGCGGAAACTGGGCCGACTTGCCCATCGCGCCAATGAACAGGCAAATGCAGGCAACCGTCAGCAGCATCCAGTCGGTGCCCGGCAAGAGCAGCGCGGCCAGTTCGGTCTTCTTGGCGAACACTTCCTGGTAGTTCATGGTACCGGCAAACGCCAGCAGCAGGCCGATACCAAGGATGAAGCCAAAGTCGCCCACGCGGTTCACCAGGAAAGCTTTCATGTTCGCGAAGATCGCGGTAGGACGGGTGTACCAGAAGCCGATCAGCAGGTACGACACCAGGCCCACTGCTTCCCAGCCGAAGAACAGTTGCAGGAAGTTGTTCGCCATGACCAGCATCAGCATCGAGAACGTGAACAGCGAGATATAGGCAAAGAAGCGGTTGTAGCCCGGGTCTTCGGCCATGTAGCCGATGGTGTAGATGTGCACCATGAGCGAGACGAAGCTGACCACGCACATCATCATCGCCGACAGCGCATCGATCTGGAAGCCGACTTCCATTTTCAGGGGGCCGACCGTCATCCAGTTGTAAATGGTGCCGTTGAACCAGCCGCCGCTATTGACATCCATGAGCGTGATCACGGACAGCACCAGGGCAATGAGCACGCCCGCGATCGTCACCGTATGCGACGTCTTGCGCCCGACCATATCGCCAAAGAACTTCGTACCGAACAAGCCTGCAATCACTGCGCCGGCCAGCGGCGCAAGGGGAATTGCAAGCAGGAGGTTAGGGTTGAGAGTACCCGCCATGTTGAACCTTAATCGTTGTTTATTCTAGTGTTAACTGCAAGCCAAGGGGCCGAGCGTTGAAACGCTTAGCCTTTGAGGCGGTCCAGGTCTTCGACGTTGATCGTGTCCAGGTTACGGAACATGACCACCAGGATCGCAAGGCCGATTGCCGATTCGGCGGCTGCGACGGTCAGGATGAAGAAAACGAAGATCTGCCCTGCCGCGTCGCCCAAATAGTGCGAGAACGCGATGAAGTTCATGTTCACCGCCAGCAGCATCAATTCAATGGCCATCAACAGCACGATGACGTTTTTACGGTTCAGGAAAATGCCCACGATCGAAATCGCGAACAGGATCGCGCCCAGGACCAGGTAGTGTGCGAGCGTTAAAGTCATTTGGTCTCCTTGCTGACGGCTTCTTTCGAGGCGGCGTCCTGGGCTTCGGCGGCGGCCAGTGCAGCTGCCTTCGATGCGGCGTCGATGGCCGGCTGGTCGACCGTTGCCATCTTGACGATGCGCAGGCGGTCGTTGCGCTTGACGCGCACGGCGTCGCCCGGGTTGAATGCCTTGGTGTCCTTGCGCTTGCGCAGCGTGAGCGCGACGGCGGCGACAATAGCCACCAGCAGGATCGCCGCGGCGATCTCAAAGCCGTAGATGTACTTGGTGTAGATCAGCAGGCCCAATTGCTTGGTGCCGCCGATGTTGCCATGGATGACACTCTGGTCTTCAAAATCGAGGAAGCCGCGCCACAGGACGGCAGCCATCTCGAGCACGATCACCACGCCGATGGTGGTGGCAATCGGCAGGTAGGACCAGAACCCTTCGCGCATCTTGTCGATATTAATATCCAACATCATGACCACGAACAGGAACAGCACCATGACGGCGCCGACATACACCAGCACCAGCACAATGGCCAAAAATTCCGCCTGCAGCAGCAGCCAGATGCCGGCCGCATTGAAGAACGCCAGCACCAGGAACAGCGCCGCGTGAACCGGGTTCCTGGCAGTGATGACGCGTGTTGCGGCGAACAGCATGATCACCGAGAACACGTAGAACATAATTGTTTTAAATTCCATAACTAACCCAGAAGAGGTGCAGATTAACGGTAAGGAGCGTCAGCGGCACGTGCGGCAGCGATCTCGGGCTCGTAGCGGTCGCCGACAGCCAACAGCATCTCTTTGGTGTAGTACAAGTCACCGCGCTTCTCGCCGTGGTACTCGAGCACGTGCGTCTCGACGATCGAATCGACCGGGCAGGATTCTTCGCAAAAGCCGCAGAAGATGCACTTGGTCAGGTCGATGTCGTAGCGCGTGGTACGGCGCGAACCGTCGTCGCGCTGTTCCGATTCGATCGTGATCGCCATTGCCGGGCACACCGCTTCACACAGCTTGCAGGCGATGCAGCGCTCTTCCCCGTTCGGGTAGCGGCGCAGCGCGTGCAGACCGCGGAAGCGAGGCGACATCGGGGTCTTCTCTTCCGGGTATTGCACGGTGATCTTGCGTGCGAACATGTACTTGCCCGTCAGCGCCAGGCCTTTGAACAGTTCGACCAGCAGCATGCTGCTGAAAAAGTCTTTAATTTGAGTCATTGTCCTTGTTCCTTACAACTTCCAAATATTCCAGGACGTCTGCATGATGCCCGCGACCAATACCAACCACACCAGCGTCACCGGGATGAAGATTTTCCAGCCCAGGCGCATGATCTGGTCATAGCGGTAGCGCGGGAAAGTACCACGCACCCAGATGAACAGCGAGACGATGAAGAACGCTTTGGCAAACAGCCAGAAGAAGCCCAGGAAACCGCCCAGCGTGCCGCCCACTTCGAGGAAGCCAAACGGTGCATGCCAGCCGCCCAGGAACATGATGGCCGCGAGCGTGCCGATCAGGATCATGTTGGCGTATTCGGCCAGCATGAACATCGCGTACGACATGCCCGAGTACTCGACCATGTGGCCGGCAACGATTTCGGACTCGCCTTCGACGACGTCGAACGGGCTGCGGTTGCACTCGGCAAGACCGGACGTGAGATACACCACGAACAGCGGCAGCAGCGGCAGCACGTTCCACGACACAAAACTCACGCCGTGTTCCACGCCCCAGCCCTTGTTTTGCATGCTGACGATGTCGGAGAAATTCAGGCTGCCCGATACCATCAAAATTACCACCAGCACAAAGCCGATCGGAATTTCATACGAAATCATTTGCGCCGAAGCACGCATGGCGCCCATGAACGAGTATTTCGAGTTCGACGCCCAGCCCGCGATGATGATGCCGTACACCTCGATCGAGGTAATCGCCATCAACAGCAGCAAGCCGGCGTTGACGTTGGCCAGCGCCAGGCCAGGGCCAAAAGGCACCACCACCCATGCGGCCAGGGCCGGCATGATGGTCATGATAGGACCGAGGATGAACAGGCCGGACGACGCCTTGGCCGGTACCACGATTTCTTTGAACAAAAGCTTCAAGGCATCGGCAATCGGCTGCAGCAGGCCGGCAGGGCCGACGCGGTTGGGGCCGATACGAATCTGGATCCAGCCGATCAGTTTTCGCTCCCACAGCGTTGCATAGGCAACCAGGCCCATCAACGGCAGCAGCACGCACATGATCTTGGCGATGGTCCACATCACGGGCCACACGTAGCCGATATTGGTCGTGCCCCAGGCGTTGATGCTATTAATCATTTCGGGCATCAGATAGCCTCCCCTGCTTTTTCAACCGCGATGGCGCCGAACATCGCACCCAGGGTGGACGTTGCGGCATGCGACGAGGCAACACGCACCGCGTTCGCCGGCAGACGGGCATCGATGCCCGCCACCAGGATCGCCGAGCCGGAGCCCTGCGTGACCTTGACTTTGTCGCCGGCTTTTACGCCCAGCTTCTCGGCCAGCGCGGCAGGCAGTTGCACCAGCGGCATATTGGCGTCGGCGGTGCGCAGCAGCGGCTCGGAACGGCGCGCAATGGCGTCGGCGAAATAGATCGGCACGTCGGTCACGCGTTCCAGCGCGCCCGAGGTACCGAACGACGCGCACGACACAGCCGTTTTCGATGCGTTGTTCAATTTACCCGACAAATCGGTCACGCCTTTGCCGAACAACTCGTCGCGCACGGCTTCCGAGGTGTCGTAGTCAAAGCCGGGAACGCTCAGCAAGTTGCCCAGCACGCGCAGTACTTTCCAGGCCGGACGGGCGTCGCCCATCGGCTTAACGGTACCGTTGAAACTTTGCGCGCGGCCTTCGCAATTGACGTAGGTGCCGGACGTTTCGCTAAACGGCGCGATCGGCAACAGCACGTCGGCGTACTCGTAGCCATGCTGGAAGGCGGACATGACGACCACCATTTCAGCAGCGTCAAGCGCGGCTCTAGCTTGCTGCGGGTTGGCAGCGTCCAGCTCAGGCTCGGCATTGAGCAGCACGTAGGCTTTTTTAGGCGTCTCGAACAGCGCTTGCGGATTCTTGGCAACAGCACCGGCCAGGTAGGCGCCGACGGTGTTTGCTGCTTCCGTCAGGTAGCCGAACTTGGCGCCGGTCTGCTCGGCAATCCACTGGGCAGCGGCGTGCAGTGCGGACGCTTGCGGGTGGTGCGCTGCAGCGTTGCCCATCAGGACAACTGCTGGTACGGCTGCGTCGCCAGTGTTCAGGCTCGCTGCAATCTTGTTGGCGGACTCGGACGGCTTGATATCGCCAAAACCTGCAGGGGCGGCGACGCCTTTGGCGGTTGCTACGGCAGCGACGATTTCCGACAAGGCGGCCAGCCAATCCGAAGGCGCAGCAATCATCTTGTTCGCCGTTGGAATCAACAGCTCGTCGTCCGACCCGTGCACGATCGACAGCTTGCCGCCAGCCTTGACGGCGGCGCGCAGGCGCGTGGCGACCAGCGGGTGATCCTTGCGCAGGAAGGAACCGACGATCAGCGCGCGCTTGACGGTGCTTAGTTCTGCGATCGGCATGCCGAGCCAAGGAATCACATCGCCGCCAAGGGCGAAGTCGCTTTGGCGCAGGCGGAAGTCGATGTTTTCGGTGCCCAGGCCACGCATGGCTTTGGCCAGCAAGTGCAATTCTTCCACCGTCGAATGGCCGGTGCCGATGGCGGCAATGCTGTCCGCGCCATGCTCGTGCTTGATGTTGCGCAGGCCGTGCGCGACGTATTCGAGTGCAGTCTGCCAGTCAGTTTCCTGCCACTGGCCGCCCTGCTTCAACATCGGCTTGGTCAAACGCGAATCGTTGTCCAGCGCTTCGTACGAAAAACGGTCCTTGTCCGACAGCCAGCATTCATTGATCGCTTCATTTTCCAGAGGAAGAACGCGCATCACTTTGCCGCCCTTGACCTGGACGATCAAATTGGTGCCGAGCGAATCGTGCGGGCTGATCGACTTGCGGCGCGACAGTTCCCAGGTCCGCGCAGTGTAGCGGAAAGGACGCGACGTCAGTGCGCCAACCGGGCACAGGTCGATCATGTTGCCCGACACTTCAGAGTCGATCGTCTTGCCGACGAACGAGGTAATTTCAGCGTGCTCGCCGCGGCCCAGCATGCCCAGTTCCATGACGCCGGCCACTTCCTGGCCGAAACGCACGCAGCGGGTGCAGTGGATGCAACGGGTCATCTCGTTCATCGAGATCAGCGGACCGGCTTCTTTTGGCGCCACGACGCGCTTTTCTTCTTCGTAGCGCGAGTGCGACTTGCCGTAGCCAACTGCCAAGTCTTGCAACTGGCATTCGCCGCCCTGGTCGCAGATCGGGCAATCGAGCGGGTGGTTAATCAGCAAAAATTCCATCACCGATTTTTGCGCCTGAACCGCTTTTTCGCTGTTCGAACGCACGATCATGCCGGCCGAGACAGGGGTGGCGCAAGCCGGCAAAGGCTTGGGCGCCTTTTCCACTTCAACCAGGCACATGCGGCAGTTGGCAGCGATCGACAATTTCTTGTGATAGCAGAAGTGCGGGATATAGGTCCCGATCTTGTTCGCTGCGTCCATCACCATGGAACCTGGTGGGACCTCAACTTTAATACCGTCAATTTCAATTTCAACCATGAGATTTCTCTGGCCTTAGATATAAGCGGGCACGATACAGCGCTTGTGCTCAATGTGATATTCAAATTCTTCGCGGAAGTTCTTGATCATGGCCCGTACCGGCATCGCCGCCGCATCGCCCAGCGCGCAAATGGTGCGGCCCTGGATGTTGTCGGCGATCGAGAGCAGCATGTCCAGGTCGTCGGCGCGACCCTGGCCGTGCTCGATGCGGTGGATCATGCGGTACAGCCAGCCCGTGCCTTCGCGGCACGGCGTGCACTGGCCGCAAGATTCTTCGTAATAGAAGTACGACAGGCGCAGCAGCGACTTGACCATGCAGCGCGTCTCGTCCATGACGATGACGGCACCGGAACCGAGCATCGAGCCCGCTTTCGCGATCGAGTCGTAGTCCATGTCAGTGGCCATCATGACTTCGCCCGTCAGCACTGGCATGGACGAGCCGCCAGGAATGACTGCCTTGATTTTTTTGCCGTCGCGCATGCCGCCCGCGAGCTTGAGCAACTCCGAAAACGGCGTGCCCATCGGAACTTCATAGTTGCCTGGCAATGCGACGTCGCCCGACATCGAAAAGATCTTGGTGCCGCCATTGTTTGGCTTGCCAAGCTTGGCGTACGCCTCGCCGCCCATGTTGATGACCCATGGCACTGCAGCGAAGGTTTCGGTATTGTTGATCGTGGTCGGCTTGCCGTACAGGCCAAAGGAGGCAGGGAAAGGCGGCTTGAAGCGCGGCTGCCCTTTCTTGCCTTCGAGCGATTCCAGCAAGGCCGTTTCTTCGCCGCAAATGTAGGCGCCGTAACCGTGGAAAGCGTGCAGCTGGAACGTGAACTCGCTGCCCAGGATGCGCTCGCCCAGCATGTTGGCGGCGCGCGCTTCTTCCAGCGCTTCTTCAAAGCGGTCGTAGTCGGCAAAAATCTCGCCGTGGATATAGTTGTAACCCACGGTGATGCCCATGGCGTAAGCGCCAATGGCCATGCCTTCGATCAGCGCGTGCGGGTTGTAGCGGATGATGTCGCGGTCCTTGAACGTGCCAGGCTCGCCTTCGTCGGTGTTGCAGACGAGGTATTTTTGGCCAGGAAACTGGCGCGGCATGAAGCTCCACTTCAAGCCCGTCGGGAAACCGGCGCCGCCGCGACCGCGCAGGCTCGATGCCTTCAATTCCGCGATCACCTGTTCAGGCGTGATTTTTTCTTCCAGGATGCGGCGCAGCGCGCTGTAGCCGCCGCGGTTCACGTAATCCTGCAAATGCCAGTTCTTGCCGTCCAGGCCAGCCAAGATCAGCGGGGCGATGTGGCGATTATGGAGTGAGGTCATTTCTTCAGTTCCTCGACGAGTGCGTCGATCTTGTCGTTCGACATCCAGCTGCACATGCGCTTGTTATTGACCAGCATGACCGGTGCGTCGCCGCAGGCGCCCATGCACTCGCCTTCCACCAGCGTGAATTGATTGTCAGCGGTGGTTTCGCGAAAACCAATGCCGAGCTTTTCCTTCATGTACTGGGCCGCCTTCTCGCCGCCGGACAGCTGGCATGGCAAGTTGGTGCAGACGGAAATCTTGTATTTGCCGACCGGCTTGACGTTGTACATATTGTAGAACGTGGCAACTTCCTGCACGGCAATGGCTGGCATGCCCAGGTAGTCGGCAACGTCCTGCATCACTTCCGGCGGGAGCCAGCCTTTTTCATCCTGGGCAATGGCAAGCGCCGCCATGACTGCCGACTCTTTATGGTCAGGCGGGAACTTGGCGACTTCACGGTCGATTTTTTTGTATGACTGCTCTGATAACAACATGTTTTTTTGCCTCAATGGTGCCACGGGTCAGGAATGACCTGCTTACCGGTCAATACTTCCGAATACGATGTCTTGGGTGCCGATGATGGTGACCGCGTCCGCGATCATGTGTCCGCGCGCCATCTCGTCCAGGCTTTGCAGGTGGGCATAGTCCGGAGCGCGAATCTTCAGGCGGTACGGTTTGTTGGCGCCATCGGAGACGATATAGATGCCGAACTCGCCCTTCGGATGTTCCACTGCGGCATACGCCTCGCCCGGCGGGACGTGGAAGCCTTCGGTGAACAGCTTGAAGTGGTGAATCAGCGACTCCATGTTCGATTTCATGTCGGTGCGCGACGGCGGCGCCACCTTGTAGTTGTCGACCATGACCGGGCCCGGATTGGCGCGCAGCCACGTGATGGCTTGCTTGATGATGCGGTTCGACTGGCGCATCTCTTCAATACGCACCAGGTAGCGGTCGTAGCAGTCGCCATTGGTGCCAACGGGAATATCAAATTCCATCTTGTCGTACACGGCGTAGGGCTGCTTTTTACGCAGATCCCACTCCACGCCCGAACCGCGCAGCATGGCGCCGGTAAAGCCCATGGCCAGCGCGTCTTCAGGCGAGACCACGCCGATGCCGACGGTACGCTGTTTCCAGATACGGTTGTCGGTCAGCAGCGTTTCGTATTCGTCCACGTACTTGACGAAACGGGTCGAAAAGTCTTCCAGGAAGTCGAGCAGCGAACCCTTGCGGTGTTCGTTCAGTTCGTCGATCGCCTTGGCGCTGCGGATGATCGATGCCTTGTGCTTGGGCATTGCATCCGGCAGGTCGCGGTACACGCCGCCCGGACGGTAGTATGCCGCGTGCATACGTGCGCCCGAAACAGCTTCATAGGCGTCGAACAGGTCTTCGCGGTCGCGGAAAGCGTACAGGAACGGGCCCATGGCGCCCACGTCAAGCGCGTGCGCGCCCAGCCACATCAGGTGGTTCAGCAAGCGCGTGATTTCGTCGAACATGACGCGGATGTACTGGGCCCGCAGCGGCACTTCAATGCCAAGCAGCTTTTCGATCGCCAGCACGTAGGCGTGTTCGTTGGCCATCATCGACACATAGTCCAGACGGTCCATGTACGGCACCGACTGCAGGTAGGTGCGCGTCTCGGCCAGCTTTTCGGTACCGCGGTGCAAGAGGCCAATGTGCGGGTCGGCGCGCTGGATGACTTCGCCGTCGAGCTCGAGCACCAAGCGCAGCACGCCGTGCGCTGCCGGGTGCTGCGGTCCGAAGTTCAGGGTGTAGTTCTTAATTTCAGCCATGGTGTTTAGCCCCTGGGTTCATCCCGTAGGTTTCTTCGCGGATCACGCGCGGAATGATTTCACGCGGCTCGATCGTCACGGGTTGGTAGATCACCCGCTTCTGCTCCGGGTCGTAGCGCATTTCGACGTAACCGGTAATCGGGAAGTCCTTGCGGAACGGATGGCCGATGAAGCCGTAGTCGGTCAGGATGCGGCGCAGGTCGTTGTGGCCTTCGAACAGGATGCCGTACAGGTCGAACGCTTCGCGCTCGTACCAGTTGGCGGCGCGCCAGATCGGGGTAATCGAGTCCAGCACCGGCATCTCGTCGTCGGGCGCGAACACGCGCACGCGCACGCGCCAGTTGTGCGTGATCGACAGCAGGTGCGAGGTGGCGGCAAAGCGCAAGCCATCCCAGGTGCCTTCGCCGTAGGTGGAGTAATCCACGCCGCACACATCGAGCAATTGCTCGAAGCGCAAGGCGGGATGGTCGCGCAGGGTCAGCATGGTGGCCGAATAGTCGGCCGCCTTGACGACGAGCGTCACTTCGCCCAGCGCCGTCTTGACGCTTGCGCCCTCGCCCAGCACGGATGCCAGGGTTGCGGCCAGGTTTTCAATTTTGCTTGTCATATTCAGCTTGTGTCACAGTCAGCTTAGCGGGCGATGGTGTTGGTGCGCTTGATCTTGTTTTGCAGCTGCAAAATACCGTACAGCAGCGCTTCCGCCGTCGGCGGGCAACCCGGCACGTAGACGTCGACCGGCACGATGCGGTCGCAACCGCGCACTACCGAGTACGAATAGTGATAGTAGCCGCCGCCATTGGCGCACGAACCCATGGAAATGACCCAGCGCGGCTCGGGCATCTGGTCATAGACCTTGCGCAGTGCGGGGGCCATCTTGTTGCACAGCGTGCCGGCGACGATCATGACGTCGGACTGGCGCGGCGACGGACGGAACACGACGCCGAAGCGGTCCATGTCGTAACGGGCCGCACCCGTGTGCATCATTTCAACAGCGCAGCAAGCCAGACCGAACGTCATCGGGAACATCGAGCCCGTGCGCGCCCAGTTGATCAGCTTGTCGGCCGTCGTGGTGACAAAACCTTCGTTTAGTATGCCTTCAATTGACATGGCTTATTCCCAATCAAGGGCACCTTTCTTCCAGATGTACCAAAAACCGACCACGAATTCGGCGATGAACACCATCATCGTGACGAAACCGGACCAGCCCAGTTCACGCATGGAGACACCCCATGGGAAGAAAAACGCCGTTTCCAGATCAAACAAAATAAACAGAATCGCGACCAGGTAATACCGGACGTCGAATTTCATGCGGGCGTCTTCGAATGCTTCGAAGCCGCACTCGTACGGGGACAGTTTTGCCGCGTCGGGCTTGTGCTGGCCGAGCAGGTAACCCAGGACCTGGGGCACCACGCCGACGCCCAGGCCGACCAGGATGAACAGCAGAACGGGGAAGTATTCCGAGAGGACGAATGTAGTAGAGTCCACGAATAAGCCTATGTTGAACGATCGGTTAATGAACCACTGCCTAGCGCAGCGCCCTGTCTTAACGATCCTGGCTTGAAGCCTACCACCAGGATCCAGGAGACTGATCCTCGTAAAAAAGCCAGCTTAGGCATGAGCGTTTGATACTCATGCATCCTTGCTGGCTTCTTTGTAATTCTTGGTGCCGACGGCGAGACTCGAACTCGCACAGGATTTCTCCCACTACCCCCTCAAGATAGCGTGTCTACCAATTTCACCACGTCGGCATTGAAGTCCGCTATTCTACATTGTTACAGTGCTGTATTCAATGCATACTTGCGTAATAACAAGGATAAAACTTAAAAACATTACTTCTTTTTGATGCTTGGCCGCATGCGCGGCCGGACTTGCTGAAACGCTGTAGAACTATACAGTAAAAATTACTTCGGCACCTGACCGGCCGGCGTTGCCGGCGCTGGCGTCGCAACCGGCGCTGCAGGCACCGTCACAGCGGCTGGCGGCGCGGCTGGCACCGTTGGCGCCGCTTGCGGGATCGCTGCAGAGCCCGTGACTGGCGCAGGCGCGGTCACCTTGGCGGCACCTTCCATGATGCCGCCGCTCACGCCTTCCGTGCGCTTGGTGGCGTAGTTGGCCAGCACCAGGGTGGACGCGAAAAAGATCGCAGCGGCCACGCCGGTCGACTTGGACATGAAGTTCGACGAGCCGGTCGCACCGAACAGGCTGCCCGAAGCGCCCGAACCGAAGGCTGCGCCCATATCGGCGCCTTTGCCGTGCTGGAGCAACACCAGACCGATGATGGCCAGGGCGGACACGACCTGCACAATAACAACCAAATTTTGCAACGAGTTCATTTCTATTCCATTCCAGGTTTGACTGCGCTTATTGAATACTGCACTGAAGACTGCACGTACGTGACTAAATTCTTTTGACTACGTTCTTTTATTTTCCGGCGCGGATGATGACGAGGAAATCCGCCGCTTTCAGCGCTGCCCCACCGATCAGGCCGCCATCGATGTCCGGCTGCGCCATCAGTTCCACGGCGTTGTCGGGTTTCATGCTGCCGCCATACAGGATCTGCACGGCGCTGCATTCTACCGGATTCTTTTCTGCGATCTGTGCGCGCAGGCGGGCATGCACTTCCTGCGCCATCTCGGGCGTGGCCGTCTTGCCGGTGCCAATGGCCCACACTGGCTCATAGGCGACGACGATCTGCGCCACACGGTCGCCTACCAGCGCCAACACGGCCTCGAGCTGATTGCGCACCACCACGTAGGTTTGCTCCGCCTCGCGCTCGGCCAGTGTTTCGCCGACGCAGACGATGGGGGTGAGGCCCGCGTCCAGCGCAGCGAGTGCTTTTTTGGCGACCAGCGCACTGCTTTCGGCATGCATGGCACGCCGCTCGGAGTGGCCCACGATCACATACTGGCATGCAAAATCGACCAGCATTGACGCCGCCACTTCGCCGGTAAAGGCGCCGGCAGCGTGACAAGAAACGTCTTGCGCGCCATAGCCGACCTGGCTGCCCGACAGCAATGCCTGGCACTGCGCCAGATACGGGGCGGGGACGCACACGGCGCACGCGGCGCCGCTGCCGGTGGTGCCAGCGAGGCCTTCGGAAATGCCGGATAACAGGCTTGCGTTCGACGCAAGACTGCCATTCATTTTCCAATTTCCAACGACGAGTTTGCGGCGCATAGAAGCCCAGATGTGATTAACCCGCTATTTTAACTCTCCCTTGAGGGATGGTCAAACCAAGTCGGTGGTGGGAAACGCAATCGACGATCCAGACCACGATCAGGGCGTAGGTCGGATAAGGGCCGCCCAGGCCATCCGCTTATCCGACCTACGCTCCACGCTGCGGCACGGGACGATGTATAGCTCAGATGACCTGCAGCATGATCTTGCCCACATGCGCCGAGCTTTCCATTAGCGCGTGCGCCTCGCTCGCCAGCGCCAGCGGGAAGGTCTTGAAAATGACCGGCTTGATTCTGCCCGCCTCGATCAACGGCCACACGGTCTCTTGCAGCCGTCGCGCAATGGCCGCCTTGAACGCCACCGGCCGCGGGCGCAGCGTCGAGCCGCTGATACTGAGCCTGCGCCGCAGCACCTGCCCCAGGTCCACGGTCGCCATGGCGCCACCGAGCAAGGCAATCAAGGCAATCCGGCCATCGTCGGCCAGGCAATTGATTTCGCGCCCCACATACTCGCCGGCGACCATATCCAGAATGACGTCAACGCCTTTTCCGGCCGTCAACTCCTTGACCACGGCAACAAAATCCTCAGTCCGGTAGTTGATCGCCCGCTCGGCGCCCAAGGCTTCGCAGGCGCGGCACTTGTCGTCGCTGCCGGCGGTGGCGAACACCCGGTGCCCGAGCGCCGTAGCCATCTGGATCGCCGTCACGCCAATGCCGGAACTGCCACCTTGCACCAGCAAGGTATCGTCCCCGGACAAGCCGGCGCGGTCGAACACATTGCTCCATACCGTGAAAAAATTCTCGGGCAGCGAGGCCGCCTCGAGCGCCGTAAGGCCCGCTGGCACCAGCAAGCACTGTTGCAACGGGGCCGCGCAATACTCCGCATAACCGCCGCCCTGCACCAAGGCGCAGACCACATCGCCTTTTTTGAAGGCGCTGTTGCTCAGGTCGCCATCGATGATTTCACCGGCAACTTCCAGTCCCGGCAAGTCCGAGGCGCCAGGAGGAACGGGATAATGCCCCAGGCGCTGCAGCACATCGGGCCGGTTCACGCCGGCAGCATGCACCTTGATCAGCACTTCCCCGGCTTTGAGTTCGGGAATCGGGCGCTCGCACAACTGCAGCACTTCAGGAGCGCCGTACCGGCTTATTTCGATTGCGCGCATGGCAAAAGCCCTCAAAAAATCAAAGGTCGATTCTACGCCAACGCTCAAATTGGCGCCCGGGCAGCACCGCCGGCAGCGCAAAAACACCTCGCAAATCGGCGCCCGATTCCTATACTTGAAGTAGCCCGGGTAGCGCATCAAGACCGGCAAAACAGACGAGGGGGACAACAATGAATAAGCTGATGATGGGGATGCTTCTGGCAAGCGCAGCTGCCGGAACGATGGCGCAGACGGCAAGCGCCGTTGATGAGGTACGCATCTCAAGCCCGCGCGTGCACATCGCACTACCGCAGGAGCGGCACAACCTGTGGGCCGATGAATTCGACCAGGTCAAGGGGCAATATCGCCTGTCGAATGGCAAGAAAATGGAGCTGAGCATGTGGGGCAACCGGATGTACGTCACGATTGACGGCATGCCCAGATCGCCACTGGTCGCCGCCTCGCCGTATGTTTTCGTGGCCCGCAATGAACAGCTGAAAATCACGATCAACGCCGACGATCCGTACGGTCCTCACGGCGCCGAGCTGCTGATGGTGGTGCCGCGACTGGTATCGGGTACGCTCGTCAATGACGTCACGCAACTGGTGGCAACGCGCTGATTACTTCAGGGACGGCAAGCGCGTATCAGGCGCTCTCGCCCGTGCGCGACCTGGTCGGCAGCGGCATGCCGAGGCGCCACGAGCGCGACATGGCGAGCGCTTCCTCGATTTGTTCGGCCGTCATGTCCCTGGCAATGGCGGCGCGCTGCTCGAGCGCGTTGGCGTTGCCGCTTGAGGCGGCCAGGCTCCACAGCATATAGGCCAGCACTTTGTCTCCCGGCAGGCCGGCCGCATGGTAGCGGTACATCAGCGCCAGCGCGTGCTGCGCGCCCGCGTGGCCTTGCTCGGCCGCGCGCCGGAACCACGTGACCGCCTGGCGCGGATTGGCCTCGACCGCATTGCCGGTGTAGTACATGGCACCGACCACGTACTGCGCATCGCTCTTGCCCTGCTCGGCCGCCTTGCGGTGCCAGAGCATGGCTTGCTTGTAGTCGCGCGCAACGCCGCGGCCCATGTAATACATCAAGCCGAGCAAATGCTGCGCGTCGGCATGACCGGCCTTGGCCAGCGGCGTGACCTCACTAAGTGCGCGCGCGTAATGCCTGGCATTGTAGGCGACGGCCCCTTCCGCAAAGCCGGCCACGGCATTGGCAGTCGCGCCCAGTGCCGACAGCGCCAACAGCGCAGCGGCAAGGGCGCGCGCGCACCAAAATCGGGTGAAGGGTCGCATCGGTTGCGTCGGTTGCATCGTCTACTTCCAGCTCACTTTGCCCAGGCCATCCACGCTCACGCTGCGGTTGACCGGCTTGCCGTAGACCGTCACGGAACCCAAGCCCGACAGATTCAGGTTGGCGTTCTGGCGCGCCCAGACCGATGCGCTGCCCAGGCCGCTCAAGTCAAGATTGACGGTGTCGACCTGCAGGTGCTGGGCATCCATGCTGCCCAGCCCGCCCAGGCTGGCCTTGAGCCACTTGCTGCTGCCCTTGAGCGTGACGAAACCGGCGCCGCGCAAATTGAGGTCGATCCCTTCGTAGTTGCCGCCGTCGACCTGCATGCTGCCCACGCCGCCCAGCGTGGCCGTCACGAGGCGGTAGCTGCAATTAACCTTCATGCTACCGGCGCCTTCCAGGTTCAGCTCGAGCTCGTCGCCTGAAAAGCCGCTCACGTCGGCCGAGCCAACACTGTCGGTGGACACTTCGCGCAGTTGCGGCAAGGTCAGTTCGGCGCGCAGACCTTGGCCACGCCGCCCGAGCTTGAAGCCCTTGACCTCGTTGGTGATGGTGAGCGTATCGCCCTGCTGTTCACTGGTGGTGCCGGCGAGAAGCTTCTTGTCGCCGCTGATCACCAGCGACGGCGCCGCACCTTGCTTGAGCCGCAGATCGATCTGGCCATCGAGCTTGACGCGCACCACGCGGGCGTCGAGACTGCGGGTTTCTGTGGCAACCTCGCTTGCAAGCTCGGTGGCAGCCTCGGCCCCAGCCACGCCAAACGACGCGCCCAGCAGCGTTGCAACGCTCCACTTCATCAGCTGACCCATCTGTCTCTCCGTGCGATGATTGTTTTTTTAGCCAGGTCACCACACTACCAGCAACGGCTGCCGCGTTCCAGCTTATTGTGCGGCAACGGCTTTTTCAGCGGCCGTCATGCGCTTGGCGCTGACGGTGACGACCTGCATGGCCGCTTCGGCCGGCGCGCTGACGGCAACGCTGGTGCTCGCTGGCGCCGATGCCGTGGCAAAGCCGGTTGCGCTGATGCAGGCGATGGCGACGAAGAAGATGGCTTCCATGTTTTTTGCGATGTTCATGATGGTGCTCCTGTAAAAGCGGTTGGGGTATGAGTTCACTATAGCGGCCTTGCCCCTGCCCCTCCAGCGGCTTGCGACGAACTGCATTCCTGGCCGCCCAGTCGACGAAAATGCGGGATCAAGCGATACTGTGGGCTGATCGAACCCGCCGAAACAACAGACCATGTCCATGCCCCTGCCCAGCGACACCCATCACGACGCCATCGTCGTTGGCAGCGGCCCCGGCGGCGCCAGCGTCGCGCGCGAACTGGCACTGCGCGGCAAGCGCGTGCTGATCCTGGAACAGGGCAGCGCGGCGCCGCTGACGGGCACGCTCGGCCAGATGGCGGCAATCGCCGCCGTTCCCGGGCGCGGCGCCTTTGTGCATCGCGACGCCTCGCTGCTGGTGCAGGGCATCGCGGCCGGCGGCAGTTCCGCGATTAACTTTGCCACCGCCGCCGACCCGCCCGCCGCCCTGTTCGCCGCGCACGGCATCGACCTTGGCCCGGCGCTGGCCGCGCTGCGCGCCGAGCTGCCGATCGGCCCCTTGCCCGACAACCTGGTCGGACCGATGGCCACGCGCATCATGGCCGGCGCCAGGTCGCTGGGACTGGAGTGGCACAAGCTCGAGAAAATGATTCGTCCGCAAATGTGCCGCAGCGGCTGCTGGCGTTGCGTCTATGGCTGTCCGTTCGGCGCCAAGTGGACCGCGCGCGACTTCATCGATGAAGCTGTCGCCAACGGCGCGCTGCTGCTCGACCGGGCCACGGTCACGCGCGCGATGGTCGATGGCGGCAAGGTGACCGGCGTGCAATTTACGCGCAACGGCGCCCTGCATACGGCGCTGGGCGACATTGTGGTGCTGGCCGGCGGTGGCCTGGGCAGCCCGCGCCTGCTGCATGCGTCCGGCCTGTGGCCGCGCACCAGCGCCTTTTTCAGCGATCCCGTGGTGGCCGTCATGGGCAGCGTGGAAGGTCTGGACGGCGGCGCCGAAGTGCCGATGGCAACCGGCATGCGCCTGGACCAGGATGGCATTTCGCTGGCCGACCTGACGCTGCCCAAACCGATGTACCAGGGCTTCGCGGCCCCGGTGGGCCGCTTCGACCGCTTGCTCGCGCACCATCGCACCTTGAGCATCATGGTCAAGATTGGCGACGAGATCGGCGGCAGCGTCGGGCCGCGCTGGGCCGACAAGACTTTGCGCGAAACCGACCGCAAAAAGCTTGCAGCCGGCGTGGACCTCGCGCGCGCCGTGCTGGCCGCCTGCGGCGCCAAACACGTGTTCAAGAGCTGGCACTTTGCCGCGCACCCGGGCGGCAGCGTGCGCATCGGCGCCGGTGTGGACGCCAACCTGCGCACGGCGATTGCCAACCTGTATGTCTGCGATGCGTCGGTCATTCCGCAGGCGTGGGGCTTGCCGCCAACGCTTACCCTGCTTTGCCTGGGCAAGCGGCTCGGGGCGCACCTGGCGCCCTGAAGGCTTGAAGGGGTCGCCGGCCTTTCAGCTAAAAATGTTTGCTAAAAAACCAGCATACGTTAAGATGCTTCGCCAACGCGTCGCTGTTTTTCGGGCCCTTAATTCGGGTCAGCCATCTTTGAGGTATTTATGCATATGCGTCAGATTCCGTTTCTCCTCGCATCACTTTCCTTGTCGCTGTCGGCGTTTGCCGCCACCGACAACTGGAAGATCCCGGTCAGCGTCAAAAAGCTCGACAATGGTTTGACCGTCATCGTCTCGCCGGACCACACCTCCCCCACCATCGGCGTGAGCGTGGTGTACCGCGTGGGCATGCGGCTCGAACCGAAGAACCGCACCGGCTTTGCGCACCTGTTCGAACACCTGATGTTCCAGGGCACGCCGAACGCCAAAAAAGGGGTGTTCGACACCACCATCACCGGCGGCGGCGGCAACAACAACGGCTCCACCCATCCGGACTACACCAACTACATCGAAGCGGCTCCCGTCTCGGCGCTCGACTCGATCCTGTGGCTCGAGGCGGACCGCATGAAGACACTCGACTTCAATGCCGTCACGCTGAAGAACCAGCAAGACGTGGTCAAGGAAGAAATCCGCGTCAACGTCAAGAACAAGCCGTACGGCGGCTTCATGTGGATCGACATGCCGCAACTGGCGTTCTCGAAGTGGGAAAACAACCATGACGGCTACGGTAGCTTCAAGGACCTGGAAGGCGCCAGCCTGGACGACGTGCGCAACTTCCACCGCGATTACTATGGCCCCAACAATGCGGTGCTGTCGATCGCCGGCGACGTGACGCCCGAGCAGGGCTTTGCGCTGGCCGCCAAGTACTTCGGCGCCATCGCCAAGCGTGCCACGCCGCCGTCGTCGGACTTCAGCGAGCCGCTCGGCACGGGCGAAAAGCGCATCGAACAGATGGATGCGCTGGCCCAGGTGCCGGCCATTGCAGCGGGCTGGCGCATGCCCGCGCGCGGCAGCCGCGACCTGCCGCCAATGGCCGTGCTGGGCGATTTGCTGGCCAGCGGCGACGCCTCGATCCTGTACCAGGGCTTGGTCAAAGGGCGCGAACTGTCGCTCAACGTGGACCAGGTGGCCAGTCCGTGGGATGTGGACGGCCCGGCGCTGTTTACTATTTTTGCGCTCTACAAGCCGAACACCAGCGCGGACGCGATGCTCGCTGCCATGGATGAAGAAATCGCCAAAATCGTCAAGAACGGCGTCGACGCGGCCACGCTCAAGCGCGTGAAAACGCGCATGCTGGCCGACTGGTACGACATGCTCGAACCGTTCATCAGCCGCGCCGACACCTTGGCCACGATGCAGTCGCTGTGGGGCGACGCTAACATCGCCAACCAGGTTCCGGCCTGGATTGACGCGGTCACGTCGCAAGACATCCAGCGGGTTGCTGCAACCTACCTGACCCGCGCCAACCGCACCGTCATCGACCGCAAGGTGGCCCCGAAAGTGGCGCCTGTCGCCGCCGCCGCCGCCGCCGCACCAACCGCCGCCACGAAATAAGGAGAGCATCCATGAAAAAACTGATGCTGACACTCGCCGTATCCATGCTGTTCACCCCGGTCGCGTATTCGGCTAACAACGCAGTCGACAACGCGGCCGACACTGCAGCCGCTGCCTCTGCTCTGCCGCCCTATGGCAAGGACAAGCCGATCCCGCCGCCGCAAATCCACAAAAAGACGCTGGCCAATGGCATGACCATCTGGGTCGTGCCGCGCCAGGGCCTGCCGCGCGTTGACATGCTGCTTGCCGTGCGCGGCTCCGGCTTTACCGCCGACGACAAGCAGCACCCGGGTTTTGCAACCATGCTCGCCGGCCTGTTCAACGAGGGCACGGCCAAGCGCGATTCGCGCGCCATTGCTGAAGCGGCGCAGGGGATGGGCGGAGCGGTCGCTGCCTTCGCCAGCAACGACGGCATCTCGGTGCAGGCGTCGTCCCTGGCCTCGAACGGCGCGGCGATGATGCAGCTGCTGGCCGAGGTGACGCGCACACCCTCGTTTCCCGCCAATGAAGTGGAGCTGGCCAAAGCCAACGCACTCGAAGGCTTGAAAGCGTCCGAGACCCAGCCGGGCTTTCGGGCCGAGCGCGCGCTGAGCCAGGCAGTCTATGGCGAGCATCCGTACGGTTCGACCATGCCGACGGCCGAAGCCATCACCACCGTCACGCCCCAGTACTTGCGCGCCGAACACGCCAGGCGCATTCGCCCCGACCGCACGCTGCTCGTCATCACCGGGCGCGTGACCGAAGCCGAAGCCATGAAGATGGCGACGGCAGCGTTTGGCGACTGGAAAGCGCAAGGCGCGGGCGTGCCCGAAACGCCAGGCGCTTCGCTCAACGCCAAACCGGTGCGCGTGGTGCTTGCGCGCGCCGGCAGCGTGCAGTCGACGGTGCGCCTTGGCAGCCCGGCGATCTCGGCCACAGGGGCCGACCTGGTGCCACTGCGCCTGGCCAGCACCATCATCGGCGGAGGCTTCAGCAGCCGCCTGAACACCAGCCTGCGCGAAGAAAAGGGCTACACCTACGGCGCGTCGGCAGGCGGGCGCACCTACCGCAATGGCGGCGCGATCATGGGCGGTGCCGACGTGCGCAACGAAGTGACGGGCGCGGCGATCAAGGAGTTTTTCAACGAGTACCGCCGGCTTGGTACCGATCTGGTGCCGCCTTCCGAGTTGGTGATGAACAAGCGCTACGTGGCGGGCGGCTATTTGCTCAGCAATCAGTTGCAAAGAGCGGTGGCCGGCACGCTGGCCAGCAATTGGCTGATCGGGCTGCCGCCCGAGTTTTTGGGCCAGTTTGTGCCGATGATCCAGAAGGTCACGCCAGAGCAGGTGCGCGAGATGGGCAAAAAGTATTTTGTGCCTGAGAACCAGTCGGTGATCGTGGTTGGCGACCCGGCGGCCATCACGGCGCAGTTGAAAGAAGTCGGGGAGTTTGTCGTCAGCGACAAGTAATAGTTGACCCGGCAAAAGCCGCCGACGCGAGCGCGTTCGGCGGCTTTTTTACGCCGGGAGGAGCAGACCCGACAAAATCATTGTAGGGCGGAAAAGCGTTAGCGCATTCCGCCAAGGCATGCGTCGCGGTAGCTCATGCATGGCGGAATGCGCTTTCGCTTTTCCGCCCTACGGCCCTCTGGTCTTTCGGGTACGGTCTCTACTACGCGCATCTTCACGCGCCATTTCATGATCGAATGACCTCACCGGAGGCGACATGGATGGACTGACGAAAGTGTCCCAGCTTGTGGAAAGGCCGGCGGACCCGAGCAGCGATCACTCACCCAGTTAACACTTCTCGTACTTCCAGTTGCGCGCCTTGCCCTCGGCCAGCCACGCCAGCGCCTGGCCCATGCGGCGCAGCCGCGTTGCTTCGGTCTTGGCCTCGTCGATCCAGATCACGTACTCGCGCTTGAAGCTCGCGCTGCCGGCGTTGAAGACCTTCTGTGCGGCCTTGTTGGCCTTCAGCGCCGTGGCCAAGCCGTCCGGCACCACCAGCGCCTCGGGCGCCGCCTTGGGCCTGGTGGCGGCCTTGACGCCTTCGTCATTGAGCTTCATGGCCCGCTTGAGCACCGCCGTCAGCTCTTTTTTGGAAGGCAGGTCTTTGACCGAGGCAAGGCGCCCAAAGTGGCCCATCGACTCCTTTTCCGCCAACTCCGGAAACAGGATCGCCCCCCTCCAGAATCCCAGCGCGCAATGCGCCGTAAACGCCGACATCTGGCACAGCATGCCCTTGTACTGGAAATGCGGCCGGCGCCACTTCATGGTCTCTTCAACGTCGGGACAGGCGGCGTGGATCACTTCGCGCAGGTGCGTGAGGATCGGCTGCGCAAACGCAGGGGACGCTGCGATATAGGCGTCGATACGGGGATCAAGGGTAGGCATGGCGACAATATAGCAGCAAAAAAATGGCCGGCCATGCGCGACCGTTCACCAGTGGCGGGCGTGAAAAAACCGCCAGGGCTTGCGCGCTTGCGGTCTTTGCTGGCTTGACGCCGGGGTGCTCGCGACAGCGCGCACAGCCCTATTTACTGCGAAATACGATCCGTGCCTTGCTCAAGTCGTAAGGCGTCATTTCGACACTGACTTTATCCCCTGGCAGGATGCGGATGTAATTTTTGCGCATCTTGCCGGAAATGTGGCCGAGTACAACGTGGCCGTTTTCCAGGGATACTTTAAAAGTTGTATTTGGCAGGCTTTCCAGCACCCGCCCTTCCATTGCGATAACGTCGTCTTTTGCCATTCTATTCCCCTGTTCAATTCAGTAAAGCTGCGAGATGCATGATGATCATGGCAGCGGCAAATCGCCTGCTCTTGCCCCGACGCAAACTCGGGGTAAATCGTTGCCATTTGCAACACATCTTAAAAAAAAACCGCCAGCGCTTGCGCACCGGCGGTGTTGTGTCGGCCGGAGCCATTTACGTATTATACAGCAGCGGGCGCCGCTTCGTTACCTTCAGCAGCTTTCATCGACAGTTTGAGGCGGCCGCGGTCATCAGTTTCGAGAACTTTGACGCGCACTGCCTGGCCTTCTTTCAGGTAATCGGCCACGGCATTGACACGCTCGTTGGCGATCTGCGAGATGTGCAGCAGGCCGTCTTTGCCTGGCATGACCTGGACGATCGCGCCAAAATCGAGCAGCTTGAGCACGATGCCATCGTAGGTCTTGCCTACTTCAACCGATGCGGTCAGCTCTTCAATGCGGCGCTTGGCTTCCTGGCCGGCGGCAGCATCGACCGACGCGATCGTGACCACGCCTTCGTCGCTGATGTCGATCTGGGTGCCCGTCTCTTCGGTCAGCGCGCGAATGACTGCGCCGCCCTTGCCGATGACGTCACGGATTTTCTCAGGGTTGATCTTGATGGTGATGAGGCGCGGTGCGAAGTCCGACAGTTCGGTCTTCACGTGCGGCATCGCCTTTTGCATTTCACCGAGGATGTGGTGGCGTGCTTCCTTGGCTTGCGCCAGTGCCACTTGCATGATTTCCTTGGTGATGCCCATGATCTTGATGTCCATCTGCAGCGCGGTGATACCCGTTGGGGTACCGGCTACCTTGAAGTCCATGTCGCCCAAGTGATCTTCGTCGCCCAGGATGTCGGTCAGCACGGCGAACCTGCCGCCTTCCTTGATCAAGCCCATCGCGATGCCGGCCACGTGCGCCTTCATTGGAACGCCAGCATCCATCAGTGCCAGGCAACCGCCGCACACCGACGCCATCGACGAGGAACCGTTCGACTCGGTGATTTCGGACACCAGGCGCACCGAGTACGAGAAGTCTTCAGGGTTGGGCAGCGCTGCGATCAGCGCGCGCTTGGCCAGGCGGCCGTGGCCGATTTCGCGGCGCTTTGGCGTACCGACACGGCCGGTTTCGCCGGTGGCGAACGGAGGCATGTTGTAATGCATCATGAAGTCGTCGGTGTACTCGCCCATCAGCGCGTCGATCTTCTGGCTGTCGCGGGCGGTGCCCAGCGTGGCCACAACCAGCGCCTGGGTTTCGCCGCGCGTAAACAGCGCCGAACCGTGGGTGCGCGGCAGGATGCTGGTGCGAATGGCGATCGGACGCACGGTGCGGGTGTCGCGGCCATCGATGCGCGGCTCGCCGTTCAGGATCTGCGAACGCACGACTTTGGCTTCGATGTCGAACAGGACGTTACCGACGTCGACATTGTCCGGCGCCGTGGTACCGGCGGCGGCGGCGTCTTCCTTCAGTGCGGCATACACGTCGGCAAAGGTCGCCTTCAGCTTGGCGGTACGGGCGACCTTGTCCTTGATCTGGTAGGTTTCGTTGATCTTGGCGTCGGCCAGTTCTTTGACGCGGGCAATGAGCGCCTCGTTCTTGGCCGGTGGCGCCCACTGCACTTCAGGCTTGCCGCCGTCGCGCACCAGGTCGTGGATGGCGTCGATGACCGCTTTCATCTGGTCGTGGCCAAAAACTACAGCGCCGAGCATGATTTCTTCGGACAACTGATCCGCTTCCGATTCCACCATCAGCACGGC
Organism: Massilia sp. TWP1-3-3; assembly: GCF_049897805.1. Taxonomy (NCBI): domain Bacteria; kingdom Pseudomonadati; phylum Pseudomonadota; class Betaproteobacteria; order Burkholderiales; family Oxalobacteraceae; genus Massilia; species Massilia sp. TWP1-3-3. The sequence continues at coordinate 48,949 of NZ_JAFCWX010000010.1, forward strand.
CGTTTCGGTACCGGCAACAACCAGGTCCATCTGCGATGTCTTGAGCTGGGTGGTGGTCGGGTTCAGGATGTACTGGCCGTTGGCGTAGCCGACGCGCGCTGCGCCCACAGGGCCCGAAAATGGCACGCCCGACACGCACAGCGCGGCCGATGCGCCGATCATCGCGGCGATGTCCGGATCGATTTCAGGGTTGACCGACAGAACGTGGATGATGACCTGGACTTCGTTCAGGTAGCCTTCCGGGAACAGCGGGCGGATCGGACGATCGATCAGGCGGCTGGTAAGTGTTTCTTTTTCGGATGGACGGCCTTCGCGCTTGAAGAAACCGCCCGGGATTTTACCGGCAGCGTACGTTTTCTCGACATAATCGACGGTCAGCGGGAAGAAGTCCTGGCCTGGCTTGGCGTCTTTGCGCGCAACCACGGTCGCCAGAACGACGGTGTCCTCGATCGATACCATCACGGCGCCGGACGCCTGGCGTGCGATTTCGCCCGTTTCCAGGGTCACTTGATGCTGGCCGTACTGGAAGGTTTTCGTAACTTTATTAAACATGGGTAATCCCTTTCTAATTGCCGACAGATTTTCAGGGGCTGTCGTTCACCTCACCACAGGCAACACTCGTTGCCTCTCCAACATAATTCGACTGCAAAATGCAAAATGCCTGCACAGCAAGCTGCGCAGGCATTTCTTGTTAAACGTGCGGCTGCAAAAATTACTTACGCAGACCCAGTTTGGCGATCAGATCGCGGTAACGGGCAGCGTCCTTGCTTTTCAGGTAGGACAGCAGGCTCTTACGACGGTTGACCATCATGATCAGACCACGGCGGGAGTGGTGATCTTTAGCGTGAGCTTTGAAGTGGCCGTTCAGTTCGTTGATGCGCGCGGTCAGCAGTGCGACCTGAACTTCAGGGGAGCCGGTGTCGTTTTGCGCACGGGCGTTGTCAGCGATAATCGCTGCTTTGTTGATGTTTTCTACGGTCATGATTTACCTTTCACATGCGGTGCAAGAGTCGCAACCCAGCGCACCGTGAACTTCGATTGATGAACCGGCCAAAACGGCCAGACCGGCAAGTATAAGCGAAAACCCTCCGTGTCGCCAGTGCGCGCTGCATTTGACTGGTGCAGAATGGTGTTTTAGCGGCTTTTCGCCGTACGCGAGGTGGTCTTTATGCACATGGTAGCCAAATTGACCTTGCTGGCAGCGGCCTGTACGCTGGCCGGCTGCGCCGGCATGCTGCGCACCCCGCCGGCCATTGGCGACAGCCTGGCCGTCGTCACTGCCAAGTTCGGCCAGCCGACGGCGCGCTACCCTGCCCCATCCGGACAAGTACTCGAATACGCGACCGGTCCCTTTGGCCAGGCGACCTGGATGGCGCGCATGGGGCCGGACGGCCGCCTGGCCAGTTTCGAGCAGGTTCTCACTGGCGAAATATTTGCCACGATCAAAATCGGCGTCGCCACCAAGGCGGACGTGCTGCACACGCTGGGCCGTCCGGCGGAACGCTCTTACCTGGCGCTGCCCGACCTGGAAGTGTGGTCTTACCGTTACAAGGAAAGCGGCGTGTGGAATTCGATGATGCACGTGCACTTCGACCGCGGCGGCATCGTACGCATGATGCAAAACGGACCAGACCCGATGTACGAAGAAAAACGACTATTTCGCGATTGATAATCTTCTGCGCAATAACCAACAGTTTCCGAGCACCCGCTCGCTGGTTATATTGACACGCCCGAAATCTTCACGTTAAATCAAGTGGCGTGCGCGGCAACGACACCGCAAAAAACGTAGCGCCCATCTCAACGAACCCGGAAAGTCACCATGTCATTTAAAGTCATTGCTGTTGCGTTAACCCTCGTTGGTGTTCATGCAATCAGCATGGGCCAGGCCCTGGAAAAAAATGGATTGCCCTGTGTCGCCGAGCTGTGCGTCGGCGACGGCATCGCGGAGCTGTCCAAGATCCAATGGACGCCGGCCCAGGGCTCGTACAAGGTCAACAACAAGGTGCAGCTAACGTCCGATAAAAAACTGACTGAAGATGACTTGCGCGTGCTGTCGATGACGTATCCGGCGGCGGGCGACGCCGCGCCTTTCCTGCACGACCGCATTTTCGATGCGTCGGCGCTGCCTGCGCTCGGGCGCGTTACGGCCGCTTGCCAGACCAATGAACTGACCGGCTTTTACAACGCCAACGGCGACACCCCGACGCGGGTGGGCATCAGCCTCACGCCGAACCTGACCGACCCGACTCGGCAAGCGTGGACGGTGACGACGATCACGCGCGAATTCCCGTCGGCCGTGTCGAATGACGAGCGCGCCGCGGTCACCAAGCTGCTCACCCGCCGCTACGGCAAATTCGGCGCGGGCAGCCGGACGGTTCCGGACCGGCCGGGCGAAGGCCGCTTTTTCCCGAGCGGAATGACAAAATTCGGTTTCGGCTTGTCGCTGTTTCGCGGCAATGACGAAGCGGCCCGTCTGATGATGCATTCAGCCTGCGCGGACAAGGCCAAGTCCAGCTAAACCATAGCGCCGGGCACGAAGGAGCGCCACGCGGCCCCCAAGGTGCCGCCCGGCGCTCCTTTTTATTGCCGGGCCTGCCCGCACAACACCCACTTTATACTCCCGGCGATGCGCAAATCGCCCGTCCACGTCGCGTCCGGCCATCGCCTCATCGGGGTGGCGGCGACCATTGCGGTGCATATTGCACTGGCGCTGTGCTGGCTGTTGACAAGCCAGGTCAGGGTCGACGCCGACGGGGCACCGGCCGCGACGATTCAGTGGATCGATGTGCGGCCGGGCGCTGCCGTGGCCGTCATGCCGCCCGTTGCCAGGGTCGCACCCGTGGTGCACAAAAAGACTGTAGCGCCGCAGCTGACGCTTGTGACGCCAGTCCTGGCGAAGCCGGCGCCGGCTTCACAGGAGGCGGCGCCTGGCCCGGCCACGGTGCAGGCGCCGTCCGGAAAAAGCGCGTACGAGATGATGCAGCAGGCGCGCCGCGATATCGGCAAGATCGACCGGGAAATCAAGAAGGAGTTTCCGGAGCAGCACATCAAGAAGCCGGTCGACACGGCGCAATCACGGCTCGAAAAAGGCATTGCGCTGGCAAACGAACTGGCGCCGCCCAGGTGGTATGAGCAGGCCAAGGTCAAGGAGCTGATCGACCCGGGTCAATATGGGCGCAAGCGCTACCGCGTCGTTACGGCGTACGGCACCTATTGCATGACGTATGAATCGGCGCATTCGCCCGACGGCAGGGATCAGGCCACCCGCAACAGCGCGCCGAAGATGACGATCTGCCCGGAGCACGAGGAGCCGGCCAAGGCGCAGCAGTGGTAGGAGCGCCGCCAGGCAGTGCCGGAAACGACACAATCACGCTTTTCCTTCAGCCTTGCCGCGAATCGCGCGCCGTGCACAGGGGATCGGTGTACACTGTTTGTATTGCTTTATGGAAATAACATCATGAGTATCTCCGCACTGGGCGCCGGCTTATCCGGCATGATTGCCAACCAGCAGGCGCTGGATGTGGAAGCGCGCAACGTCGCCAACATGAATACGGCCAACTTCCAGCCCCAGCAGGCAGCATTCAAGGAATCGGGTCCGAACGGCGGCGTGACGCTGTCAGCCGAAGGACGCGGCATGGCGGCCGCCGAAGGCGGCACCGATATTGCCGCGTCGCTGACCAGTTCAATGATGTACGAAGTGGGCTTCAAGCTGTCGGCCAAGGTCGTGCAGGCAGCCGATGATCGCATCGGCATGCTGATCAACATTCGCGCCTGATCACGGAAAGCGCGCCAGCAGTTCCTTCTGCGCCGCCTTGCCCTTGCCCGTCAGTTTCAACAGCGCAATCCGGGAACGCGCGCCCGCCGGCAGTTCAAGGGCACTGCTCACGGATAACTCAAGCAGCAGTTCCAGCAAAGCACCCGTGTCCTTCGGGGGCGTAACGTCGCCCATGTCCAGCACCACGCACAGCATGCCAATGACACGCTGCGGCATCGAGGGATGCGCGCGCGCGGCGCTGGCAAGGCTCTTGGCATAACGCGCGCTTTTCCCGATCAAGGACAGCAAGGTCCAGCGCATCTCCTGCGCGATCTGCGTCGCATCGGCGCGCTCCTCGAGCAGCACGGCCACGAAGGCGTCGACTGCCACTGCAAGCTGCCCCGCCTCTTTTGCCCCAAGCGCCAGCGCGATCATCTTGACGGCGCTTGGCGTAACGGGAACCGTGGGATCCATCAGCGGCGTGAGGTAAGCCTTGTCGTGCCAGCGCGCCTCCAACCAGTCGATGTTGCGGCCGATCCGGTACGCGCCGTCGGCGAAAAAAGCTTCCAGGCTGGAAGGCAGCACCGAAGCGGCATACAGCAGGTTGCTCTCGCCCCAGCTGAAATAGCGGCAGTCGCCAATGCCATGGCGGCGAATCGCGATCAGGCTGGGGTCCGGGTTGCTCGCTGCCGGCTGCACGTCAAGGACGATGTACGGGACCGGCGGGGGCCCGGCCCACGCAGCGACCGACCAGGCATAGCGGGCGGCGATGGCGCCGTCCGGCCCCAAGTCGCCAAAGGCGAGCAGCACGCGCGCATCATCCTGGTCCGGCTGGCGAATCCGGGCGGCGGCCTGAAACAGCGCCGGCTCGTCGCCCATGTCCACATCATCTCCCAATGCATAGCGGCACGCCTGCACGAACGGCGTTTGCGCAAGCGCCTGCAAACGCGGGAGCGCCTGCGCTCCTTGCCCCGCGGGCAAGCGCAGCAGTGCGCGCACCTGTTCGTCGAGGATTGACACGGCGCCCGCCCGCGCGTGGGCTTCGATACGCTCGCACAGCACCAGCGGATCGATGAAGCCGCGCTGGTGCGTCGCGCTCGACAAGGGAGCCAGTCCGCCGTGCCGGGTGACGAACACGGTCAGGTCCGCCATGCGGCGCTTCAGGTCGCCGTTCGAGGAGCGCGTGTCGAGCGCGGCAAAAGAGAGCGTTGCGTCAAACACGGCCCCCAGCATGCGCGCCAGTGCGCCGGCCACGTCACGGTCTGCAGCGAGCATCTTCAACCCGCGCTTTAACACGGGCAGGAATCGCTCTTGCGCGCTCTTGAGCGCAGGCGCCAGGCGCGCCAGAGCTTCCAGCGCGCGCTCGAAGTCGTCGATGGCCGCTTCGTTTTCGAAAACATAGGCGATGGTTTGCACCAGTTCGTCTATAGCGTTGAGCGGGACAAGCTTGCGCGATGGATCCAGCGGCGCCAGCACGCCGATGGGCAGGTGCGTATCGACGCTGGGCAGCTGGTAGCTTGCTGGAGCTGCCACACCGACCAGCATGGCCAGCGCAGGGCGGTGCAGTGCCGAAACATGCGGCAGCATGGCTGCCAGGTCGGAGGGCGTCGCCTCGTCGCACCCCCATGCCGCGATGCGAGCGATCACCTTTTTGTGCACCTCGCCCGCCTCGTGCGCGAGCGCGCGCTGGGCCAGCGCAGCGGCGCGGTGTGCGGTCGCAGGATCATTCTTGACCACCGCGTCGAGCAGCTTGAGTGCCGCATCGACCTGTCCTTTGACGGCCGACGACATGACGGGAACCAGGGCGTCGAGCACATCGTCGCACCCGACGCGCCCTGCCTTGACCAGCGCGCCCACTGCATTGAGCGCCAGGGCGACGGTGGGGGGAATGCGGCTGTGGCACAGGGCCAGATAGCGCGCGGACAAGCCGGTCATTTGATCGAGCGTCGGCGCCAACTGTTCGTGAAAGCGCGAGAACCAGCCGCTGCGAAATTGTGGCCAGTCTTTCTCGAGCGTACCGATGCAGCGATCAAGCAGCTCGGTCCGGTCGAGCCTGCCCTCCTTTGCCAGCTGCAGCAATGCGAACGTCCAGCTATTGCCAAACGAATATTTCTCCACACCAGACATATTCAAGTCGCTGGTGCCTTCTACGTCGAAGAGGCGCAGCAAGTGGCCGTCCAGCAGTGCGGGGTCGGCGTCGATCGCCGCGAAGATCGACGGTGCGCCCTTCTTGAGCTGTGGAAGTGCCATCAAGCCAAGGATGTAGGCGTCGTTGCCAGGCCGGTCGGACAAGCCGTCGCACACCAAACGCTGGGCGACGGTAAAGTACACAGGGCGGCTGCTCACCAGCTCCGTGGCGAGGCCGCGCAAGGCCGCCGCTTCGAGCAGGTCAAGGTGCGGATATAGCGTATCCTGGTATTGCCAGTGTTCGCTCCGTTCAAGGCTGCCGCCGCAAAAAAACAGTGCGGCGCCGGCAGCCGACAAATGTTCCTGGCTTACTTGCGTGCCCCACCAGGATGCTGCCTTGCCGTCCCGCTCCCAACGGCCAGCCTGCAGACGGCTTTCCAGATGCTTGAGCGTTGCGGCGTGCGCCTCGCGGTCCTGAGCCGTCATCTGCCGCAATGCCGCAATGACGGCGTCGAAGTCGCCGCTGCGGATGGACGCTTCGAGCACGCAGTGGGCCTGGAAAACGCTCTCGTTCTTCATGTGGTTCCCTTGGGGCGGCCTGAGGGTAGTTCGGAGCGCAGCGCTTCTGCCGCCAGTACATGCTTGCAAGGCCCGCGCGCGCCCTGGTATTTTCCAAACCATGGACAGGTGCAAGCCAGTTCGCCCTCCACTTCGCGCACCCGGTGCAGCACACCGCCGCTGCGCACCGACGCTTTAAACGGGGCGGCGCGCTCCACGCTGACGGCGCCTTCGGCAAGCAGGACGCGGGCGAGCGCCATGCGGGGATGCATGTCCTCGATCAGCGAGAGGTCGAACGGCAGCACCCGATGAAAGTACTGGCCTTGCGTGACGTCGAATCCGGCAAGGCCAGAGACGCCCAGCACGCGCAGCGCGTCTTCCACCTGCGTTTTCTCGAGCGACAACGTGCGCGCCAGCTCTTGCGCGTCCAGGCTGGCCTGCCACTGCAGCTGCGCGCGGACGCTGGCAACGGCGCCATCATTACCCGCGCTCATCAGCGCGCGCAGCGCCTGGCCTTCGCCGGAAAAGCCGCGCCAGGTTTCGGCCGAGAGCACCAGCGACAGGCGCATGTGGCCAAAGTCCAGCACCCAGGCGCTGGCCTGCTGGGCATCGTCGGCATACACGGTCAAGCTTTTCGCTTTCGGCAGCAGCAGTTCAAGCACGCGCAGGCGCGACGTATCGGCCACGCGTACGCCATTTGCATCGGGCCGCGCCGTGGTGCGCAGGCCGCCCGGCCCGGCCAGGACCCAGAGCGGTGTTTTGCTGGTGGACGCCTTGGGTAATGTGCGAAAAAAGCGCAGCGCTTCAATACCGCCCGCGTCGATCCGCTTGCGCATCGACGCCTGGTAGGACTGCACCTCGAGCATTCCACGTATCCAGCGCAGCGGCAAGGCGACTTTCTTCTCCACCATATCGCTCTCGCCCGAACGCAGGCGCAGCGCGTCGCGGCCCACCGACAGGGCCAGCCCGTCGGCATCGCGCACCCGGGCCAGCGCCGCGCGCATCGGGGCGTTGAAGTCGACGTTGGTGGTGCCTTTGGCGACGACGTCGCCGTCATACGCGCCGGGCAGCATGTCAACCCGAATATACGCGCTGCAGCAGCCGGAAAAGCCTTCGAAGCGCAGCACGCCCCCGCCGGCGGTAACCACCGGATCGGCCAGGGCAAGCAGACGCGCCAGCGTATTGGCGGGCACAAAAAAGCGCGACCCGACGATCAGGTGCACTGCGCTTAGCAGTTCCGCCGAGAGGCGCGGCGACGTCAACTGGCCTTCAAAAAAATGCGGATGCAGGCCAGCGGCGCTGGACGTGGCCAGCTGCAGTTGCGGCCGGCCGTCGTCGCTTAGCTGCGAAGGCGCGCTATAGCTGTACGCATGATTGAGCGCGGCCAAGAGGTCCTAATGCTGCGGATTGACGCGCTCGACCTTCGAGTGCAACTTGTTCAGCCCCGACAGGTACGCCTTGGCCGAGGCCACGATGATGTCCGGGTCCGAGCCCACGCCGTTGACGATGCGCCCGGAACGCGACAAGCGCATCGTCACTTCGCCCTGCGACTGAGTGCCGTTGCTGATGGCGTTGATCGAAAACAGCACCAGCTCGGCGCCGCTGGCCGCTTCCTTTTCAATGGCGTTGACGGTGGCGTCGACTGGGCCATCACCCTCGCCTTCGCAGGTAAATTCCTTGTCGTCGATGGCGAACACCACTTTGGCGCTGGGCGTCTCGCCGGTTTCGGAGCGCTGCGACATCGACACAAAGCGGTAATACTCGCCCTCGTGCGCGTGGTCTTCCTCGGACACCAGGGCCGAGATGTCCTCGTCGAAAATCTCGCTCTTGCGGTCGGCCAGCTCCTTGAAGCGGGCAAAGGCGGCGTTCACTTCCCCTTCGGACGCCAGCGCAATGCCCAGTTCCTCCAGGCGCGCCTTGAAGGCATTGCGGCCGGACAGCTTGCCGAGCACGATCTTGTTGGCGGCCCAGCCCACATCTTCGGCGCGCATGATCTCGTAAGTTTCGCGCGCCTTGAGGATGCCGTCCTGGTGAATGCCCGAGGCATGCGCAAAGGCGTTGGCGCCTACCACCGCCTTGTTCGGCTGCACGGCAAAACCGGTGATCTGCGAGACCATTTTCGAGGCCGCCACGATCTGCGTGGTGTCGATGCCCAGCTGCAGGCCGAAGTAGTCGCTGCGGGTGCGCAGCGCCATGACAACTTCCTCGAGCGCGGTGTTGCCGGCGCGCTCGCCCAGGCCATTGATGGTGCACTCGATCTGGCGCGCACCGCCGATCATCACGCCGGCCAGCGAGTTGGCCACGGCCAGTCCCAGGTCGTTGTGGCAGTGGACCGACCAGACCGCCTTGTCCGAATTGGGAATGCGTTCGCGCAGGCGCTTGATGGTGGCGCCGAAAACCTCGGGCACCGCGTAGCCGACGGTGTCGGGAAAGTTGATAGTGGTGGCGCCTTCGGCGATCACGCCTTCGAGCACGCGGCACAGGAAGTCTTGGTCGGAGCGGCTGCCGTCTTCGGGTGAAAATTCGATGTCGTCGGTGTACTGGCGCGCGCAGCGGATGGCCGCAAGCGCCTGCTCATAAACCTGTTCAGGCTCCATGCGCAGCTTCATTTTCATGTGCAGGGGCGAAGTGGCGATGAAGGTGTGGATGCGCTTGCGCGCGGCCATCTGCAGCGCCTCGGCAGCGCGCGCGATGTCGCGCTCGTTGGCACGCGAGAGCGAGCAGACGGTGGAATCTTTGATGACGGCGGCGATCGCGCGGATCGCCTCGAAGTCGCCCGGCGAAGCGGCCGCGAAGCCCGCCTCGATGACGTCCACGCGCATGCGCTCGAGCTGGCGCGCGATGCGCACTTTTTCATCCCTGGTCATGGAGGCGCCGGGCGACTGCTCGCCGTCGCGCAGGGTGGTGTCGAAAATGATCAGGCGGTTCGGGTCAATCATGGCTTCTCCAGTTGTCAAGAAGTGAAATGCAGGCACCGCCACGCCGACCCGGCGTCGGTCAGCGGCGCTCGCTCGGGTCGAGTAGATCGTCGTCGGTTTGCACGATGCTCACCGGCTTGCCTTTTGCAAGGCGCCACAGGAACACGCCGTAACCGGACAAACCATATAAAACAAAAATGGCGGTCAACACCTTGGGCGGGTCGATCGACACCAGCGCCAGGCCCAGGACGATCAGAAACACGACGATGAACGGCACCGATTTGCGCAGGTTGACCTCCTTGAAGCTGTAGAACGGCACATTGGTCACCATCGACAGGCCCGCGAACAGCGTGATGCCAAAGGCGAACCAGCGCAGCAGGATCGGGCTGTAGCCAAGGTCGGTGACGATCAGGATGAAGCCGGCCACCATGGCCGCGGCGGCCGGGCTGGGCAAACCCTGAAAGAAGCGCTTGTCGACGACTTCAATATTGGTGTTGAAGCGCGCCAGGCGCAGCGCGGCGCACGAGCAGTAAACAAAGGCGGCGATCCAGCCCCATTTGCCCGGCAGCGTGCGCAGCGACCATTCGTAGATCACCAGCGCCGGTGCAGCGCCAAAGCTGACCATGTCGGACAGGCTGTCGTACTGGGCGCCAAATTCGGACTGGGTATTGGTCAGGCGCGCGACGCGGCCATCGAGCCCATCAAGCACCATGGCCACGAAGATGGCCCAGGCGGCCAGTTCGAAGCGCAAATTCATGGCCTGAACGATGGCGTAAAAGCCGCAGAACAGCGCCGCCGTGGTGAACGCGTTGGGCAGCAGGTAAATGCCGCGCGCGCGCACGGGATTGCCGTCGGCGTCGATCTTGCGCCGGCCAATGCTTTTAAAGCGGGTGAAACGCGAGATGTTCCCGGTTTTCGCTTTCGGCTGGTTGCCGCTCTTTCTGCGGCGGGGGAAGGAGGCCATAAGTGTCCGTTTCAAGTGTTGGGGGCATCGCGCGGTCGCGCCCGGACAGGGCGAGCGGGCGAGCCCACTTATTATAGTGGGCGGACCGGCTACTTAGCGAATCGGTATGCTTGCTTGAACGTGCCCCTCCCCCGTGATGGTTGCTATTTGAACTTTACCTTGCCCACCAGGCGCATTTGCAGCGTGGTGTCGCCCGGCTCGAAGCTTGGCTCGGCCACTTGCTGCTCATTCATCGCCTGCGAGCGCATCAGTCTTGGTGCCGCTGCGCTGCCCGCCTGGGCGTCGCCGGTGTAGTTGCCAGAGCCTTCAAAGTCGATCGTCTCGACCACGGCGTCGCTGACCTTGCGGCCCATGGCGGCAGCGATCGAGGCAATGCGTTCATTCAAGTTCTGGTACGTGACCTTGATGCGCTGGTCATCGAGCTTTTTGGTGGTGGCCGGGGACAGGCCAAAGCCGATGCCGTTCAGGGCCAGTGTTTTCTGGACGGAGGACGTCATTTTCGGCAGGCCGGCGATGTTGCTCGTTTTTACTTCCAGATATTGGCCAACGCGCCAGCTGGTGGGCAGGCGCGGTTTTTTGACAGCCACGCCGTCGACGGGAACCGGACGGTCTTCGGGGTAGACGGGGTAAGTGTAGTAACCCATGGTCTTGAGGACGGCTTGCGGGTCTTCCTTGCGGACGAGTTCGGTACCCTCCTTCATTTTCTGGTTGACGCGCGAGGCGGCGGCGGCCTTGTCCTTGTCTTGCTCTTCGACCATGAAGCTCGCTGTCGCTTCGTCGTTGGCGTGGGTAACTTCGCCGGTGGCGGGGACAATGACGAGGGTGCCGGTGGTGGGCACGGTTTGGGCTTGAACGTGTGCTGCGAGAGCCAGGCTGGCGGCCAGCAGGGCGATTTTTTTGGGTGACATTGGGTGTTCTCCGAGTTGAATATCAGGAAAGATACCCGGAAATGGATGTCGCTGGTGGATTTGATATTACTTGTTGCAACTGTAGCGCGCGTTACAGAATTGCTACATTTACCTACATCGTCCTCGCGCACGCGGGGACCCATGGAACATCGGCTCATAGCAACCGTTCTATGGATCCCCGCGTTCGCGAGGACGATGTAACTCTACTGTACCGTCGCCGCTTTTGCGACATCGGCGTGCGCGAGCACGATGTAGGGACTACTTAGTTTTTCGACTGGTCAACCAGCTTGTTCTTCGCGATCCACGGCATCATCGCGCGCAGTTTCGCGCCGACTTCTTCGATTGGATGCTCGGCGGTCAAACGGCGGCGCGAGATCAAGGTCGGTGCGCCGGCCTTGTTTTCCAGGATGAAGCTCTTGGCGTATTCGCCGGTCTGGATATCTTTCAGGCACTGGCGCATGGCTTCCTTGGTGGCCGACGTCACCACTTTAGGACCGGTCACGTATTCGCCGTATTCCGCGTTGTTCGAGATCGAGTAGTTCATGTTGGCAATGCCGCCTTCATAGATCAGGTCGACGATCAGCTTGAGTTCGTGCAGGCACTCGAAATACGCCATTTCCGGCGCGTAGCCAGCTTCGGTCAGTGTTTCGAAACCGGCTTTGATCAGCTCGACCGCGCCACCGCACAGGACGGCTTGCTCGCCGAACAGATCGGTTTCGGTTTCTTCGCGGAAGTTGGTTTCAATGATGCCGGCACGGCCGCCACCGTTGGCCATGGCGTACGACATGGCGATATCGCGCGCCGAGCCGGACTTGTCCTGGTAGACAGCGATCAGGTGCGGCACGCCGCCGCCTGCCGCGTAGGTGCCGCGCACGGTGTGGCCCGGTGCTTTTGGCGCGATCATGATGACGTCGAGGTCGGCGCGTGGCACGACTTGGCCGTAATGCACGTTAAAGCCGTGCGCAAAGGCCAATACGGCGCCCTGCTTGGCGTGCGGCGCCACGTTTTCGTTGTAGACCTGGGCGATGTTCTCGTCCGGCAGCAAGATCATGATGATGTCGGCAGCCTTGATTGCTTCGTCGACTTCCGCCACTTTCAGACCGGCTTGCTCAACCTTGTTCCACGATGCGCCACCCTTGCGCAGGCCGACGGTGACGTTGACGCCCGAATCGTTCAGGTTTTGCGCGTGGGCATGGCCCTGGGAGCCGTAGCCGATGATGGCAACGTTCTTGCCTTTAACGAGGGAGAGGTCGCAGTCTTTGTCGTAAAAAACGTTCATGATATTTCCTATATTTTTAGTGTAATGGTTGTGCTGCGGCGTGGTGCCGACAGCACGATCAAACTTTGAGAATGCGTTCGCCGCGGCCAATGCCGGATCCGCCGGTACGTACCGTTTCGAGAATGGAGGCGCGGTCGATGGAATCGATGAACGCGTCGAGCTTGCCCTTGTTGCCGGTCAGCTCGATCGTGTACGTCTTTTCCGTGACATCGATGATGCGTCCGCGGAAGATATCCGCAGTGCGCTTCATCTCTTCGCGTTCCTTGCCCACCGCGCGCACTTTGATCAGCATGAGCTCGCGCTCGATGTGTGCACCTTCGGTCAGGTCAACCACTTTTACCACCTCGATCAGGCGGTTCAGGTGTTTGGTGATCTGCTCGATGATGTCGTCCGAACCGCTGGTGACGATCGTCATTCGCGACAAGGTGGCGTCTTCGGTCGGAGCAACAGTCAAGGTTTCAATGTTGTAGCCGCGCGCCGAGAACAGGCCCACCACGCGCGAGAGCGCACCGGCTTCGTTTTCAAGCAAGACAGAAATAATATGGCGCATTACAGGTCCTCCGATCCGAGCAGCATTTCGGACAGACCTTTGCCCGCCTTGACCATCGGCCAGACGTTTTCAGATTGGTCGGTAATGAAGTTCATGAACACCAGCCGGTCCTTCATGGCGAACGCTTCCTGCAGCGCGCCGTCGACGTCGCTTGGCTTTTCGATCTTCATGCCGACGTGCCCATAAGACTCGGCCAGCATCGAAAAGTCGGGCAGCGAATCCATGTAGGACTCGGAATAGCGCGAACCGTAATCGATCTGTTGCCACTGGCGAACCATGCCGAGGAAACGGTTATTGAGCAAAATGATTTTCGGCGTCAAGTGATACTGCTTGCAAGTGGCAAGTTCCTGGATGCACATCTGGATCGAACCTTCGCCGGTGATGCAGGCAACGGTCGCGCCGGGGTTGGCCATCTGCACGCCCATGGCGTACGGCAAGCCCACGCCCATGGTGCCCAGGCCGCCCGAATTGATCCAGCGGCGCGGCTTGTCGAAGCGGTAGTACTGGGCCGCCCACATCTGGTGCTGGCCCACGTCGGACGTGATGAAGGCGTCGCCCTTGGTGATGTCCCACACTTTTTCGACCACGGACTGCGGCTTGATGACCAGGCTCGAGTCAGCGTAGGCCAGGCACTTGCGCCCGCGCCATTCATTGATCTGCTTCCACCAGTCCTTGATGCCGGCTGGATTGGGTTTGGCTTCGGCCGCTTCCAGCTGCGACAGCATTTCGATCAGCACGTCCTTGACGTTGCCCACGATGGGAATGTCGACCTTGACGCGCTTGGAAATCGACGAGGGGTCGATGTCGACGTGAATGATCTTGCGCGGATTGGAGGCAAAGTGCTTCGGGTTGCCGATCACGCGGTCATCAAAGCGCGCGCCAATGGCGATCAGGACGTCGCAATGCTGCATCGCCATGTTCGCTTCATAGGTGCCGTGCATGCCTGGCATGCCGACGAAGTTGTCGCTCGAGGCGCGGTAAGCGCCCAGGCCCATCAGCGTATTGGTGACCGGAAAGCCGAGCTTGTCGACCAGCCGGTTCAGTTCGGGCGAGGCATTGGCCAGGATCACGCCGCCGCCGGTGTAAATCATCGGGCGTTCGGCTTGCAGCAGCAATTGCACGGCCTTGCGGATCTGGCCCGCGTGGCCCTTGTCGACCGGCTTGTACGAACGCATCTCGACTTCCTTCGGATAGTCGTAGACGCACTTGTGCATGCTGATGTCTTTGGGAATATCGACCAGGACGGGACCCGGACGGCCGGTCCTGGCAATAAAGAATGCTTTCTTGATCGTCGAGGCGAGGTCTTTCACGTCCTTGACGAGAAAGTTATGCTTGACGCAAGGGCGGGTGATGCCGACGGTGTCGCATTCCTGGAACGCATCCTGGCCAATCGCGTGGCTCGGCACTTGCCCGGAGATCACGACCATCGGGATCGAATCCATGTACGCGGTCGACAAGCCAGTGACGGCATTGGTCACGCCGGGACCTGACGTCACGAGGGCCACGCCCACGGTGTTCGAGCTGCGCGAATAGGCGTCGGCTGCGTGCACGGCGGCCTGCTCGTGGCGTACTAAAACGTGCTGGAATTTGTCTTGATTGAAGATGGCGTCGTAGATGTAGAGTACGGCTCCGCCCGGATATCCAAAGACGTGCTTGACGCCCTCTTCGGCCAGACAACGTACTAAAATCTCAGCGCCCGTGATGGGAACTGCTACTTCGTTGTTCATGATACATTCCTTTCAAAACCCATTGGGAGGTGATCGGATGCTCTTTCCTAACGAGAGTCGGGTATCGATACAGTGCTCAGGCTTCCCTTCTTTCTGCGGTCACGTCGATCTTTCATCTCGCCGTAGGGAGATTACAAACCGGCGCTAAACGCAACTCGTTTGGCATGAGTTTCTGTAGCGATTACTGCGAACCTCTCGCGCTTGTGGCGCGGGTTAGAGCAAACTGCCTACATATGAAAGCGCGTCATGTCGAGGATGGCCTTGTGTGCCGGTCTCAACTAGACCATACAGCTTCGGGGTTGCAAAGCGTTCTATACCTTACCGCGCTGCACCATTTTGGTCAAGGACAAAAAGACCGAATTCTCCCGTTTACAGCGTGTCTTAAAGGAAACAAGACTAAATTCAATGCAAAACTTGCCATTTTTTGCTAGCATGCGTCAGTTTTCCGAGAAGCCACCCCTCCACCGCGCACCGCATGGCCACAGACAAAGAACTTTCGGACTTCCTTGAGAACGTAGAACGGCGTGCTTTCAAGCAAGCCGTGTACGCCGTTCGCAAGGATGAATCCGCGCTCGACATCGTGCAGGACGCGATGATCAAGCTTGCCGAGAAATACGGCGACAAGCCGGCGGCCGAATTGCCGATGCTGTTCCAGCGCATTTTGCAAAACACCATACTCGATTATTTCCGGCGCGAGAAAGTGCGCAATACCTGGGTCAGTTTGTTCGGGGCAATGGGGAAAAGGGATGGCGACGACGAGGACTTTGATATACTCGAATCATTCGAGGCCCAGGAGGGGTCGGCGGCTGCGGAATCGAGCGCCGATCTGGTCGAACGCATGCAAACGCTGACGATTATCGATGCGGAAGTACAAAAGCTCCCCGCGCGTCAACGGGAAGCCTTCCTCATGCGTTACTGGCAAGACATGGATGTGGCTGAAACGGCCGAAGCGATGGGGTGTTCCGAGGGGAGCGTCAAGACGCACTGTTCGAGAGCGACTCACGCACTGGCTGAATCGCTGAAAGCCAAGGGAATAAAACTATGAACTCCGACGACCTCAATTTCGCCTACAAGGTGCGCCACGCGCTCAACGAGCATGCTGAGCAACTGCCCTCTTCCACGGTCGATCGGCTCGCTGCGGCGCGCAAGGCGGCCATGGCACGCAAAAAGCCCGATGCGCCCGTGCGCCTGGCGCAGCGCCAGATGGCCGGCAATATCGGTTCACTGTTTTCCTTTTCCACGCTCGGACGCATGGCCGTCATCGTGCCGCTGCTCGCGCTCGTGGTCGGCCTGGCCGGCATTTATGAATACGAAGAGCAGCAGCGCATTTCCGAGATGGCCGAGCTGGACGCGGCCTTGCTGGCCGACGACCTGCCGCTGACGGCCTACCTTGACACCGGCTTTAATGCCTACCTGGAAAAGCGCACGCAATAAGGATGACTCCAATCACGTTCCCACTTCGCGCTATCGCCGTTGCCGTTGCCGCCCTGTCGATTGCCAGTAGTGCCGCGGCGCGCCAGGCTGCGCCGGCAGTTGCCCCGCCAGTTGCCCAGTCACCGGCCGTCAAGGCGCCGGTGGCGGTGACGACTGACAAGCCGCTGTGGAAAACGCTGTCGGGCCCGCAACAGATCGCGCTCGATCCACTCAAGGCCGAGTGGGACAATATGGAAGGCCTGCGCAAGCAGAAATGGCTGGAAATTGCAAACCGCTATTCATCGATGAAGCCCGATGAGCAGATGCGCGTGCAAGAACGCATGCGCGCCTGGACCAAGCTGACCCCCGACGAACGGCGCGTCGCCCGCGAGAACTATACGCTGAGCAAAAAACTCGACAAGGGTCAAAAATCGGCCAAGTGGGAGCAGTATCAGCAATTGCCGGAAGAAGAAAAGCGCAAGCTCGCTGCCGACGCCGCCCTCAACAAGCACGTGACCAACCTGCCGCCCAAGTCGCAAGTGAAGCCTGGCGCACCGGTCAAGCCGCTGCCGGCCGCGTCGAACCCGCCTGTTACCAATCCACCACCGGGCAATCCGGCCGTTCCTGTTCCCAATGCAAAATAGCACGTCGCTCGTCGCAACACCTTCCATCAAACGTCGCCTGATCTGCCTGGTTTATGAAGCTTTCCTGGTCGTAGCCGTACTGGCGCTGGCCATGACAGTCTTTTTGATGGCGGTTAAAGGGTACACC
This sequence comes from Massilia sp. TWP1-3-3, assembly GCF_049897805.1. Lineage (NCBI taxonomy): Bacteria > Pseudomonadati > Pseudomonadota > Betaproteobacteria > Burkholderiales > Oxalobacteraceae > Massilia > Massilia sp. TWP1-3-3. The sequence goes on from NZ_JAFCWX010000010.1 coordinate 65,918, forward strand.
GGACCTTTTGTTGAACATGGTCCGAAATTTGTCATTTTCCTCGGCGCGGGCGCCTACTTTATTCATTCGTGGAGCGGCAGCGGCTTTACGCTGGCCATGAAAACCTGGCGCATCAAGGTTGTTCACATTGGTACTGCGCGCGTGCCGTTTCGCAATGCCGCCGTGCGCTACGTCTTTTCTTGGGGTTGGATGTTGCCGGGCGGCTTGATTTACCAAGCGCTGGGATACCACGACCGCGCGTGGGCGGCCATGAGCTTGTCGATGCTCGCAGGAATATGCATCTGGGCGGCAACCGCTTTCCTGGACAAGGATCGGCAATTTCTGCATGACAAGCTTGCGCGTACTCGCCTGATCTGCCTGCCAAAACCGGTCAAGGCGAGCAAAGCGCCGGCCAACACCACGACGTAAGCAAAAAAAGCGCCCGCGGGCGCTTTTTTTCAGTCATCCATCGCCGCAAACAAGCCTGCAGGCAATTCCTGCTCCAGCGTGACGAGTTTGTTGCGCCCTTCGTTCTTCGCCTGCACCAGCGCTTGCTGGGCGCGCGCGATCATGTTTTCGGCCGACTCGGCTGGAAAATTGGTCGTCAGTCCCGTTGAAAACGTGACCGTGCGACCCGGCGTGACCGTGTTCCAGTCGAACCCGGCAACGAAGGCATTCAAGCGGTTCATGGCCAGCACGCCCTGGTGCAGCCAGGTCGCGGGAAGAATGATGCCAAAGACGTCACTGTCGACGCGGCCGAACCGGTCCAGCGTGCGCAGCAGCAGGCACGACTCGCGCGCAATGGTTTGCAGCACCATGTCGCCCGTGTCCGGGCCGATCTGGGCGTTAACATCTTTCAGATGGTCGATGCCGATCACGGCGAAACAGAAAGGCTGGCCGGTGCGCGAGGAGCGCTGCAGCTCCTCGGTGACCAGCTCGACAATGCTGCGCCGGTTGAGCACGCCCGTTAACGGGTCATGCCTGGCGAGGGAATGCAATCGCTCGATTTCGCTATTCTTGTGCGCTAATTGCCGCAGAAGCGGTTCGCAGGAAGAGCAGCCGTCGCATTGTGTGCTCATTGAGAGTCCTCAAGGTTAATCTATGCATCCAGCTTAACGGCTCAGTTACTCTCGATCAAGCATTATTAGCGCTGGTACATCGAGGCGTTTCCCGGCAACTACGTTACGCAAGCTAAATCGCTCTCCACGTCCCCGTGACATCGCGCCCCATGTATGCCATTATCATCACTTTTGCCAAATAACAAAGGTTATCTAATGAACATATCTGTGACAGCTCGGAAAAAACGCGCCATCGCCACGGTGGTGGCTACTGCCCTCTCAGTCTGGGCGCTGGCGGGCTGCGTGACGACGCAGGCGCAGGCCGACGGTTCCACCCGCGTCAACGTGTCGATGTCGCAGGCGCTCGGCCTCAACAGGGCGGCCATGGCGACGCCGGCGGCCCCGCCGCCACAGGCGGTCGTCCCGCAGCCGCCGCGCATGGCGTCGACGCCGGCACAGTCCAAGCCCTCAGGCATCGCTTTGAGCGACAAAACGCGCGCCGCCCTTGCTCAAATGCTGGCCTGCACGACCTTCAAGAGCGGCGACGATGACGTTGTGACAGAGATGAGCAAAAAAGGCGCGTGGGCAGGCGGCATAGCCCACCTGGACCAGCCGGTGATCGTCTTTGGCTTGCCGGTCTCGAAAGTCGAGCTCAGCGGCGATGGATCGGAAGGCACCTACATCGCCTACTTCAGCGGCGTAGACAAACAGCAGCTCATCAAATCCGCCAACTTGAAGTTAAGCAAGGTCGACAAGAACTTCTATTATCGCGACGCCAAGTCCGGCCAGCTATCGTTCAAGCATACCGAGCCGGAAATCTCGCTCAAATGCTACATCGATACGGAAGGCTCATACGCCGACACCGCAAAATCAGCCAAAAAGAAAAAGAAAAACTAAAGCCCCCAAACCCATTTCCGCCGCCAAAAATCAACCCCGGTGAGATTTTACAGGCGGAAACCGAGCTTGAGGCTGATGGATTTGTTGCCGCCGGTGCGGTCGAACTCGGTTGCCACGTTGGCCAGGCCAAGGTTGAAATTGACGCCGGCGAAAATTTTGCTGGCGCTCGGGGTCTCTTTTGCCAGGCTCCCAACGTTCGGCGTCAGCGTGCCCCAGACCTTGCCCACGCCGGCGTACGGGGTGATGTTCAGGAAGCCTTTGGAGACGAGCAGCTCAAGGTTGCGCGTATTCATGTCGAGCTGGTCCACGCCGAACAGGCGCGTCACCGCAGCGCGCACCGCTACCGCTGGCGTCGCGACCCCGCCCTGCAACAAGGCGTACTTGATTTCCGCGCCGCCCAGCTTGATGTTAGAACCGGGAATGGCACTCAGGCTGGCGCCAACGTCGATGCCAAATGGCAGTCCTTTATGAATGTGCAGTTTGGGGATGTACAAGGTGGTGCTGTCTGCGCCCGCTTTTTTCCAGATGTCGCCATGTTCCATCTTGGTCGACGACACTTCCATGCCAATATCGAACCCTGTGATGCCAAGCGGCTCGGCGGGCGACACGCTCTTGTAGCTGCCGGCAGCCGTGAAGTCCTTGGACAATTGCGCGAACTCGGCCTGCGTCAGACTGCGGACGTTGTCCAGGTCGTCGGCAAATGCCGGGGCGCACAGGACGGCTGCAGCGACGAAAATGCATTGAAATTTCATGGTGAAGCCTTTATCTATAATGGGAAAGCAGGCGCATTGTAATAGCGTCTGCGAATTAATGGCGTTGGATTGGCTTGGGGATGGCGTGACAGAGGAACATTGCCCGCTGTGCGGCAGAGTGCTAGGGACGGCCAATGTGGACCGGCACCACCTCGTGCCCAAGACGTTCAAGGGCACGCAGCAGTTCGCGATCCACAAGGTATGCCACCGCAAGATTCATTCGGTATTTACCGAAAAAGAACTGTATAAATCGTTTCACACATGGGAAGCGCTCAAGCGCCATCCTGAAATAGCGACTTTCATCGCCTGGGTGGCGAAGAAAGAGCCGGGCTTTTATTCGCGCACGTTCAGTACGAATACGAAGCGAAGGAAATAGCGCCGCATCGGCATCACCTCAGCATCGCCTCAGAATTTTTCGTACTCATGCAAATAGCGCCACTGCCCCGCCGGCAGGCTTGCCATCGGCACGCGGCCGATACGGATGCGCTTCATGCTCACGATCGTCAGGTTCACCATGCGGCACATATGCAGGATCTGCCCCGGCTTGACGCCCTTGAGCGCAAAGCGCAAGCGCGTTTCGTTCTGCCAGCTCACTTTCATTGGCGCGATTTCCTTGCCGTTGAAGGTCAGCCCGTGATTGAGCAGCGCCAGCCCCCCTTCGCGGATATCACCGCTCACTTCAACGATGAATTCCTGCTCGACCCGCATCCCTTCGTCCACCAGTTTGCGCGCAACGCGAAAATCTTGCGTGTACACGACCAGGCCGGCAGCCTTGGTGTCGAGCGGCGAACATAGCGTCAGCTTCGACAGGTGGCGCCGCAAGAAGCGCTGCTTGCCGTGGGTGGCTTCCTGCAGCGTCTCGGCGCTCAGCAGCATAGTGGCCGCCTCACCCTCAACGCCCACGCCCGCGTTGTAGCCGGCGCTCTTATGCAGCAGGATCGTCACCGGAACGATTTCGCCAAGCGTCGCATCCGGGTCGATCATCACTTCCTGCTCGTCGAGCACGCGCGCACCCGGCTCTTCGACCAGCGCGCCGTCGACGCTGATCCAGCCGCCGGCAATATACTGTTCGGCTTCCGCGCGCGAGCATGGCATCATTTCGGCCACGCGCTTGGCGAGGCGGATCGAGGAATCGTCGTTCATGAGGCGTGCTGCCAGTCTTTAAAAAAATCGGTGAAGACGTCGAGGATGCGTTCGACGTCGGCGGCGGACACGTTGATGTGCGTGACCAGGCGGGTATACTGGCCGACGGTGGCGCGGATGCGTTCGCGCAGCAGCGCCGCGCGCAGCGCATCGACGGCCGCCGGCGGCACTTCAATGTAAAAAATATTCGTCTGCGGCGTCGCTACCTTGAGCTGGGCAATCTGCGCCAGGCCGGCCGACAGCCTGGCCGCATTCGCATGGTCATCGGCCAGGCGCGCGATATTGTGCTCCAGCGCGTACAGGCCGGCAGCGGCCACAATGCCGGCCTGGCGCATGCCCCCGCCCAGCATCTTGCGCCAGCGCTTGCCCTGTTCGATCAAGGCCTTGGGCCCGCACAGCACCGAACCCACCGGCGCGCCAAGGCCTTTGGACAGACACACCGAGACGGTATCGAAACCGGCCGTCGCCTCGCGCAGGCTGATGCCCTGCTTGACGGCGGCGTTGCAGATGCGCGCGCCGTCCAGGTGCGTGGCCAGGCCGCGCGCTCGCGCGAGCGACGTGGCCGCCGCCATGTACGCGCTGCCCAGCACCCGCCCGCCGATGGTGTTTTCCAGCGCCAGCAAACGGGTGCGCGCAAAGTGCATGTCGTCCGGCTTGATGTAGGCGGCGATGTCGGCAAGCGCGATGCTGCCGTCGGCCTGGTTGGCGATCGGCTGCGGCTGGATGCTGCCCAGTACCGCCGCGCCGCCGCCTTCGTATTTATAGGTGTGCGCTTCCTGGCCAACCAGGTATTCGTCGCCACGCGCGCAATGCACCAGCAGCGCAATCAGGTTGCTCTGGGTGCCCGATGGCGCAAACAGCGCGGCCTCGTAGCCGAACATCTCGGCCGTCACGTCCTGCAGGCGGTTGACGGTCGGGTCGTCGCCGTACACGTCGTCGCCGACCGAGGCGTGCTCCATCGCGGCGCGCATTTCGGCGCCGGGTTGGGTAACGGTGTCGCTGCGCAGGTCGATCCAGGGAGCTTGGTTCATGTGGTTTCGGCTTCGGCAAGTTGTTCGGTGTAGAAGCGCTGGCCCATTTCTTCAAGGCCGAGCGTGACGAGCACTTCCTGCAAGCGCTCGGACGGGCGCTTGCGCGGCAGGTTCTTGTAGCTGGCGATAATCAATTCATTTTTCATCGAATGCTCCCAGCCCACCAGTTCGGTCACGCTGACCTGGTAGCCGTGCGCCTCGAGCTGCAGGCAGCGCAGCACGTTGGTCACCTGGCTGCCAAATTCGCGTGTGTGCAGCGGGTGGCGCCACATTTCGGTCAGCGCGCCGCGGCCCATGTCACGGCCCTTGTTCCTCTTGAGGACAGCGGCCACTTCGGCCTGGCAGCACGGCACCAGCACCATGTATTTGGCGTGCTTTTTCAGCGCGAAGTCGATCGCGTCATCGGTCGCCGTATTGCAGGCGTGAAGCGCGGTGACGATGTCGATGTGGGCGGGCAGCTTGTCGGACCTGGTCGACTCGGCCACGGACAGGTTCAAAAACGACATGCCGGGAAAGTCCAGCTTGTGCGCCAGCTCGGTCGACTTTTGCACCAGCTCTTCGCGCGTTTCGATGCCGTAGATGCGCGAGCCATCGTTCAATCCCTTGAAGAACAGGTCGTACAAAATGAAGCCGAGGTAGGACTTGCCCGCCCCGTGGTCGACCAGCGAAATGGCCGCGTGGTCTTGCAAGATTTCCTTGAGCAGCGGTTCGATGAACTGGTACAGGTGATAGACCTGCTTGAGCTTGCGCCGGCTGTCCTGATTGAGCTTGCCGTCGCGCGTGAGGATGTGCAGCTCTTGCAGCAGCGCGATCGACTGTCCGGGACGAATTTCCGGCGCCAGCGTGTCAGCCGCTGATGGTTTTGCCTTGATGTCAGTGCGTTTCATCGATCCATGCCTGTTGTATGGCTTCCAATACCTTTTCGCCGCCGCGCGTGCGCTCGTCGTCAAAGCCGTCCAGCTCCACCACCCGGTTATGCAGGTCGGTAAAACGGATCGTGCCCGGATCGAGGTCCGGGAACTTGTCGTAGAGCGCTTCGGCGATGGCCGCTATGTCGGTCCATTTCATGATTGACTCCATTTCATGGCCAGCTCCGATCAGTGATTCTTTTCCGCCGCGTGGTTGATCGTGTACTTGGGGATCTCGACCACCAGGTCCGCGGTGCCGACGATCGCCTGGCACGATAGGCGCGAGACGGCCTCCAGGCCCCAGGCGCGGTCAAGCAGGTCTTCCTCGTTCTCTTGCGGCTCGTTCAAGGAGGCGAATCCTTCGCGCACCAGCACGTGGCACGTCGTGCACGCGCAGACGCGGTCGCACGCGTGCTCGATCTCGATGTCGTTTTCGAGCATGACGTCGCAGACCGATTTGCCGGTAGGCGCCTCGATGACTGCGCCGTCAGGACAGTATTCTGGGTGGGGTAAAAAGACGATTTGTGGCACGGGGTTACCTTTACGTGAAAGCTTAAACTTCGTCGAGCGATTTGCCGGCCAGCGCGGTGCGCACGCTCTGGTCCATGCGGCGCGAGGCAAATTCCTCGGTGACCTGGGCCAGCGCTTCGACCGCCGCATGCACGGCAGCGGCGTCGGTGGACGTCATGCTGGCCTTGACGTGCGCCATGGCGTCATCAATGGCAGAGCGTTCGTCGCTTGACAGCAGCGCGCCGTCGCCGTCGAGCGCCGATTGCGTGGCCAGCACGATGCGTTCGGCTTCGACCTGTTCTTCGCGCAGCGCGCGCGCAACCATGTCGCCCTGGGCCGAGCTGAAGGACTCGGACAGCATGCGCGCCACTTCGTCGTCTTCCAGGCCGTACGAGGGCTTGACGACGATCGACGCTTCGACGCCGGAGCGCGTTTCGCGCGCCGAGACGGAGAGCAAGCCATCGGCGTCAACCTGGTAGGTGATGCGGATGCGCGCAGCGCCCGCCACCATCGGCGGAATGCCGCGCAGCTCGAAGCGCGCGAGCGAACGGCAGTCCGACACCAGTTCGCGCTCGCCCTGCAGCACGTGCACGGCCAGCGCGGTCTGGCCATCCTTGAAGGTGGTGAATTCCTGCGCGCGCGCGCACGGAATGGTGGAATTGCGCGGGATGATTTTTTCGACCAGGCCGCCCATGGTTTCGATGCCGAGCGAAAGCGGGATCACGTCAAGCAGCAGCCAGTCGTCGCCCGCAGCCCGGTTACCGGCCAGCAGATTGGCCTGGATCGCCGCGCCGAGCGCGACAACCTTGTCCGGATCGATGTTCGCATGCGGGATGGTCTTGAAAAATTCGGTGACCGCGCGCCGCACATGGGGCATGCGGGTGGCGCCGCCAACCATGACCACGCCGTCCACGTCGTCCACCGAGACCGACGCGTCGCGCATGGCCTTCTTGATGGCGTTCATGGTCTTGCCGACCAGGTGCCGGGTGATCTCGGTAAAGGTCTCGGCCGAGATTTTCACGTGCACCATTTCGCCGGAGTTGAGCATGGCGTCGACGGTGGTGTCGGCGTTGGTCGACAAGATTTCCTTGGCCTGGCGGGCCTTGACCATCAGCGTGGCGGTGTCTTCATCCGACAACGGGGCCAGCTTGGCCTGCTCGCAGATCCAGCAGAACAGGCGGTGGTCGAAGTCGTCGCCGCCCAGCGCCGAATCGCCGCCCGTGGAGAGCACTTCGAACACGCCCTTGGACAATTTCAGGATCGAGATGTCGAAGGTGCCCCCGCCCAGGTCATAGACCGCGTAAATGCCTTCAGAGCCATGATCGAGCCCGTAGGCGATGGCTGCGGCGGTGGGTTCGGAGAGCAGGCGCAGCACGTTCAGGCCGGCCAGCTGGGCCGCGTCCTTGGTGGCCTGGCGCTGGGCGTCGTCAAAATAGGCGGGCACGGTGATGACGGCGCCGACCAGTTCGTCGCCCAGCGAGTCTTCGGCGCGCTGGCGCAGCGTGGCCAGGATTTGCGCCGAGATTTCAACCGGGCTTTTGATGCCGGCCACCGTCTTGATCTGTACCATGCCCGGCGCATCCTGGAAGGCGTACGGCAGGTTTTCGGCGTAGGCGATGTCTTTCAGGCCGCGGCCCATGAAGCGCTTGACCGAGACGATGGTGTTGCGCGGATCCGTGGTCTGGTGCGCCTGCGCCTTGTAGCCGATGTTGGCGTGCCCGTTGGGCAGATAGCGCACGATGGACGGCAGCAAGGGGCGCCCGTCTTCATCGCTCAGCACCTCGGGAATGCCGCTGCGCACCGTAGCCACGAGCGAGTTGGTGGTGCCCAGGTCGATGCCGACGGCCAGCCGGTGCTGATGCGGCGCGGTGGACATGCCTGGTTCTGAAATTTGAAGAAGTGCCATATGCGTTCGCTTAAATTATTATTCTTGGCGCTCCCACTACATCGTCCTCGCGCAGGCGGGGACCCATAAAGCGTTTGAGCAGAGCAAATGTTCTATGGGTCCCCGCGTTCGCGAGGACGATGTGGTGGTGCTTTATGCTTTAACTATCCAGTGCATCAAACGCGTAATGCAGCTCTTCACCGAATTTTTCGAGGAACATCAGCGCGCGCACGCCTTGCGCAGCCTGTGCGAAGTCGCCCGCCTCGATCTGTTCGCCGATCTGCACCAGGCGCGCCTTGCGCTCCATCCCTACCTCGGCATTAAGCGACTCGAGCGCGTCAAGATCCTTGGCCGCCCTGGCCTCGCCAAGCGCCTCGCGCCATTCCATCTGCTGCATCAGGAACGCCATTGGCATCGCCGTATTCGATTCCGTCTGCAAATCGATGCCGTTCAACTCGCACATGTAATGCGCGCGCTTCTGCGGATGCTTGAGCGTCTGGTAGGCCTCGTTGGCGCGCGTGGCCCACTGCATGGCGACGCGCTTTTCAGCGTCGGTGGCATTGACGAAACGGTCGGGATGAACCTGTCCCTGCACGTCGCGGTAGGCCGCGTCGAGCGCGCCAAGATCAATGGAAAACTTGGCGGGGATCTGGAACAGGTCGAAGTGGTTTTGCATGCGCGTCAGATACGGAAGCTCTCGCCACAGCCGCATTCATCCTTGACCTGCGGATTATGGAAGCGAAAGCCTTCGTTCAAGCCTTCGCGCGTGAAATCGAGCTCGGTGCCGTCGATGTACGGCAGGCTTTTCGGATCGACAAACACCTTGACGCCGTGCGACTCGAAGACGCTGTCTTCAGCGGCCGCTTCATCGACGTATTCAAGCTTGTAGGCCAATCCGGAGCAGCCCGTCGTGCGCACCCCAAAACGCAAGCCGACACCCTTGCCGCGACGTTCAATGTAGCGGTTAATGTGCTTGGCTGCTTTTTCGGTCAGTGTGATTGCCATAATCTCTCCAGCAAACTCAGGCGGCGACTGCCGGGTGCTTGGTTTTGTAGTCAAGCACGGCAGCCTTGATCGCGTCTTCCGCCAGGATCGAGCAGTGAATTTTCACTGGCGGCAGCGCCAGTTCTTCGGCGATCTGGGTGTTCTTGATCGCCAGCGCCTGGTCCAGCGTCTTGCCCTTGACCCATTCGGTCACCAGCGACGACGACGCGATCGCCGAGCCGCAGCCGTAGGTCTTGAATTTTGCGTCTTCGATCAGGCCATTGGCGCCGACCTTGATTTGCAGCTTCATCACGTCGCCGCAGGCCGGAGCGCCAACCATGCCGGTACCGATCGTCTCGTCGCCCTTGTCGAAAGCGCCGACGTTACGTGGATTTTCATAGTGATCCAACACTTTGTCCGAATATGCCATTTCGTGCTCCTGAATTTTTAAATGCGTTCAATACGGTTAGTGGGCTGCCCATTGGATGGAAGCGATGTCGATTCCTTCCTTGAACATGTCCCACAGCGGCGACAGTTCGCGCAGCTTGTGGACTTTCGATTTGAGCAGGTCGACTGCGAAATCGATGTCGGCTTCGGTCGAAAAACGGCCGATGGTAAAACGGATCGAGCTGTGCGCCAGTTCGTCGCTGCGGCCCAGGGCGCGCAAGACGTACGACGGTTCCAGGCTGGCCGAGGTGCAGGCCGAACCGGACGACACGGCAATGTCCTTGATGGCCATGATCAGCGACTCGCCCTCGACGTAATTGAAGCTGACGTTCAGGTTGTGCGGCACGCGGTGGTCCATGTCGCCGTTGATGTAGACCTCTTCGATCTGCTGCAGGCCGCGGGCCAGGCGGTCGCGCAGCGCGGTGATGCGGGTGATCTCGCTATCCATTTCCAGCTTGGCGATGCGAAACGCCTCGCCCATGCCGACGATCTGGTGGGTTGGCAAAGTACCCGAACGCAGGCCCCGCTCGTGGCCGCCGCCGTGCATTTGCGCCTCAAGCCGCACGCGTGGCTTGCGCCGGACGTACAGTGCGCCGATGCCTTTTGGACCATAGGTCTTGTGCGCGGTGAAGGTCATCAGGTCGACCTTGGAATTGGCCAGATCGATGACGACCTTGCCGGTGGCCTGGGCCGCGTCGCAATGGAAGATGATGCCCTTGGCGCGGCACACCGCGGCCAGTTCTTCGATCGGCTGGATCACGCCGATCTCGTTATTGACCAGCATGACCGAGACCAGGATCGTGTCGGGACGGATCGCCGCCTCGAGCTGGGCGACGGTGATCAGGCCATTGTCTTGCGGCGCGAGGTAAGTGGCGTCAAAGCCCACCCGTTCCAGTTCGCGCACGACGTCGAGCACGGCCTTGTGCTCGGTTTTTACCGTGATGATGTGCTTGCCCCGCGTTTTGTAGAACTGCGCCGCGCCCTTGATGGCGAGGTTGTTCGACTCGGTCGCGCCCGAGGTCCAGATGATCTCGCGCGGGTCGGCGCCGACCAGCGCGGCGACATCAGCGCGCGCTTCTTCGACGGCCGCTTCGGCGGTCCAGCCGTACATGTGGCTGCGCGAGGCGGGGTTGCCGAACTGCTCGCGCAGGAAGGGAATCATCTTGTCGGCCACGCGCGGGTCGATCGGCGTGGTGGCCGAATAGTCCATGTAAATCGGGAAGTGCGGAGCAGTCGCGAAGGTCTGCTCGAGGTTTTTGTCCAAAGGCGCGTTCATCAAATTACTCCAATCTGCTTCAATTTGGTACGACGGGGAGGCGGTGTACCACCACGACCTGCTCGGTATGCTTGTGTTTCTGCTGGTCGACCAGGTCTTGCAGCGAGACCGAATCGAGATAGTCGACCATCTTTTCATTCAGCGTGGCCCACAGCTCGTGGGTCATGCAGCGCGCGCCGCTGGCGGGGTCGGCGCCGTGGCAGTTTTCCTTGCCGCCGCACTGGGTGGCGTCGAGCGGCTCGTCGACCGCGATGATGATGTCGGCCACGGTGACCTTGTCGGCCCGGCGCGCAAGGCTGTAGCCGCCGCCGGGGCCGCGAATCGAGGCGACGATTTCGTGGCGGCGCAGTTTGCCGAACAGTTGCTCAAGGTACGACAGCGAAATGGCCTGGCGCTGGCTGATGCCCGACAGCGTGACGGGACCCTTGCCCTGGCGCAGGGCAAGATCGATCATCGCTGTTACGGCAAAACGGCCTTTTGTGGTCAGACGCATCACAATCCCGGTATGTTAAAATATTGCTTCAGTTCATGCATCGGTTCATGCTTCAGTTCATGCATCGGTTCATGCTTCAGTTCGTGCTTCAGTTCATGCTTCAGTTCATGCTGCAGGCAAGGAGTAATGGCCTGATTAGTTGAATGATTTAGTCAAGTATAGCAAACTTGCGCATTCTTGTCAGCGCACGCCCGGTTTTGCACTTGGCCACACGTCAGCCTGCCTTCCCGTCCCAACGTTATGACAGCCGCAGCAAGCGCATCGGCCGGAACAGATCGAGCATGCCGGGATGCGCGATAAACGTCAGGTTGTAGGGATGCTCCGACAGCACTTGCGCAAAGCGCTCGGTCCCGGGCAATTTCCTCAACTGCTCCGCAATCTTCCCCCACAGCACCAAGGTCGGCGCGACTTCCTGCAAGGCATCGAGCACCACCTGCAAGAACGGGGTCCACGCGCGCGCATCGATTGCCGGCGCCACATGGGCGCGAAACACCAGCGCCGCGTTGAGCAGCAAAAACCCTTGCCTGGTCAAATTATCCTGCAGCTGCGCCAGCGTTTGGATCGAGCCGTCGTCGCGGGCGGCCAGCGCCACCGGGGCCAAGGCGGCGCCGCCCGTGTCGCCGGCTACCAAGCGCCCGTCCGCCACCAGCAGCATCTTGATAAAGTTGCGCAGCGACGTGGCCTTGTTGACCGGCTTGGACAAGCCGGCTTCGCACCACAAACTTCCCACCGCCCCATCCATGAAGCAGACACCGGTGGCGCTTTGCGCGCGCGGATAGGGTCCCTCGCCCACCAGCACGTAGCGCACCGCGTGCAGCGGCAGGGCAAAGGCGGCGAACAGGCGCTGCCCGGTGGGCAGATAGGCGTCGCCTGCAAGCGCTGGCAAGTAGTCGGGCGTGGCCAACGCCACCGCTTCCAGCCCGTGGAGCAAGTGCGGCTGCCAGGACGGATGGGCGAGCGCGAGCGCTTTAAGCATGGCTGGGGGAATGGCTGGGGGAATGATGGACATGGCAGGCTGGCCCGGGTAAAGGCGGCATTGTAGCCTGCCGCGAGCGCCGCGCCGACGGTCGACTGCCCAATTTTGATGCAATTTCAACCACGCGTCATCTTTTTGAAATTACGTGCATTATTGCTAAAACCCCAAGCAGGGGATCCCGCAGTTCGCTGCGTATAACAAGCCATGGAGTTCACAATGCAAACGATTCAAGACGTAATGACCCGCGATGTACAACGCATTTCGCCAGAGGACAGCGTCCGCAAAGCCGCACAAATGATGGATAAATTTAATATCGGCTCGATTCCCGTCGTCGACGGCAACAAGCTGGTAGGCATGATCACCGACCGCGATATCACCGTGCGCTCAACGGCAGCCGGACAGGCGCCCGACAGCACCCGCGTGGGCGACGTCATGAGCACCGACGTGCGCACCTGCATGGCAAGCCAGTCGGTCGAGGAAGTGTTGACCGAAATGGGTAACGTGCAGATTCGCCGCGTGCCGGTTGTTGACCAGGCAACGCACGACCTGGTGGGCATCGTGTCGCTGGGCGACATGGCTACCAAGCAATCGAAAGGTACGGAGCAAGCGTTGCAAGAGATTTCTTCGCCTTCCGAGCCTGACCGTTCAGGCGCTGCGCATTAATGTCATGTTCTGTTTCAGCGAGCTGATGTAGTTCGCTGAGGCAGTGAGCTGAGCGCCGATCAGTCGCATCCTTGCGCCGCTTCATGCGGCGCAAGTGCATTTCAGGCCGGCGTGTTCATACGGCGGCCCGTCCCAATTCTTCCATTTTTCCTACCCAGCCAGCGATGGTCTGCGCGTCCGGACTGCCCGCCATGCCGATCAGTGTTTCATGCACGGGCGAGATACCGACAAACCGCAGGATATTGCGCTTGAGCGACTTGACGCTGTGCGCGCGAAAATACAAGCGGTACATCAGCGCCGGCATGCCCATGGTGACGATGACGCGCGCCGAGCGGCCAGCCAGCGGCTTTTTCGCCAGCGGCGTCAAGCGGTCGCGCGCGAAAGCAAAACCGGGCCGCGCCACCTGTTCCAGAAAGCCCTTCAGCAACGCCGGCATGTCGCCCAGCCACAGCGGATAGACCAGCACCAGGTGCTGGGCCCAGCGGATGTCGTCCTGGGTCTGGCGCAGGCTGGCCGGTGTTTCGCCCTCGTCCCACTCGCGCTGGTTGCGCAGCAGCGGAAAGTCAAGCTGCGCGACCGTGCTGTAGCGTACCGTATGGCCGCCGTCGGCCGCACCGCTGGCGTAGGCATCGGCCAGCGTGTGGCACAGGTGATCCTGCGCAGCGTCGGGATGCCCCTGAATCAGCAGGATATTTTTACTCATGGGCTTGCTCATGCCGCGCCCCGTCAGCGGAAAACCAGCACCGGGATCTGGCTGCGGGCCAGCACCTCTTGCGTGTCGTGACCGAGCGTGAGTTCGCGTGCGTCCTTGCGGCCGTACGACGCCATGGCGATCAGGTCGCACTGGCGGTCAAAGGCGGCCTGGAAGATCGCTTGCGGCACGTCCGCCGACCTGGCGACGGCAACGTCGCAGGGCACGCTGTGCTGGCGCGCGCTGTGTTGTACGACAAGTAGGCAATCGTCGGCCTCGGGGGGCGGCGCGCTCGCGCTCGGCGCCACCACATGCAGGCCGGTGACCTTGGCGCCGATGGATTTGGCAAACCGCATGCTGGACTGAATGGCGATGTCGGCACCGGCCGACCCGTCGGTAGGAACTAGTATGTGCCTGAACATCGCCACCCTCCTCGTCCGGGCGAACCGCCCGCGTATCCATTTATGACCACGCGATCGCCGACATGGTTCCGGTTCTTATTCGGCGTCCGGATGGCGCGACGGGTGAGCTGCGGCAAACGCCGGCACAGCCTGGCAGGCGGCGTCGATGCGCACGATGGTCGGATAGGCGGCTAGATCAATGCCGAAGCGGGTGGCGTTGAACACCTGCGGCACCAGCACGCAGTCGGCGATGGTGGGGGTGTCGCCGTGGCAGAAGCGCCCGGTGTCGCCAGAGGCCGACAGCAGTACTTCCAGCGCCGCAAAGCCTTCCTGCACCCAGTGCACATACCACGCGTTCTTGGCGTCCTCGGTCAGGCCGCCCTGCTTGACGAGGTAGCGCAGCACGCGCAGGTTGTTGAGGGGGTGGATGTCGCAGGCCACCGTCAAGGCAAGCGACCTGACGCGGGCGCGTCCCAGCGCGTCGCGCGGCATCAGCGGCGCTTGCGGATGCATTTCATCCAGATACTCGAGGATGGCCAGCGACTGGGTGATGACGGCGCCGCCATCGTCCAGCGCCGGCACCAGCGCGCCCGGGTTGATGGCAAGGTAGTCCGCCTTGAGCTGCTCGCCGCCGTCGCGCGTGAGGTGCACGGGGACCGCTTCGTAGGTCAGCGCCTTGAGGTTCAGGCCGATGCGCACGCGATAGGCGGCCGAACTGCGAAAGTAATCGTACAGTTTCATCGCGCTCTTTCCTGGTACATGGCAACCTGCTGATCGATGGCGCCAAAGACGCTTGCGCCTGTCGCGTCGAGCATTTCGATGCGCACACGGTCGCCAAAGCGCAGGAACGGCGTTTTGGGCGCGCCCTGCTCGATGGTTTCGTACATGCGCACTTCAGCCAGGCAACAGTAGCCCACGCCGCCGTTCTCGATGCTCGAACCGTGCAGGTCGCCCTGCTTGTTCGAGACGGTGCCCGAGCCGATGATGGTGCCGGCCGCCAGCTCGCGCGTTTTGGCAGCGTGCGCGACCAGTTGCGCAAAGTTGAACGTCATGTCCTCGCCGGCATTCGGTTTGCCGAAGGCTTTGCCGTTGATCTGCACGCTGATCGGCAGGCACAGTTTGGTGTCGCGCCAGGCCTGGCCGAGTTCGCCGGGCGTAACGCACACCGGCGAAAACGCACTGGCCGCCTTGGACTGGAAAAAGCCGAAACCCTTGAGCAGCTCGCCCGGGATCAGGTTGCGCAGCGAAACGTCGTTGACCAGCATGACGAGGCGGATCGCCTGTGCGCACTGCTCAGGCGTAGCGCCCATCGGCACGTCGCCGCTGATGACAGCCACCTCGGCTTCGAGGTCGATGCCCCAGTCTTCGGACAGCGCAAAGATCGGGTCATGGGGGCCGACAAAGGAGTCCGAGCCGCCCTGGTATATCAGCGGATCGGTGTAGAACGAGGCCGGCACATCGACGTTGCGCGCCTTGCGCACCAGCTCTACGTGGTTGATATAGGCCGAGCCGTCGGCCCACTGGTAGGCGCGCGGCAGCGGCGAGTGGCACAGCGATTCGGCGAACGGCTGGGCGTGCGGGGTAACGCTGTCGAGCACGTTTTCGTTGGCGCTTTCGTGGGCGCTGTCGTGGGCGCTGTCGTGGGCGCTGTCGTTGGCGCTGTCGTGGGCGTTCTCATTGAGGGCGCGGTAAACCGCCTGCAGCGGCCCGGCAACCAGCTCCCAGTTGTCGAGCGCGAACTGCAGCGTGGCGGCGATCTGGGGCACTTGCTGGCAGCGCGCCAGATCGCGGCTGACCACGACCAGGGTGCCGTCGCGGGTGTTATTGTTCAGTGTAGCAAGTTTCATTTAATATCCTTGAGGCTGCTCGTGCATCCACGCCGCGTGCCTTGGCGCCTTGCGGGTTTCGGACCACTCGTTGAGCATGTCCCATTTGACGGCGTCGAGCTTTTGCTTCATCTCGTCGGTCGCCGTGTTGACGGCCAGTTCGAGGCGATGCCCGTTCGGATCGAAAAAATAAATCGACTGGAAGATCGTGTGGTTGGTCGGGCCGATAACGTCGATGCCGTCGGCCTGCAGGCGCGCCTTGGTCTCCAGCAGTTCGTCCATCGACTCGACTTCGAGCGCCAGGTGCTGCACCCACTCGGGCGTGTTCTGGTCGCGCCCCATTTCCGGCTGCAGCGGCAGCTCGAAAAACGCCAGCACGTTGCCGTTGCCGGCGTCGAGAAAAACGTGCATGTACGGATCGTAGGCGCCGGTCGAGGGAACCGTGTCTTCGGCAATGGCGAGGACAAAATTCATGTTCAGGTACTTGACGTACCAGTCGACGGTTTTCTTGGCGTCCTTGCAGCGATACGCCACATGGTGAATACGTTGGATCGGCATGCTGGTCTCCTATTCTGGTTGCACCCATTAGAGTCGAAAACGAACTATCATACAAACAATATCTTCAGCCGCATTTATCAGCCTATCCTATAAGTTTCCTATCCTATAAGTCACCCATGAATCCTACGCTGCGCCAGATGCGCGCCTTTGTCGCGCTGGCCCGCACCGGCAGTTTTACGCTGGCCGCCGAGTACTTGCATGTCACCCAGGCCGCCCTGTCCGGCCTGATCAAGGAACTCGAGACCACGCTCGCCATCCGCGTGGTCGACCGCAGCACGCGCCGCATTGCGCTGAGCGACGTGGGGCGCGAGCTGTATCCCTTGTTTTCTAAAATCATCGATGACCTCGACGGCGCGCTGCTCGACATCGTCAATCATACGCAGCTCAAGAAAGGCGTGGTGCGCGTGGCCGCGCCGCAGCTGATGGCGTGCACGCTGCTGCCGCAGGTCATCGCCGCCTATCGCAGCGCCTACCCGGACATCCAGGTGCGCCTGGTCGACTGCGCGGTGGAACACGTCACGCCGCGCGTGGTCAGCGGTGAAGTGGACCTGGGCATCGGACCGGAGCGCGACGGCACGGCGCAGGTCAACGCCACCGTGCTGTTCGAGATGCCGTTCGTGATGGTGTACCCGCGCGGCCACCCGCTCGAGCAGCGTGCTCGGCTGACCTGGTCGGACCTGTCGGATTATCCGTTCATTTCCTTGCAGGGGCAGTTCACGGAACGGCTGCTGTCCGACATGCATAGCGCGCTGCGCGAAGTGCCCCTGAACCCGGCCAACGAAGTTACTTTCATGACGACGGCGCTGGCGATGGTCAGCGCAGGCCTGGGCGTGACGGTATGTCTGCCGTATGCGGAGCCTTTGGTGCGGCTGCATCAGCTGAACATGCGCCAGCTGTACGAGCCGGAACTGACGCGCCGCTTTTTTGTGTACCGGCGCGAGAACCGCTCGCTGTCGCCGGCGGCCGAGAGTTTCATCGCTTTTTTGTTCAGCTTTGTCGAAGCGCATGACTGGAACATTCCAGCGGCCGATGCCGGTGTCGCCGCGCACCTATAATCATCGAAAAACAATCGAAAAATAATCGAAAAATAATCGAAAAATAATCGAAAAAACGTCTGCAAGGGAACTCATGTCGCACAACACCATCGCAATTAACCAGCAAATGGACAAATTCGACGGCCACGCCAGCGTATGGCTGTTCGGTTACGGCTCGCTCATCTACAAGGCGGACTTTCCGTACATCGAACGGCGCACGGCAAGCATCGCCAACTGGACGCGGCGCTTCTGGCAGGGCTCGCACGACCACCGCGGCACCGAAGCGGCGCCCGGACGCGTCGTCACGCTGGTGCCCGAACGCGGCGCCGTGTGCAATGGCATGGCTTACCTCATCACGCCGGAAGTATTTACCCACCTTGACCATCGCGAAAAAAACGGCTACCTGCGTCTGGCAACCCAGATCACGTTCGATGACGAGACAGGCGTTGAAGGCCTGGTCTATATTGCGACCGCCGACAACGCGGCCTACCTCGGCGCGGCCAGCGAACAGGATATTGCTCGCCAGATCGCAGCCTCCAGTGGCCCAAGCGGCCCGAATCGGGATTACCTGATCGATCTCGCGCACGCGCTGCGCGCAATGGGCAAGCATGACGCGCATGTTTTCGCAATCGAACGATACTTAACTTCCTGACCTATTTTCTGACGCATTTCCTGCCGCACTTCCTGACGCATTTCCTGAATAATCAAGTCAACAACTCCTTTCTCAGGAAAACAAATCCAGCTGTCCCGTCGCATTGCCGCATTGCTTGGCCTGCGACGGCGGCACCACCAGCGGCCGCTTAAAGCGCGACGCATCGAGCTCGGCAAAGCGCCCGCTCGTCAGGTTCATGCCCAGCCGCTCGGTCGCCTTGACGAAGCGCTGGCGGATCAGGTCTGCCCACACGCCCTCCCCTTGCATCCGCTTGCTGAAGTCACTGTCGTACTCTTTGCCGCCGCGCATTTCGCGCACGCGGTTCATCACACGCTGCGCGCGCTCGGGAAAATGCGCCTCCAGCCATTGCTGGAACAATGGCTGGACTTCCCATGGCAAGCGCAGCACCACGTAATGTGCGCTGACGGCGCCGGCGTCGCGCGCCGCCGCCAGCACCCGTTCAAGCTCCGGCTCGGTGACGAAAGGAATAACGGGCGCCACGCTTACGCGCACGGGAATGCCTGCCTCGGTCAGCGTGCGGATGGTGCGCAGGCGGCGCGCCGGCGCGGCGGCGCGCGGCTCGAGCGTGCGCGAAATGGCCGGGTCCAGCGTGGTCAAGGTGATGGCGGCAATGGCCTGGCCTTTGGCGGCCATGGGCGCGAGCAGGTCGATGTCGCGCTCGATCAGCGAGGCTTTGGAAATGAGCGCGACCGGGTGCTCGCATTCGTGCAGTACTTCCAGCACGCGGCGCGTGATGCGCAGCTCGCGCTCGCACGGCTGGTAGGCGTCGGTGTTGACGCCGATGGCGATCGGTTCGGGCACATAGGAAGCTTTGGCCAGCTCGCGCCGCAACAAGTCGGGCGCATTGACTTTGGCGAAGAGCCGGCTTTCAAAATCAAGCCCCGGCGACAAGCCCAGATAGCTGTGCGTGGGCCGCGCAAAGCAGTAAATGCAGCCGTGTTCGCAGCCCCGGTAAGGATTGAGCGACACATTGAACGGAATATCGGGCGACGTGTTGCGGCTGAGGATAGTTTTGGCGTACTCGTCCGTAACCTGGGTCTTGAAGGGCGCGCTTTCTTCCTCGTCTCGCACCCAGCCGTCATCGAAGCTTTCGCGGCCGTTGACTTCGTAGCGCCCTTGCAGGTTCGATACCGCTCCCCGGCCCTTTTTTGCCTCGAGCGGACGCGGCGGCAGCATGACATGCTCTTCTGACTGGTCGTTGGGGTCGGTCACGGCGCCCTCATAACTGTATGAACATACAGTATTTTACGTCGCGCCGGATGGATGTTCAAGGGCGATTCGGTAGCGAATCCAGTTTTCCGCCCGTTTGCTGGAAATGCGCCACAAAGCTGTCGAACGCGTCCAGCAGCGGTGAGAATGGCGCGGGATTACCATGCAGTTGCCCCAACGCGTAGCAGCTCGCTTCCAGCGTCGAGAGCTGGTCCGGCGCGTGCGCCTTGCGAATCAGGTAATGGGAGGCGGGCATTTGCGTGAGCGGCAGCCGCGGCAAGGTTTGCAGCAGTCGATTTTGATGCAGCATTTTACGGCTCTTGCGCCACGTGCCGTCGAGCACTACCAAGCGCAGCGCAGCCGGGTCGGCCAGCAGCGCGGGATTCGACGCGAGCGGCGGCATGCCGGGCGTGTCAGGATACAGCAGCAGCGGCGTTTGCCCGCCATCGAACAGCAGCGCCTGCAGCAGCGCCTCGTCGAAGCTCTCGCCTTGCACCAGGGCCGAGCCCGCCACGCTCAGGTGCAGCAGGCGCGCACTGCCCTTGGCGTTGGCAACTTCCATCGGATGCTGCAAGATGAGCAGGCCAGCGCGGCTCTCGACCGGGGCGATCCAGCGGCAAATGCACGCCGACAACGGCCGGGTGCAGCGGGGGCAATGCGGGCGCGACGACGTCAAGGCGTGGGGCACCGGCCTACGCCGGCTTTGCGCTGCGGGCAGCGCGCAGCGCCTTGCGCCACGACTTGACCTTGGCAATCGCACGCTCGGCCAGCGTATTGAACAGCGCATGCGCGCAAAACAGCAGGCGCACGGGCTGCGCACGGTCGAACAGCAGCACCTGGGCCCGTGTTTCAAGCACATGCGACGAACGGAAATCGTGGTTCGGCGTGCCGAAACCAAAATCGATCAGGTGAAAGCAGCGTTCGGCCATCAGTTCCTTGATTGCCAGGTGGACTGCGCTGGTGCCGACAGATAAAGATAAATAATTATTGTTCACGAAAATATTATGTATGTGCCACACATCCGGCGAACGCGTGCCGATCACGGCGGCGAGCACCTCGTCGCCGGCACGCAGAACATAACATAAGAGCAGGTCCCGGCGCGCCAGCGCCTCAAAAGTGGATGGGCGCAGCACGCTTGCCAGGCGCGCAGGCGGCACCAGCGACATGAGCGCGGCCATCATCGACGTCACCTCGTCCGCGCGCCCGATGCGCTGCATGGTGAGCGCACCGGCCTGCTCGGCAAGCTGGCGAATCTGGCGGTTCAGGTTGTAGCGCTTTTTGGCGCTGAATTTTTCCAGATATTGCTCGAAGGTGGCCGGCAAAGGCAGCGTGTGGCACTCGCGCCACTGCCCCATCAAGGCGCAGCCGAGCAACTGTGGGGCGCTGTCGGCGCTCGCTTGCAGCGCGCGCCAATGCGGGCTGGACAAGGGCAACGATTGCATGAAAATTGCCTTGGCCTGGGGGAAAGCGGCCAGCAGCTGCAAGCCGAGCTTTTGCGTGAGCACGCCGCCGGGCGCGGCCGGAACGCTGCCGAGCAAGTTGATCATCTCGACGCTGGCCTTGTACAACACCAGTTTGCCCACGCCAAACACGACATCCTGGCGTCCGATGCGCACCGGAACCACGCCCACCAGCGCGCGATCGTCGCGCCGGCTGATCGTCAACAGTTCGAGCCGCTCGCCGCTGTCACAAGTTTCGCGCTGGAAATGGAAAAACTCGGGCGTCTGATAGATTTTCTGGTGGCTGCCCCCGGCCACCACCAGCGCGCGCCAGAGCAGGCAAAAAGCAGGGTCGGCCGCCCGCTCAGTGGCGAGCTCGACAATATAGTCCGGCTGCGCACTCGCCGCCAGCATGCGCGAACCCGATTGACGCGCGGGACCAGCATCGCCATGCACCTTTTCCAACGCCAGGACAGGGGCTTCGCGTGAGTCGCCGGCTGGGATACGCTGCATGGTTGCTCTCTTCACGGTGGGACAAGTGGATGATAACAATTTGTTGCGTTCTTTCCAATGATTTTGAACAAGGTCGCCAGCTCTCGCCACTCGCTGGCGCAAGTCCATGTCACATTTATTGAACTAACAAAGAGTTGCGCGAGCGTACTGGTAGGCAAGGTGATCAGGCTCGCAATACCTGCGCGCCCAGGCGCAACTATTTTTGATTTTGATGCCGGAAATTATCAATCGTGTATTGCTCAGGAAATTACTCATGCATAAAATCAGTACATTCCTTTAGGCAATCCCATTTACCGGGGTCCATCATTTTTATTGCTCTGCACCGCCCCCGATCCATTCTTCACGCCATCGCCAGCGCGGTTGTGGTGTGCTGCTCGCTGATCCCATCGTTGGCAGTGGAGCAAGAATTGCCGCTGGACTTTCGCATGAATGAACAGGTGATCCTGATTCCGGCCGGGCCGGACCTGAGCGCAAGTTTGCAAACGACGGTGTTCCGCCCGAACGGACCGGGGCCGTTTCCCTTGCTAATCATTAATCACGGCAAAGACGCGGGCAACCCGCACCTCCAGCAGCGCGAGCGTTTCATTTTCATGGCCACCGCTTTCGTCAAGCGCGGCTACGCGGTGATGGTGCCGATGCGCCAGGGCTTCGCCGGCTCCACCGGCACCTACGCCGACCACGGCTGCGACATGACCGCCAACGGCCGGGCCCAGGCGGCCGATGTGCTTGACGCGGTGGCCTTTGCGCGAAGCCAGGACTGGATCAACGCCGACCGCATCGTGATCGCTGGCCAGTCTTACGGCGGCTTGGCCGCCATCGCGCTGGGCACGCAGGCGGTACCGGGCGTGCGCGGCCTGATCAATGTTGCCGGCGGCTTGCGCGACGACGGCAACGATTGCAACTGGCGCACCGAACTGGTGCGCGCATTTGCCAGCTATGGCGACGCCAACAAGATTCCCAGCCTGTGGCTGTACGGTGCCAATGATTCACTGTTCTCACCGGCTTTGGTGGCGCGCATGTACGCCGCCTTTGTCGGCAACGGCGGGCGCGCCCGTCTGCACGAATTTGGCGCCTTCAAGCGCGATGCGCACGGCATGCTGGCCAGCCGCGACGGGGAAAAAATCTGGTGGACCGAAACAGCGCGTTTCCTGCGTCAGGTGGACATGCCAACCGAGCAAGTGTATGCCGTCGGCCCTCCGCCCGCGCCGCCCAAGACCGATTTCGCCAAAGTGGACGATATTGCCGCCGTGCCCTACCTGAGCGAGCGCGGGCGCGAAGCCTACCGCGAATACCTCGCCAAGCTCACCCCGCGCGCCTTTGCCGTTTCGCCCAGCGGGGCTTGGTGCTGGGCCGAGGAAGGGGAAGACCCTGACACGCGCGCGCTGGCGACCTGCGCGAAAAAAAGCAAGCAGCCTTGCCAGTTGTATTCGGTCGACGATTATGTTGTTTGGCGCGGCAATAGCGGCGCCGAGGCGGCGGGCGGCGCACTGGGCGGCAACGGACCGACGGCGAACCCATAAAACAACAGCATTCGGCTGTTGTTTAGCCCGGTTCAAGGCCGCGCCCAAGAAGCGCCTTAATAATGGTGGCGAACTTCATTTTAGGAAGAACGCCATGCAACGACGCATCAAATCCCTCCTCGCGCTGGCCTTGCTGGGCGTGAGCGCCACGGCCAGTGCCGCGAATAATTATCCGATCGTGCTGGTGCACGGCTTTCTCGGCTTCGGGCCGGAACAATTTACCCGCAGCGGGTTCAAATATTGGGGCGGGTTCGACGACATTGCCGCCCACATGCGCTCCCACCAGGGCACGCACATGGTCATGGCCGCTTCGGTCGGCTCGATCAGCTCGAGCTGGGACCGCACGGCCGAACTGTATTACCAGATCAAGGGCGGCTGCGTCGATTACGGCGACACCCACACCGCCCGCTTCCAGCACGTCGAAGAACGCAGGCCGCCCGGCAAGTGCTGGGCCGCCGACCCGTCCAACAATCCCGAAAACTATCCGATCGCGCTCTACCCCGCGTGGGACGCCCAGCACCCCATCCACCTGCTCGGCCACAGCCAGGGCGGCCAGACCATCCGTTCGCTGATCCAGCTGCTCGAGCAAGGTTCGCCCCATGGCGACGAAGGCGGCGGGGAGCTTTACAAAGGCGGGAAAATCGGCTGGGTGGTCAGCGCCACCACGCTCTCTGCCCCGCACGACGGCACCAGCTTGCGCGACGCGATCGGCAGCTTTGCGCCCTTCGCCATGGACTGGGCCGCCCTGATCACCCGCATGGCCGATCCGGCCGACGCCGCCCATCCCATCCCCGACCTGAAACTCGAACAGTTCGGGATCCGGCGCGTGAGCAACGAGTCAAGCGCCAGCTACGTGGCGCGCGCGATGGCCGCGCCGGTCTGGAACCAGGACAATTTCGACTCGGCCCAATGGGAAATGGGGCCCGACGGCGCACGGGAATTCAACAAGTGGGTCAGGACGTCGCCCAATGTGTACTACTTCTCGATCGCCAACAGCGCCACCGAAGCGGGTGCCTGGTGCTGCAACCGCACCGACCGCATGCTCGCGCCGCTGCAGCAGTCGCAGTATCAGTACCCGCGCGAGGATATGGCGCCGCTGACCAAGCCGTACGCGGGCGAATGGATCGTGCCTTCGCTGGGCCGGCGCGGCCTGGGCTCGTACACGCAGTCGGCGCCGGACCGGGTGGCGGTCGACAGCCGGTGGTTTCGCAACGACGGCGTGGTCAACACCATCAGCATGCGCGCGCCGACAGGGCAGCCGGTGATTGACTACAACGGGCAGGCGGTGCGCGGCGTGTGGAATTTTCTTCAGGAGTACAAGACCTACGACCACTTCGACATGCTCGGTTGGCCAAGGTCGGGCGCGAAGGTCTATCCAATTTACGATAGCGTGAGCGCCATCCTGTACGCCCTGTAACGCAAGCGCCGGAAGGCGCTATTTATTGCGCAGCCCATTTCTGGAGCTGCGCAACGGTGGCCGTCACCCCGCCGCACACGATGACGAGCACGTTCTTGAAGCCGGCCAGCTGCGGCGCGTCGGCGTACACCAGCGCCAGCGCGGCGCCGCATGCCGGCTCCACCACCACGCGCTGGTCGTCCATGAAGCGCAGGCATGCCTGCACCGCCGCCTGGTCCGACACCACCACGCTGGTCACCGCGCTAGTGGCCGCACCCTGCTGCGACAGCGCAAACGCCTGCGCCGACACCTGGCGCGCTCCCAGCGAGGTGGCAATGCTGGTAATGGCCGGCAGCGTCACGCGTTCCCCGGCCGCGATGGCCTGCGCCAGCGAATCGGCGCCGGCCGTTTCCACGGCCATGATTGGGACGTGACCCCAGCCATTGCGGCGCAAGCCCTCCACCACGCCGCACAGCAGCCCGCCGCCGCCCACCGACAGCACCACCGCATCGGGCGTGACGCCGGCGCGCGCGACTTCATCGATCATCGTGGCATGGCCTTCCCACAGCAAGGCATCGTCAAACGGATGGATGAAGGCGTCGCTTGGTCCCACCAACTCCAGGGCGTGCGCATTGGCTTCCTGGAACGAGGCGCCATGCACGATGATGTCGCCCTGTTCGCGCCGAATCAATTCGCGCGCGCGTTCGGTCGTCGTCTCCGGCACCACCACCAGTACGGGCACTTGCAGGCGGCGCCCGGCGTAGGCCGCAGCGATGCCGGCATTGCCGCCCGACGAAGAAATAAAGCGCTTGGCGCCGCGCTGCACATAGGTTTGGCAAGCAAAGCCGACGCCGCGAATCTTGAACGAGCCGGGTGGCTGCAGCGCCTCCATCTTGAGCCAGACTTGGCGCCCGGTCGGGCCGGCCATGGCGCTTGATGCGATCAGCGGCGTTTCGATATGCAGGGGCGTACTCGTATTCACAGGCGCGACAGGAAGCGTCATCGTGGTCCCGGGTAAAAATCAAAGTTGGTCGAGCCGCGAACGCAGGTCGGCGGCGTGATTCTGGAAGGCGGCGCGCGCTTCATCGTCCATCTTGCCCAGGTTGCGGTACACCATGGCCAGGCGCTGGTTGCCCGACAGGCGCTCGGCGTTGCGCGCGAAAAAATCCCAGTACAGCGCATTGTAGGGACAGGCGCGCTCGCCCAGGCGCGCCTTTTTATCGTAATGGCAGCCCTTGCAGTAGTCGCTCATGCGGTCGATGTAGGCCGCGCTCGAGACATACGGCTTGGTGGCCAGCAGACCGCCATCGGCGAACTGGCTCATGCCCACCGTGTTGGGCATTTCGACCCACTCGAAGGCGTCGATGTACACGCCCAGGTACCACAGGTGGACTTGATGCGGGTCCAGGCCCGCCAGCAGCGCGAAGTTCCCGATCACCATCAGGCGCTGGATGTGGTGCGCATGCGCGTCGTCAAGCGACTGGCCGATGGCGTGGCGCATGCAATTCATTTTAGTCTTGCCGTCCCAGAACCACGAGGGCAAGTCCTGCGTGTGGCCAAACACATTGTGCTCGCCGTAGCCGGGCATGTTGGCCCAGTAGACGCCGCGCACGTACTCGCGCCAGCCCAGTATCTGGCGAATAAAACCTTCCACCGCGTGCAGCGGCGCATGCCCGGCGCGCCAGGCATCCTCGGCTTCGGCGATGACTTCGCGCGGGTGCAGCATCTTGGTGTTGAGCGCAAACGAGAGCATCGAGTGAAACAGGCGCGAGGCCTTGCTGCTCATGGCATCCTGGTAGTCGCCAAAATGCGGCAGGCCGTGGTCGATGAACTGGTCCAGATGCACCAGCGCTTCGGCGCGGTTGAGCGGCCAGACGATGCGCGCGCTGTCGGGCCGGCCAAAGCTTTGCACGCCGGCCGCGACGATGGTGTCCCATAGCGCCGTGTGATCGTGCAAGGCGCGCGTGTCGGGCGGCTCGGGCGGCTCGCCGCGCCAGCTCTTGCGGTTCTCGACGTCAAAATTCCATTGGCCGCCAGCCGGTTTTTTGTCTTTCTCGATCAGCACCTTGTGGACAATGCGCATTTGGCGATAAAAGTATTCCATCAGCCACTGCTTGCGGTCGGCAAACATGCGCTGCGCCTCGTCGCGCTCGGTAAGGAAATGTTCGCTGCCAACCATGACGGCGCCAGGAATCGTGGCCAGCTGCTGGTCCAGGCGCCATTCGTCAGGGCACTGGTATTCGAAGGCGGCGCCGGCGTGGCGCTGGCGCAGCCACGCCACGTTGTCGGGGATCGAATGGGTGTTCTCGGCGTCGTCGATGGCCAGGTAGTGAACCTGGTGCCCCCCCGCCCGCAGCGCACGCGCAAAGTCGCGCATGCCCGCGAAGATGGCAATGATTTTTTGCGCGTGGTGGTGAACGTAATCAGTTTCCTGACGCACTTCCATGAGCGTGTAAAGCACGTCGGTGCTAACGGTGGCAAACCAGCTGTGCAGCGGGTTGAGCTGGTCACCGAGGATGAGGCGTAGTGTAGTCATGGTTGAAAGTTTAGCATGGCCGCGTTGACCGCGCTGCACCTGTCGATCTGTCCCGCGAAGCGGTCGCGAACGATGAAGCTGTCGGCCCAGCTCAGGCCGCCGCAGCGTCGTCGGCCACGCTCAACAGCAGCGCCGCCAGCTCGGCCGGATCGACCGGCTTGACCAGATGGTGATGAAAGCCCGCTTCCTGGGTTTTGCGCCGGTCTTGTGCCTGGCCGTAGCCGGTAATGGCAATCAAGGTGGCGCACGCCATGCCCGGTACAAGGCGAATCTGCTGCGCCAGCTGGTAGCCATCCATGTCGGGCAAGCCGATATCGAGCAGGCACACGTCGGGCAAACGCGCGCGCGCCCGCGCCAGGGCTGCCTGCGAACTGTTTTCCGTCATCACTTCGTAGCCGCTGGCTTCCAGCAGCATCGAGAGCATCAGCGCCGCATCGGGATTGTCGTCGACCACCATGATGCGCAAGGCCCGTGCCGGCGTCCCGGCCGGGCGCTGCTCGTCGCGCTGCGCGTGTGCGTCGTCGCCATCGAGCAGCGGCAGGATCAGCGTAAATATACTGCCCAGGCCGGGCCCGTCGCTGGCGGCGAGCACCTGTCCGCCATGCAGCTCGGCCAGGCTCTTGACCACCGCCAGCCCCACCCCCAGGCCGCCCTGCCCCCGGTCCGCGCTGCGTGCGCCCTGGGTGAACAGGTCGAAAACATGCGGCAGCAGGTCGGGTGCAATCCCAATGCCGTTGTCGCGCACCTCGAGCTTGACGTGTGCGCCTTCGCGCGTCATGACCAGTGCAATCTGGCCGCCCTGCGGCGTATATTTGGCGGCATTGTTAAGCAGGTTGGTAATGACTTGCACCACCCGTTTCTGGTCGCCCAGAATGCGCAGCCGCTGCGGCGGCACGCTCACCGCCAGGCCGTGGCGGCGCGCTTCGATGGTCGGTCGCACCTGCTCGACGGCGTCGTTGACGATACCTTGCATATCCTGCGGATTTTTCTCGGTCGAGATCAAGCCGCGCGTCACGCGCGAGACGTCGATCAGGTCGTCGACCAGGCCGGTGATATGGCCCACCTGGCGGATGATGATGTCGGTGATGTCGCGCATGCGCGTTTCGTCCAGCCGCGCGTGGCGCAGCAACTGGGCCGCCGAACTGATGGGCGCGAGCGGATTGCGCAGTTCGTGCGCCAGCATCGCCAAAAATTCATCCTTGCGCCGGTGCGCTTCGCGCAGGTCTTCTTCGGCCTTCATGCGCTCGGTGATGTCGAGCGTGACGCCGCGCACCGAATGCACCTTGCCCGCTTCATCGCAGCGCACCTTGCCGCGGATGTCGAGCCACAGCAGGCGCCCGTCATCGGGCCGCTTGAAGCGCACGATCTACTGGTAGCCGCCTTTGTCGGCAATGGCGCGCGCGCGCGAACGGATCAGGCGCGCGGCGTCTTCGGAATGGATGGACTGGGACATGAGGTCGATATTATTTTCGCTGCGGCCCAGCACCAGCGCCGCATTGTCTAAAAAGTCCATCCGGCTAGAGGCGACGTCCCAGTCCCACACCAGCATGCGCGCCGCGTTCATGCCGTCGGACAGGCGCTCGGCGCTTTCGCGCTGGGCGAATTGGGCGGTGACCGCATCGGTGACGTCGTGGCCCTGCACGAAAATCCCGATGGCCTTGCCATCGTTGCCGAACACCGGCTGGTACAGCATGTCGATATAGCGCTCCGACACCGGCCCGCCCGCCACCGGCTGCACGCGCAGCTTGATGCCGCGCCCGACAAACGGCTCGCCGGTGCTGGTGACCCGGTCGAGCAGCTCTTCGTAACCCTGGCCCTGTACTTCGGGCAGCGCCTGCCACACCGGTTTGCCGATCAGTTCGCGGTGGCCCACCAACTGGTAATAGGCTTCATTGACCATTTCGAACACGTGCTGTTCGCCGGTCAGCACGGCGATAAAGCCGGGCGCCTGGTTGAACAGGTTGCGCAGGTGGCTGCGCTCTTCGTTGATGATGCGGCTCATCGCCTCGTGCATCTGGGCGTGCGTGAAGTGGTCGGCCACGCTGCGCGCCGGTGGCGCCGTCTCCACGGCAGCGACGTGCGAGGTACGGTCGAAGCGGTACAGATCGGTTACGTCGATCGCGTTTTGCGCCACAAAGGCGACCTTGCCGTCCGCACCCTTGACCGGGGTGTGCACCGTGCTCCAGAAGCGCTCATCAAATACCTTGCCCTGCGCCGTTTCGCGCGGCACCGAGTAGCGCAGAAAGGCCGTGGTATGCGGCTGGCCGCTTTCAATGGCATACAACAGCGAGCTGCGCACTTCCTCGATTGCGGTCGAATCGGGATCGTCCGGGTTTTGCGGAAAAGCGTCGAACACATAGCGCCCCAGCAAGTCGCCCTCGATGCGCCCGGTCGCGCGCAGGTAGGCGTCGTTGACGCCAATGATGTTCAGCTCGAGGTCCATCACGAGGTAGGGATAAGGCGAAACGCGAAACAGCGCTTGAAAGTCGGGCAGAGGACTCATCGCGGAATTGTCTCATACGCAAGCGTGCGCACAAGGGCGCTTGTTGTCGTTTTACACCACGACGGCGCGTGAATATGCCGCTGCGCTTAGTCCTACGCGCAGAGCGCAAATCTTCCGACGGGCGCGTGGGTGAACATCCGATGAATCACGGTCGCGCTGATGGCTAAGATAAACCTACCTGAACAATTTCTAGGAGCACAGCATGAACAAAAACAACCAGGCCGGTGGCCACAACACGCCACAAGGCGGCAACAAATCGGGCTCGTCAGGCAAAGACAAAGCCGGACAGCAGAACCAGCAGTCAAGTTCCAGTGGCAACCAGGGCGGCGCGCGCCAGCAGGCTGACGGCGGCAAACAAGGCCACCACGTGAACCCGGCCGCGCAGCAGGCCGGTTCGCAAGAGCCAAAGGGCAACCAGGGCGGCAAGTAAGCCAACTGTTGATCTGGCGAGGTCGGTGGGGGTCGCGTTTTGCGAAACGCGGCCCTTTTTTCAGTCCAGCTCGATCAGCAAAGGCTGGTGGTCGGGGCCGAAGTTGCCCGGCATGACGCGCAGCTCGCGCACGCGCGGCGCCAGGTCGGCGCTGGCGAAGATGAAGTCGCTCGTAAAAGGTACGGTGCGCTCGTCATGCAGGCAGACGGTAGGCGCGTGCGTCAGCGCGGGATGGCGCACGCGCCACGCATCGCGCATGGCCGGCACGCCATCTTCGTACGGGTCTTGCAGGCGCAGGTACTCGGCTGAACCGGGCAAGAAATTGAAGTCGCCCGTAAGCAGTGCCGGCATGGCGCGCGGTACCGCGCAAAAAGGCCCGTTGTCGCTGTCGCCCGGGCGCGTGGCCGCTGCGTGCAGGCAGGCGTCGCGGTGCAGTTCGCGCAAACGCTCCACTTGCGCCGCGCGCTGCACAAGCGAAAAATATTCAAGATGGGCCGTGCTTACGCGCAGCAAGCCGCGCGCTGTGTCGAGTGTGGCTTCAATGGCGCCGCGCTGCATGCTCATGACGGCGGCATCGGCCGGCCAAGGCAGCGCATGGCGCAGCACCTGCACGACCGGAAAGCGCGAAAAAATCATGTTTCCAAATAGTAGCCTGGCGTCGCCCTCCCCCTGCGTATCGGTGGCTACGCCGGCAAGGGGCGTGTAGCCATGCAGCAGGCGCGCCAGTTGCATGAACTGGTTGCCGCCGTCGGCGCCCGGCAGATCGGTATAGCCGGACGAGACTTCCTGCAGGCAGAGTACGTCAAAGTCGGCCATGTGGCGCAGGTCGGCCACCACGCGCGCGATGCTGCAAGTGTCGCGCAGGCCACGCCCACGCTGGATATTCCATGAAAGCAGTTTCATCTTTGCCCCTCCCAAACGGACAGGCTAGCCCAGCGCTATGCAGTGGGCATGAGGCACATCATTTGTTCGCGGAATAGAAAAACAGGCAGGCGGGCACTGTCCACTTGGCAAGACCACGATATCGCAAATACAACACCATTCGCGTCATTTCTTGTTGAAAAACAAATTACGAATTGACAATAATCATCGAAGAACGATAAGTTAGTGGGAAGCGCCTGCAGTCTGCTTGTTGCAGCCGGCCACGAAGCCATGGCGAGACCAACTACCGGGACCATACGATGAAAACAGCTTTCAAGCGCATCTTGGCCGTTGCAGCGCTGGTTATGGCAGCGCCGATGGCGACCGCGACGGTTCTCAATTTCGATGACCTGACCGGTATCGGCGCGATGAGCTCCTATGGCGGCTTCACTTTCAGCGACTGGAATTATTACGACTTCGCGCAGTCGCCCTACAACCCGGCGTCGGGCCAGACCCGCCTGTTCAGCTTGAGCAACAAGAACGACTTTGGCAGCGCCACCGCATTTACTTTCGAAGGCGCCAGCCTGGCCGGCGACGCGCGCGTGCTCGTGCATTTCAACATGTTCCGCGGCGGTGCCCTGGTCGGCTCATCGGGCACGCTGGAAGTGTCGGACCGCCCGACCTTCCTTTCCAGCGGCTATGCTGGCCTGGTGGACCGCGTCACGGTCTTTAGCAACAAACCCGAATACTTCGTCATGGACGATCTGACCTTTAACGCCGCAGTGGCCGTGCCGGAACCGGGCAGCCTTGCGCTGCTCGTCGCTGCCATGGCTGCGATGGCTGCGATGGCTGCGATGGGCTGCGTGGCGGGCCGCCGCAAGGCATCAGCGAGCGCCGTTCCCCAGCAAGCCATCCTGGACGACGGCCTTTGTTCGCCTCGCAGTCCCGGTCAATCCAGCTTAAGGCGGCTGCGCGCGGCCGCCAGCAGGGCGACATCGTAGGGATGCAGGTTTTCGAGGAACAGCATTTCGGCCTGTGCCGGGTCGTCCAGGCACATTTCGAGCATCACCGGACCATCTTCCTCGACGCCCAGAAAATCCTTGCTCCAGCGATTGTTGCGATGGGTGCGCAGGACGTCGCAGCCCAGTTCCGCCAGCGGCGCGGCAACGCCGGCGGCCACGGCCGCCAACTGCCATTCATCCCAGAATTGCACAGATTTCGCGAGATCGTTCATGGTTGTCCAATAAGTAAAACTGCAATAGAAAAAGGGCTACACCTCGCGATGTAGCCCTACAATTCTGGCTCCCCGACCTGGACTCGAACCAGGGACCTGCGGATTAACAGTCCGTCGCTCTACCAACTGAGCTATCAGGGAAAAGAGGCCGCATTATAGCGGCCCGGCAGCAATATTAGAAGTAGTAATTGCCGAAAAGGCCGACATGATTGCCGTCGAATTTGTAATTGGTGCCGCTCACCGTGTACTTTTCGCGGACGTAGCGTACTTTCACGCCAGCACTAGGGGAAAACATGTACTCAACTTCCCCCAGCGCGCCCGTGGTGTTGTCGAACTCGGTGTCGTAGCCGTCAATCACGCCGCTGCTCTTGAGGCGCACGTTGGTCACGTGGCGAATACCGGTGCCGAAGCGCCATTTTGGCGAGACGTGGTAATAGCCGATGACTTCGATCGGATAACGGCGGAAATGAATGTCGCCATTCTTGGCGGTCGAATTGTCGACGTGAAAACCAACGTTCCCCTGCACCGAAAACTGCTCATTGATGCGATGTTCAACACCAACCGTGAAGGCGACCAGGCCGCCCGAATGGATGGTCTGGCTCGAGCCGTCGGTAAATTCGGTCGTCGCAATGTCGTCGCCGCCGCCGGTGATACCCATGCCGATCATGAAGTGGGTCTTCTTGACTGCCAGGCGCGCAGGCTGTTGCTGCGGCTGTGCGCTCTGAGGCAATTGTGCCTGCTGCGCCGGTTGCGCCGACAGGGGAACACCGTTTTGCATGTCGGCATTCTGGGCTTGGGCCGCGCCGATGGAGGCGATGACCAGGGCGATCGAAAGAAAAGTAGTTTTCATGGGAATATAAATGGAGAAATTGGCGAGACACTAAGCTTGTGTTTTGTCCAATTGCATCATGATAAGGAGTTACTTACCTGCAAGCAAATTTAACTATTGCACTTGTAGCAAATTGCCGACAAACAGATACAGGCGCTGCCGATAGCAGCGCAATAACAAAAAAGGCCACGTTTTTCAACGTGGCCTTTCATATTCTGGCTCCCCGACCTGGACTCGAACCAGGGACCTGCGGATTAACAGTCCGTCGCTCTACCAACTGAGCTATCAGGGAAAAGAGGCAACATTATGTACTTCCCAGATTGCACTGTCAAGATGATGACATTCGCACAAAGTGTTGCAGTACTTCCTGATGCCTTTCGAACCGCACAGTGCGCGATCCGAAGAAGCAAGATTTTAGAGGACTTTCGCAATCGCGTCAATGACGCGATCAATATTTTTCGAATTGAGCGCGGCAATGCAGATGCGTCCCGTGTCGATCGCATAAATCGCGTGCTCGGTGCGCAAACGCTCGACCTGCTGCCGGGTCAGCCCCGAATACGAAAACATGCCGACCTGCTCGCGCACAAAGGCAAAGTCGTGTTCGGGAGCCTGTAGCCTGAGTTTTTCAACGAAGGCCGTGCGCATCTCCTTGATCCGCACGCGCATGCCGGCCAGCTCGTCTTCCCACAGGGCGCGCAAATCCGGCGAAGTGAGCACGGTGGCGACCACCTTGCCGCCATGGACCGGCGGGTTCGAGTAGTTGGTGCGCACCACGCGCTTGAGCTGCGAAAGCAGGCGCGCGGCCTCCTCGGCGCTCGCGCCCACCACGCTGAGCGCACCCACGCGCTCGCCGTACAGCGAAAAGGATTTGGAAAAGGAATTGGAGACCAGCAGCGGCCCGCCGGCTGCGGCAAACTTGGCCACGACCGCGCCGTCGGCTGCGATGCCGGCGCCAAAGCCCTGGTAAGCCATGTCGAGGAACGGCACTAGGCCGGCGTCTGCCACGGCGGCGACGACCAGATCCCACTGGGCCGCAGTCAGGTCGGCGCCGGTCGGATTGTGGCAGCATGCGTGCAGCAGCACGATGGCGCCGCGCGGCATGGCTTGCAGGTCGGCCAGCATGCCGGCAAAGTCGACGCCGCGGGTGGCCGCGTCGTAGTAGCGGTAAGTCCGGACGGTGAAGCCGGCGCTTTCGAACAGCGCGCGATGGTTTTCCCAGCTCGGGTCGCTGATGTAGACGCACGAACCGGGCGCAAAGCGCTGCAGGAAGTCGGCGCCGATTTTCAGTGCGCCAGTGCCGCCGATGGCTTGCACGGTGACGGCGCGCCCGTCTTGAATAATCGGGCTGCCGGCACCAAATACCAGCTCTTGCACCGCCTTGTCGTAGGCAGCCAGGCCTTCGATCGGCAGGTAGGTGCGCGGCGCTTGCTGTTCGATCAATATTTCTTCAGCTTTGCGCACGCAGGCGAGCAGCGGCACTTTGCCGTTGTCGTCATAATAGACCCCGACGCCAAGGTTGATCTTCGCTGGACTGGTGTCGGCGTTGAACGCCTCGGTGATGCCCAGGATCGGGTCGCGCGGGGCCATGTCGATCGCGCTGAACATACTGGCGGAAGCTGTGGAAGTCATCTGGATAAAAGGGTTGTCGGCTGTGGTTGTATAGACAGCGGACCCATATGAACATTGGGTCCGTTTGCGGGACCACCATTCTAACAAAGGTCAGTACCCATGGCAGAACTATCAATTGCAACCGAGAGCGCGCCGAACGTCATCACGTTCCCCGGCTCCCCCTTCAAGCTGCACCAGCCGTTCGCGCCGGCGGGCGACCAGCCCACCGCCATCGCCGGCCTGATCGAAGGCATCAACGACGGCCTGTCGTTCCAGACACTGCTCGGCGTGACCGGTTCCGGCAAGACCTACACCATGGCCAACGTGATCGCCCAGGCGGGCCGTCCGGCCATCGTGTTTGCGCCCAACAAGACGCTGGCCGCGCAGCTGTACTCGGAGTTTCGCGAATTCTTCCCGCAAAATGCGGTCGAGTATTTCGTCAGCTACTACGACTACTACCAGCCCGAAGCCTACGTCCCGCAGCGCGACCTGTTCATTGAAAAGGACTCGTCGATCAACGAGCATATCGAGCAGATGCGCCTGTCGTGCACCAAGAGCCTGATGGAGCGGCGCGACGTCATCATCGTGGCTACCGTGTCGGCCATTTATGGCATCGGCAACCCGAGCGAATACCACCAAATGATCCTGACGCTGCGCGCCAAGGACAAGGTCGCGCAGCGCGACGTCATCGCGCGCCTGATCCAGATGCAGTACACGCGCAACGAAGTGGACTTCGGGCGCGGCACCTTCCGCGTGCGCGGCGACACCATCGACATTTTCCCGGCCGAGCATGCCGAACTGGCGATCCGCCTCGAGATGTTCGACGACCAGATTGAGTCGCTCCAGCTGTTCGATCCGCTCACCGGGCGCGTGCGCCAGAAAATTCCCCGCTTTACCGTCTACCCCGGTTCGCACTACGTCACGCCGCGCTCCACGGTGCTGCGCGCGATCGAATCGATCAAGCTGGAACTGGCCGACCGGCTCGAGTTTTTCCGCAAGGAGAACAAGCTCATTGAAGAGCAGCGCATCGAGCAGCGCACCCGTTTTGATCTGGAGATGATGGCCGAAATCGGCTTCACCAAAGGTATCGAGAACTATTCGCGCCACCTGTCGGGCGCCATGCCGGGCGAGCCGCCGCCAACGCTGGTCGACTACCTGCCCAAGGACGCGCTGATGTTCCTCGACGAGTCGCACGTATTGGTCGGGCAGCTCAACGCCATGTACAACGGCGACCGCTCGCGCAAGACCAACCTGGTCGACTATGGTTTCCGGCTGCCGTCGGCGCTGGACAACCGCCCGCTCAAGTTCGAAGAATTCGAGGGCAAGCT
This sequence comes from Massilia sp. TWP1-3-3, assembly GCF_049897805.1. NCBI lineage: Bacteria > Pseudomonadati > Pseudomonadota > Betaproteobacteria > Burkholderiales > Oxalobacteraceae > Massilia > Massilia sp. TWP1-3-3. The sequence continues at coordinate 101,509 of NZ_JAFCWX010000010.1, forward strand.
GCGCCAGACGATCTTCGTCTCGGCCACCCCGGCCGAGTATGAAAAAACGCACTCCGACAATGTCGTCGAGCAGGTGGTGCGCCCCACCGGCCTGGTCGACCCGCAAGTGATCGTCAAGCCGGCCCTGTCGCAGGTCGACGACCTGATGTCCGAGATCCAGGACCGGGTCAAGAAGGACGAGCGGGTGCTGGTCACCACGCTAACCAAGCGCATGGCCGAGCAGCTCACCGACTACCTGGGCGACCATGGCATCAAGGTGCGCTACCTGCACAGCGACATCGAGACGGTGGAACGGGTCGAGATCTTGCGCGACCTACGTCTTGGCACCTTTGACGTGCTGGTCGGGATCAACCTGCTGCGCGAGGGCCTGGATTTGCCGGAAGTGTCGCTGGTGGCCATCCTGGACGCCGACAAGGAAGGTTTCCTGCGTTCCGAGCGCAGCCTGATCCAGACCATCGGGCGCGCGGCGCGCAACATCAATGGCGTGGCGATTTTGTATGCCGACCGGGTCACCGATTCGATGCGCCAGGCGATCGACGAAACCGAGCGGCGGCGCGCCAAGCAGCAGGCGCACAACATCTTGCACGGCATCACGGCAGTGGGCATCAAGAAGCAGATCAAGGAGCTCATCGACGGCGTCTACAGCCCGCAGCAGGCGCGCGAGCATATGGAGACCGAAAAGGAAACCGCGAAGATCGAGTCGATGAGCGAAAAGCAGATCGGCAAAGAGATCAAGCGGCTCGAAAAGCTGATGCTCGACCATGCGCGCAACCTGGAATTCGAAAAGGCGGCGCAGGTGCGCGACCAGCTGCACGTGCTCAAGACGCAAGCCTTTGGCGCGCCGGGCACCGACAACGTCGTCTCGATTCTGGGCAAATGAAAGTCAAGCGCATCGTTGCCAACGTCGGCACCGGCGACCCGGCGCGGGCGCAGGCCTTTTACCAGGACGTGCTCGGCCTCGAGCTGTTGATGGATCAGGGCTGGATCAGGACCTACGGGTCCGAGCAGTCCATGCGCTTGCAGCTGAGCTTTGCGTCGGAAGGCGGGGCGGGCACGGCCGTACCGGCGCTGTCGATCGAAGTCGATGACGTCGATGAAGCATGCGCACGCATGGGTGCTGCCGGCTTCATGGCAGAGTATGGCCCGGTCGACGAACCCTGGGGCGTGCGGCGATTTTACGTGCGCGATCCGTTTGGCCAGCTGGTCAACATCCTGGCTCACCAAAGCGCGGCGCCTGGTGGGGCGGAAAAGCGCTAGCGCATTGCGCCAAGGGCAGCGTCACCGAGACATTAGCCATGGCGGAATGCGCTGCGCTTTTCCGCCCTACCTGTTCGCGCAGCTGGCTAAAATCCTTGCCCAGAAGCACGGTGTCCGGTAGGGCGGAAAAGCGCTAACGCACTCCGCCAAGGGCAGCGTCACCGAGACATTAGCCATGGCGGAATGCGCTGCGCTTTTCCGCCCTACTTGTTCGCGCAGCTGGCTAAAATCCTTGTCCAGAAGCACGGCGTCCGGTAGGGCGGAAAAGCGCTAGCGCATTCCGCCAAGGCGAGCGTCATGGAGACACTAGCCATGGCGCAATGCGCTGCGCTTCCCCCTACGTGTTCGCGAACTGATTAGCGAAATGCCCCGGGAATTGCTTCGGCAAACGGATACATACCGAAGTATGGCTTGGCTTGCTCCAAGACGCGCGCCACTGACGGGCGCGCCATCAGCCTGTCGAAGTATGCCCGCAATTGCACGCATGCATCGGGGAACGGCTGCACCGTGCCGGCGTAGAACAGCGCCGGCGCCGCCGCGCAATCGGCCATCGAAAACGCGTCCGCGCCCACCCAGGTGCGCCCCGCCATGCGCTCGTCGATCATGTGGTATGCGCTGCCCAGCGCCGCGCGCTGCGCTGGTAAGTCGCCGCCCGCTGCACGCAAACGGTCGAGCACGATCTCCTGCATCGGCCCCTGCACATGATGGTCGAACACCCGATCCCACAGACGCACGTCGAGCGCCGCTTCCCACTGCCGCGGGATCAAGATGTGCGGCGCCGCGTGGTGATGGTCCAGGTATTCGATAATGACCGAGCTCTCGGCCACGGTGCGTCCGCGCGCATGGTCGTTCAATACCGGAAACTTCATCATGGGCCAGAGCGCCCTCAGCGCGGCCCGGTCGGCATCATTGCCTAGGTCGATCAAGCGCGGTTCGAACGCCGTCCCGAGCTCGTACAGCGCGACCAGCACTTTGTGGCAGTACGATGCCAGCGGGTGGTAATACAGCGTGGGCGACACCGGTTTCCTCCTGCGATGGCAACAAACGTCATGCTTGCATCAATGGCCGGCCAGCGCAAGCACTGCACCTACTTACGCGTCTTCTTTACATTTCCTTTACAGCTAAGCCCCTAGTCTTTACGACATTTTTAACGGCCCTTCGCTAAGCTGGACTTCCCTGCAAACAAGGAAGCGAGCCATGATCAGAAAAATTTTTGTCGTCAGTGCAGTACTGGCCGCAGGCGCCGTCTCGCTTGCCGCCGCGCGCGTATTTATCGCGCCCGCCATGGGTGCGGCCACCGTGGCGCAACTCGATGCATCCGACTCCGCCTACCACCTGTCGATGTTCCTGCTGTACCTGTCGTCCCTGGCGCCGCTCGTCATCACCTGCCTGTTCGCGCTGGCCCTTCACCTGATGCTGCGCTCAAAAAAATGAAATCACTCACCCTGACCCGTTTAGCGCCGATTGCCGCCCTGCTGCTTGCAGGCTGCACCCCTCCCGAAGTGGTTGAAATCAAACCCAACGAAACGGCCTTCCTGATCCAAATGGACGGCAACAGCAAGACCCAGAAAGCCTTCATGTCGGAAGACTATCTGGCCGAAAACAAGGTCGCGTCCAAGCGCGTGGTCATTGCCTACGTGGGCGTACCGGGCGGCGGCTTTCGCCAGCGCGTGCTCGCCGCCAAGCTGATCACCGTCGACCGCACGCCCGTCACGCGCGAATGGACCCGCTCGAACAAGACCGGCACCAGCATGTCGAACCAGGCCATTTCGGTCGAATCGCGCGAGAGCATCGATTTTACCGTCGGCGTGGTGATGACAGCCTCGGTGCCGGAACAGTTGGCGGCAAAATTTCTTTACCACTACGCCGGCACGCCGCTGTCGAGCATTGCCGACACCAACATCCGCGGCTTCGTGCAGGCGGCCCTGTCGCGCGAATTCGGTTCGCGCGAACTGGATGCGGCAAGAAAAGACAAGGCCGCCATTTTCGCCAAAGTGCTGCAAGAAACGCGGGACACCTTCACCATCAAAGGCATTTCCATCGACAACCTGGGCTACTCGGAAGGCATGACCTACGCCGACCCGGCAATCCAGAAATCCATCAACGAAACCTTTGAAGCGAGCATGGCGGTGCAAAAGGCCGAGCAGAAAGTGCGCGAGGCTTACCAGTTGCGCCTTGCGGCCGAAGAATTTGTCAAAGCGAAGGATGCGTCAATCGCGAAAATCGACCTCGACATCCGCCAGTTGCAGGCGCAAGCGCAGCTGGAATCGGTGCGCAAATGGGATGGCCATCTGCCCGCCAATGTCGTCCCGCAGGGGTCAAGCATGCTGTTCGGGCTGGACAAGCCAGCGGGACGCTAGTGTCCTGAGTTGGAAGTTCGTTGTTTATAAATATTCGGAAATCGCCGAGAGACAAGGAACAAAAGCGGAGCAAGGCCGAGGCCTTGCGAGCATTTTTGACGCAGTATCGCGGGGATTCTCGGGATATTTATACACGAACTTCCAACTCGGGACACTAGCATGCAGTCCAAGACTCGCCCACGCTACTCCATCGCGCGCAGCGTCGATGCGCTGCGCATCGCGATCCCCGTCAAACGCAACTGGCTCGCCATCGTCGCTACTTGCGGCTGGCTTATGCTGGTCGCCGGTGCAGTGCTGGGCGGACATGAAAAACACGCCGCCACCGGGGGCAAGGTCGTGCTGTGCCTGATGCTTGCCTATGGCCTGTTGCTCTTGCTGTGGCAGCTGTTCGGCCAGGAAGTGATCATCGATGACGGGGCCGCCCTCACCTACCGGATTGAATTGTTTGGCTCTGGCTACAGCCGCAACTATGCCACGGACCGCATCAGTTCTCTGCGTACGATCGATTTTTCAGTCAGGTGGTTCAGCTGGCGGCGCGACCGGCTCCCGCCCTTCTGGGGCGAGCGTGCCGGCCCCATCGCCTTTGACTGCGGCACGCGCGCGGTCTGCATCGCCCCCTCGCTCACGCCGGCCGAAGCGCAGGAAGTGCTGGCGATCCTCAAGCAGCGCTTGCCTGCCGGCGCGTTCGCCGCGCGCGCCAGCACTGCGCAATAACACCGCACACGGCCAGTGGCGGCGCCCCGCTGGCCGGCCACCGGCATGTGGCTTATTGCGGCGCCGGCGAGGTCGTCACGAGCGTGCGCTGCACCCAGCCGCCGGACACGTTTTCGCCATCGATCTTGACGAAGCCGTCGCGCTCTTCGCCGGTGGCAATGGCTTCTTCCGAACGCTTGAGCGAGCCCATCAATTTGCTGCTCGAACGTGGTTCGCTGTACACCTTGACCGATGCCAGGCGCGCATACACGCTGGCGCCGCCCGCCACCGGCGTGCCTTCGCGGGTCGATGCGGCCGCATTTACGCGGCTGGCCGCGCTGCTGGACTTTACCAGGCTCGGCTGGTTGCGGATGGTGTTGACGATGCGATTGTAATTGTCGAGCAAGCTGGCGGCGACCATCTTGCCTTCCGGCGTATTGGTGTAGCCGCCCAGGCTGGTGTAGCCACCGCCGCCCCAGTTCCAGCCCGACACGCCAAAGTCCGTCTTCTTGGCCATGCCTTCGGCCGCCGCCACCTGAATGCCGGAGCGCACGTCGGCGATCAGCAGCGAAGTCTGCGCTTCCTTAAACTTGATGTTGCCGGCGATACCGCCCACGATGCCGCCCAGGCCGCCGAGGAAACGCCCGCCATAGCTGCTCAACGCCGCCCCCATGCCGCCGGTGTCGCCGGCGGTAAATTGCACGCCCGGCGTCATCACGAAGTCAGCCGCCTGCAACTGGCCCTGCCCTACGTTCGAGCCAGCCAGCATTTGCCCGCCGGCGGCCAGGGCGCGCTCTTCCTGCAAGTTTTGCATGGCCACGCCGCGCTCGACGACGGTGAAGCAATGCGATTGCTGGATCATGATGCGCAGCAGCGAAATGGGCGAACCGAGACCGTAACTTTGCAACTGGTGCTGGCTGGCGCCCTGATTTTCGCTCACCGCGATCGTGCCCAGCGGCCGTTCGCAGCGCTCAACATTGCTGCTCGTTTCCTGAGCGTGGGCCGGAAGGGCGGCGGCGGCGACCGCAAAAGCTAGGGCGAAAGATTTCATGTTGGACCAGGAAGAAAGTTGTAAAACTATAATTTTAGCAACAATTTTCATGCTGGCTGTATATATCTTGCTATTATCGCCAAGGAGGCAAAAAAGCCACAGGCATCAAGCGCTGCGCGGCTCGTCTGCATTGTGACGCGCGAGCTGCCGGTAGGCCACGGCCGATGCCGCCAACAGCAGCACAATGGCAATGTAGGAAAACAGCCGGTACGGGTTCTTTGCGATGCTGGGAACGGCGTTCGAGGGCATGCTGGCCGCATCCATGTGCAGGTCGTAGGTGGCGCCGATGACCAGTTCACTATCGTTGATGGCATTGGTCAGGTGCAAGCCCTTGCCGCCCCGGTGCACCGTCATTTTTCCGTCGCGCCATACGAAGGTACGGCGTTCGTCGCCGGTCAGCACCGTGCCTACCACGTGTCCGCCGCTGTTGATGTCGCTCGCGTAGCTGTTGCCGTAGCCAATCATCGCACCAAGGTCGATCATGCGCTTGCCGTCATGGACGAAGGCATGCCACTGGCGGTTCGGCATTTCCGAGGCGCCGACGACCATGCCGGCGTCGTTGATCGCCGTGGCCGAGCTCAGGCGGCCGCCCAGCGTGCCCAGGTCGCGCATGCCCGCCACGGAGCTGTAGACAAAGGCGTGGCGGTAGTCGTCGGCAGTGGCGGCGGTGCCAACCACCTGCCCGTGATTGTTCATGCCGCTCGCGTAGCTGACCTTGCCGCCCAGCGTGCCCAGGTCGGTCAGCGCGTCCCCGCCTGCGTAGGCAAAGGCGTGCCACTCGCCTGCCTCGGTATCGGCAAAACCGACGGCCTCGCCGGCGTCGTTGATCGCCATGCCATAGCTGCTCGGCCCGCCCAGCGTGGGCAAGTCGCGCCGCCCGTTCACGCGGTCGAACAAAAAGGCGCGCCAGGTGCCATCGCTCTGGCTGGCAGAACCAACGATTTCGCCGCGCTGGTTGATGCCCTTGGCATCGCTGTACTGGCCGGCGCGCGCGGCCAGCTCGGTCAACACACCTTTTTCAAACAGCACGCCGCGCTGGCGCCCGGCTTCATCCTGCAGCACGGCGGCGACCTGGCCGCGCGCGTTCACATCGTAGGCGATGGTTGACTCGCCAGCGCGGGTGGTAATGCCGAGCGAACGGGTGGCCGTGGCGGTAGCAGGGGCCACGGGCGTTACCGTGGCGCCATCGGCTGCAACTGCGTGGCAGCAAGACACGGATAGGAAAATGAGGGCGTGAGGCAGTGCAAAATGCATGGTTTGTCTCCGTTTTTGTATGGAATGCCGCCTCGGCCAGCGCGAAAACGTTGACAAAGCGATCTCCAGGAACTATACGGTAAGACTGCGATTTAAAATACACAATTTTGCTATATAATAGCAAATATGCCTACCAAGAGATGGATAGAGGCGGACTCCGGCAGTTACAGCGATTTGACGAAGGCGCGTATGCCCGCCAAAAACATCTCGACCGCCATGGCACTGAGAATGAGCCCCATCAAGCGTTCGAAGGCCGTCATGACCTGCGGGCCAAGTTTTTGCTGCAAGCGCTCGGCGCTCAGGAACACGGCCAGCCAGACCAGCGCGACGGCGGTCAAGGCGCCCACGTGCAGCACGATGTCGGCAGCCGTTTCCGACGAGAACAGCAGCACGGTGGCCAGCGCCGAGGGTCCGGCGATCGCAGGAATGGCCAGCGGCACGATGAACGGCTCGGCGCCGCCCTCCTCGCTCACGCCGAACGGGCCGCCCGGCTGCGGAAACACCATGCGCAGCGCGATCAAAAACAGGATCACGCTGCCGCCGATGCGCAGCGAAATTTCCGACAGTTGCATGGCGGCGAGCAAGTGGCGCCCAAAGAACATAAACAGCAACAGCACCACGAACGCGATCAGGCATTCGCGCACCACCACCTTCCAGCGCCTTTCCTTGGGCACCTGCGCCAGGGCGCTGACAAACAGGGGCACGTTGCCGAACGGGTCGGTGACCAGGATGAGCAGGATGAAGGTCTGGATGAAGGTTTGGGTCATGTGAAAGTGGCGGGCGGGATTTGCCTACGGTAGGTTTGTCTACCTGATGCACGATCACACTCGGGTAAAAAGGGCGACCATATTATCACGAGGAAACTTTTACACCTATTCGCGGAGCCTGGGCTACCAACAATACAACGCTGCCCACAGTTGCAGAAGGGCATTGCACTACGCTGGCGCGCCGCTGTGTATGATTATCGGTAGTGACCGATAGTTACCGATAATTACCGGTTAACTCCTTTTTGTTACTCAATTTAAGTTACTCAACATGCAGGCAGCACCGCGCTTCGCAATCATCTTGATGCTGTGCTCGCTATGGTCCGCCGGCCCGGCGCCCGTGCGCGCCGCGGACTCCCAGCCGGAGCGCTGGTCCACGCTCACTCACAGCGCTTTCAGGCACATCGCCGCACCCGGCGGGGCCAGCAGCAACGTCATCGTCCAGGATCTGAGCGGTTTCCTTTGGCTGGGCACCCAGGCTGGCCTGATGCGCTGGGATGGCTACACGATGCGGCGCTACAGCGCCGACAACCAGCGCTCGCACGCCCTGCCCGACGGCTACATTCTCAGCCTGCATATCGACCCGCGCGGACGCCTCTGGATCGGCACCAGCGCCGGCGGCCTGGCCCGCTACGACGCCGAGCACGACAATTTTGTACGCTACCCGGCCGGACCCAAGGGCGTGAGCGACACGCGCGTCTCGGCGCTGGCGGGCGACGGCGCCGGCGGCGTGTGGATCGGCACTGGCGCCTTGCTGGACCACATGGGCGCCGACGGCGTGCTGCAACGCGCCGGCAGCGGCGCGCCCACCATTGCCGGCGCCGACCTGCCGCAAGGCGGCATCGAGGCGCTGCTGCGCGACCGGCGCGGCAATCTGTGGATCGGTACACGCCACGGGCTGTTGCGTCGCAACGCCGGGGACAGTGCCTTACTGCCCGTGGCGCTGCCGAGCGCCACCGATACGGGAGCGGCGGCGGCAATCAGCACCCTGTACCAGGACAGCGCCGGACGGGTCTGGGCCGGCACCCGCAGCACCGGCGCGTTCACCATCGCCGAAGGCGCCAGCGTCGCACAGCCGGTCCGGGAAGGCGGCCCCACGCCCAGCATCGAGCACGAGCGCGTGCTGTCGATCGTCGAGGTGGCGCCCGACCAGGTCTGGCTCGGCACCGAAGGCATGGGCATCATGGCGATCGACCCGGAGAGCGGGGCCACGCGCCGCATCCGCCACCAGCCGGACGTGCCCGACAGCCTCACTGACAACGAAGTGGACGCGCTGTTTCGCGAACGCAGCGGCATCATCTTCGCCGCAACCACCAGCGCGCTGAGCCAGTTCGACCCGCATCCGAAAGCCATGGTCACGCTGCGCCAGTCCGGCGCGCCGCTGGACGGCGCGCTTAGCATCCCCAGCATGCTGATGCGGGCCGACGGGCGCATGTGGCTCGGCGTGTCGGGCGGGGGCGTGCACATGGTCGATCCGCTCAGCGGGGGCACCGGCTACCTGGCGCCCGGCCCGGTGCCTTCCGGTTCGGGCTTGCCCAGCGGGCGCGTGCTGGCCATGGCCAACGGGCCGTTCGGCGAAGTCTACCTGGGCACCCAGCAAGGCCTCTACCGCACCGACGCCAATGGCGACAAGCCGGTGCGCGTCAAATTAGCGCCGCGCAGCGCCGACGGCGCGGTCTGGACGCTCGCCTTTCACAACGGTGCGCTGTGGATAGGCGGTTTGGACGGGCTATGGCAATTTGCGATGGAAGGCGGCGTGCCGGGCAAGGCGCTGCGCCACGACACCAACAGCCTGGGCGACACGCGCGTCACGGCGCTGCTGCCGCTGGCCGACGGCGCGCTGTGGATCGGCACCAGAGCCGGCCTGGCGCGGATCGACGGCGCCAGCGGCAAGCTCGAACGGCTGCCCACCAGCGCCACGCGCGCCGACACCCTGCCGCCCGGCTATGTGTCGTCGCTGCTGCTGGACCGCCAGCAGCGCCTGTGGGTGGCCATTTTCGGCGGCGGCGTGGCCGTGCTCGAGAAAACCGGCGTTGACGGCAGGCGCGTGTTCCGGCGCCTGGGCAGCGCCCAGGGATTGCCCTATATGGGCGTCAATGCGCTGCTCGAAGACCGCGCAGGCATGATCTGGGCCAGCACCGATGACGGCCTGGCCCGGATCGACCCGGCCACCTTCGCCGTGGCTGCCTTCGGCGCCGCGCAGGGCGTGCACATCCTGTCGTACTGGACCAATTCGCGCAGCATGACCGACCAGGGCGAACTGCTGTTCGGCGGCCTGACCGGCATGACGGTGGTGCGGCCCGAGCGCGTGGCGCCGTGGACTTACCAGGCCCCGCTGGTGGTGACGGAGGTCTCGGTGAACGACAGGCCGCTGCCGGAGGGACGCTTCAACGGGACGCCGGGCGCAGTCGGGCACACTGCGGGAGTGATCGAGATCACGCCGCAGGCGCGCGAACGGGGCTTCGCGCTGGCCTTTGCGGCGCTCGATTATTCAGCGCCCGAAAAGAATCGCTACGCCTACCGGCTGCTCGGTTTCGACGCGAACTGGATCAGCGCCGACGCCGGCGCGCGCCGGATCAGCTATAACAACCTGCCGCCGGGCGACTACACGCTGCAGCTGAAAGGGTCGAACCGCGACGGCGCCTTTTCGCCCATGCTGGAAGTGCCGGTGCGCGCGCTGCCCGCCTGGCACCAGACCATCGCGGTGCGCATGCTGTTCGCGCTGCTTGTCGCGGCGCTGCTGGCCGCATTGCTGGCGGCGCTGGTGCAGGGGCGCACTGCCCTGCTGCGGCGCCGCCAGCGCGAGCTGGAAAAACAGATCGGCGAGCGCACCGCCGAACTGCAGGCCAGCCAGCGCCAGTTGGAAATTTTTGCCTACGCCGATCCGCTCACCGGCCTGCCCAACCGGCGCTGCTTCAACGACGAATTGCGCCACATGGGCGCGCGCGCGCTGCGCGAGCAGCACAGTTTTACGCTGCTGCTGATCGACCTCGATCACTTCAAGCAAATCAACGACACGCTGGGCCACGACGCGGGCGACGCGCTGCTGATGGAAGCGGCCAGGCGCCTGCAGTTGGCGGTGCGCGAGTCCGACCGGCTGGCGCGCCTGGGCGGCGACGAATTCGCGGTACTACTGCCGCAGACGGGCGACGCGGCCACGGCGGCGGTCATTTGCGACCGGATCGTGGCCAGCATGGCCGAAGCTATCATGTTCGGCGAGCAGCGCATGCAGATCAGCGCCAGCGTGGGCGCGGCGGCGTCGGGCGAAGTGGGGGGCGACCTCGACGCCCTGTACAAGGCGGCCGATGTGGCGCTGTACGAAACGAAGCATCGGGGACGCAATGGGTGGAGCTGGTACCGGGCGCCGGGTTCGTAGCCAGGCTGGTTTCGCGAGAGCGACGCTGTCGCAAAAAGGGGCAACGGTAGAGCGAAGTCACATGGTCCTGTGAACGCCTCGTAGGGCAGAAAAGGGCAAGGCCCGCATTCCGCCATGCGTCTCGGCGGCGCTTCTCGGAATGCGACATACGCGACAACCGACCCTTTGCAACAGCTTCGTCCGCGAGGAGGACGTGACTGCAAAAAAACGGCGGAGGATCTGTCTGATCGTCCGCCGTCGTTGGCTCGTTGTTGGCTCGTTGTTGGCTCGTTGTTGGCTCGTTGTTGGCTCGTTGTTGGCTATTACTGCTCGAATTTCTTCATCCATGCCGCCAGCTGGTGCGGGCGCAGGCCGTCGTAGTCTTCGAACGGCTGGTGAATCCACGGATTGTGCGGCAGCTCTTCCAGAAAATAATCCGGACGGATCGACGAACAGCCCTTGAGCCAGATGACGGCCGATTTGACTTCGGTCACGCCTTCGAAATTGTCGGCCAGGTGACGGGTAACCTTGTCGAGCGTGACGCCCGAATCGGCCAGGTCGTCGACCAGCAAAATTTTGCCGGCCAGCGGGCCCTTGGTCATCGTCATGTACTTGGCGATATCCAGGTCGCCGCGCACGGTGCCTGCTTCTTCGCGGTAGGAGCTGGTCGACAAAATCGCCAGCGGCACATCGAAGATGCGCGAGAACACGTCGCCCGGGCGCACGCCGCCGCGCGCCAGGCACAGCACCTGGTCGAACTTCCAGCCCGATTCATAGACCTTGAGCGCGAGGCGCTCGACAAGCCGGTTGTACTCGTCCCAGGAGACCCACAGGTCATTCTGGGTCGATGGTGGGGTTGTCATGTCAGCTCCTTATTCGAATGGGTGGCGCAGGACGATCGTCTCGACCCGGTCCGGACCGGTGGAGACCATATCGATCGGCACGCCAACCAGTTCTTCGATGCGCTTGATGTAGGCGCGCGCGGTCGCCGGCAGGTCGGCCAGCGACTTGGCGCCGACGGTGCTCTCCGTCCAGCCCGGCATCTCTTCATACACAGGCTGGCAGCGGCCCGCGTCTTCCGCGCCCACCGGGAAAATGTCGACGTCGCGTCCATCGAGCTTGTAGCCGGTGCACAGCTTGAGCGTTTCCACGCCATCGAGCACGTCGAGCTTGGTCAAGCACATGCCGGAGACGCCATTGATCTGGACCGAACGGCGCAGCAGTGCCGCGTCAAACCAGCCGCAGCGGCGCGCGCGGCCGGTGACGGTGCCAAATTCGTGGCCGACCGACGACAAATGGTGGCCGACGCCGGCATCCGTTGGCAGCTCGGACGGGAACGGACCGGAGCCCACGCGCGTGGTGTAAGCCTTGGTGATGCCCAAAATGTAATGCAGCATGCCGGGACCGACGCCGGCGCCGGCCGACGCATTGCCCGCCACGCAGTTCGACGAGGTCACGAACGGATAGGTGCCGTGGTCAACGTCCAGCAAAGAGCCTTGCGCGCCTTCGAACAGCAGGTTGCCGCCGGCCTTGTGCGCCGCGTACAGCGCGGACGAAACGTCGCCGACCATGGGTTTGAGGCGCGGGACCAGGGCCATCGCGTCGTCGAACGTTTTCTGGAAGTCGACCGCGTCGGCCTTCAGGTAATTGGTCAGCACGAAGTTGTGATAGTCGAGGTTTTCGCGCAGCTTTTCGGCGAAGCGCTCTTCATTGAGCATGTCGGCGATGCGAATGGCGCGCCGTGCCACCTTGTCTTCGTAGGCCGGGCCGATGCCCTTGCCGGTGGTGCCGATCTTGTTCACGCCGCGCGCCATTTCACGCGCCACGTCGATGGCGACGTGGTACGGCAGGATCGCGGGGCACGCTTCGGAGATTTTCAGGCGCGACGCGACTTCCACGCCGATCGCTTGCAGCTTGTCGATTTCACGCATGATGTCCGGCACCGACACCACCACACCGTTACCGATGTAGCAGGCCACGCCTTCGCGCATGATGCCCGACGGGATCAGCTGGAGCGCCGTTTTCTGGCCCTTGATGACCAGGGTATGGCCAGCATTGTGCCCGCCCTGGAAGCGCACCACGCCCTGGGCGTGATCGGTGAGCCAGTCGACGATTTTTCCTTTGCCCTCATCGCCCCATTGGGTACCGATGACAACGACGTTCTTTGCCACGTTTTTCTTTGACATCACACTTAGCCTAAGTTTTTAAGAATCCAGTTACTCTCTTCGAGGACGAGTACGCGATCGCACTCGAACTCGTCCTGCTCATTGTCGTGACCCGGCAAACTCTGGATCACCACTTCGCCGCTCTTGCGCAGAGCGGCGATGACGTCACGCAGCTCGGGGGCATTGCCCCACGGAGCGCGGATCGAATGTTTGCGTTCGGCCGTCGGCAACAGGCGCGCCAATTCGCGCAAGTCGAGCGAGAAGCCGGTGGCGGGACGGGCCCGCCCAAAAGCTTCGCCGACGTGATCGTATCGCCCGCCGCGCGCCACCGCATTCGGCAGGCCCGGCACGTACAGCGCGAACATGGCGCCCGACTCGTAGGCATAGCCGCGCAGGTCGGCCAGGTCGATCGCCACTTCGGCGCGGCCAAGGGCGGAACCTGCGAGCGCGGCAAGTTCGGCCAGCGCGCGCGTGATGCCCGGCAGCGCGGGGAGCACGGCGCGTGCCTTGGACAGCACGTCGATGTCGCCGTACAGGTTAGGCAGCGCGAGCAGCGCGGCGCGCGTGTCCGACGCATAGCCGACGCTCAGCGCTTCAAGCCCTGGCGTGTCCTTGGCGCGCAGCAGCGCATACAGCGCCGCTTCGTCCTTGCGGGCGGCGCCGTCGTGTTCAAGCAGCGCGCGCACCAGGCCCGCGTGCGACAGGTCGAGTCGCACGTCGGGAAAGCCTGCCATGGCCAGCGAAGCGAGCGCCAGTTCCTGGATCTCGGCGTCCGCTTCGAGGCCGGCGTGGCCGTAGATCTCGGCGCCGATCTGCAGCGGCTCGCGCGTGGCGTGCAGGCCGCTGGGGCGGGTGTGCAAGACGCTGCCGGCATAGCACAGGCGCGTGACGGAGTCGCGGTTGAGCAGGTGGGCGTCGATGCGCGCGACCTGGGTCGTCATGTCGGCGCGCAGGCCGAGCATGCGCCCCGAAATCTGGTCGACCAGCTTGAAGGTGCGCAGGTCCGTGTCCTTGCCGGCGCCGGTCAGGAGCGACTCAAGGTATTCAAGCAGGGGCGGCATTACCAGCTCGTATCCGTACAGACGGAAGTTATCGAGCATCAGGCGGCGCAACTCCTCGATCTTGCGCGCTTCGGAGGGCAAGACATCGGCGATATGTTCGGGCAGGAGCCAGTTCGGCATGGGCTGGGACGCAGTTAAAAATCGGACAATAGAAAGCACGGGGCGCACGATAAACGGTGCGCCGAACCATCAATTTTACCCGAAAATGGGTGGGGGGATCCAAGAAAAGTTGTCTAGACGTTTGGGGGCGGCAGGATAAGCACCGCACCGCGCGCATCAACCACATCGTCCTCGCGTGCGCGAGGACGATGTGGGTTAAGCGATTACTTCTTCGCCGGCGCGGCGGCGGCAGCGCCGCCAGGACTGCGGAAGTACTTGAAAAATTCCGAATTCGAGTCCAGCACCATGACGTCCCCATGGCTCTTGAAGGTCGCCCGGTAAGCTTCAAGCGAGCGGTAGAATTTGTAGAATTCCGGGCTCTTGCCAAACGCGTCGGCGTAGATCCTGGATGCTTCGGCGTCGCCCTCGCCCTTGATCTTCTCGGCGTTGGCAAAGGCCTTGGCCATGATCTCGGTGCGCTTGCGGTCCGCTTCGGCGCGCAGCGCTTCAGATTCAGCAATACCAGTCGAACGCTGCTCGTTGGCGGCCTTCACGCGCTCGGCCTTCATGCGCTCGTAGACCGACGCATTGATCGCCTCGGCGTAGTCGACCCGCTTGAGGCGCACGTCGACAATGGCGATGCCCACTTCCTTGGCGTCGACCACGACCTTGGTCTGGATCGCATCCATGACCTTGGCCCGTTCGCCGGAAATCATGTCGTGCACGGTGCGCTTGGTGATTTCAGCGTTCAGCGCTGACTTGACGATCTGCGCCAGCCGATTGTTGGCGCGCGCTTCGTCGCCGTTGAAGCTGATGTAATACAGCTTCGGGTCGATGATGCGCCACTTCACGAATGCGTCGACCATGATGTTCTGCTTTTCGGCCGTGATGAAGCGCTCGGCGTCGGGCGTGTCGAGCGTGAGCGTGCGCTTGTCGAGGTAGACCACGTTCTGGAACGGTGGCGGCATCTTGAAGTACAGGCCGGGCTGGGCGATGACTTCGCCCATTTTGCCAAACGAGAACGTGACCGCATACTGCTTCTGGTTGACCACGAAGACGGTCGACGACAGGATCATGAGCGCGATGATGCCCGTGACGATGAAGGTAAGGATGCGGTTCATTAGCGGATCTCCCGTTCGCGTGTGGATTCGCGACTACGGTTGTCGCGCTGGCGCACCGAGTCGATCGGCTGCGCCAGTTCGGACGGCAGCGGCGCACTCAAGACCGGACCGGACTTGGCGCCCACCGCGCTGTCATTGGCTGCAGTTTGCGCAATCAGCTTGTCGAGCGGCAGATACAGCATGTTGTTGTTGGCCTTGGCGTCCACCAGCACTTTGCTGGCGCTGGTGAAAATCTGCTGCATGGTGTCGAGGTACATGCGGTCGCGCGTGACGGCCGGCGCCTTCTGGTACTCGGCATACACCTGGCTAAAGCGCGCCGCGTTACCGGTGGCGTTCTCGGTGACCATGATGCGGTAGGCTTCGGCATCCTTGACCAGGCGGATCGCAGCGCCTTCTGCCTTGGGCAGCACGTCGTTGGCATAGGCTTCGCCGTCGTTCTTGGCCTTTGCCTTGTCCTGGTTGGCCTTGTTGACGTCCTCGAAAGCGCCTTGCACCTGCTCGGGCGGCTGCACGGTCTGCATGGTCACGTTGGTGACCAGTACGCCAAGCTTGTACTCATTGACCAGCGACTGCATGATGGTCTTGGTGTCGAGGGCGATCTTGTCGCGCCCGCCATAAAGCACGAAGTCGGTCTTGTTCTGGCCGACCACTTCGCGGATCGCGCTTTCGGCAACCTGGCGCACGGTTTCTTCGCGCTCCTTGTTGTTGTACAGCCATTCGATCGGGTCCTTGAGCGTGTACTGCACCGCGAACTGCACGTCCACGATGTTGGCGTCGTCGGTGAGCATCAGCGCTTCGGCCGGCGTGCGCTGGCGCGACGTGCCCCGGTAGCCGATTTCCTCGGTGCGCACCTGCGACACGTTGACCGTCTCGTGGGCCTGGAACGGCGCCGGCCAGCGCCAGTTCAGGCCGGACCTGGCGGTATGGCTGATGGCGCCAAAGGTGGTGACCACGCCCACGTGCCCTTCCTGGACAATGAAGGTGCCGCTGGCCAGCCAGATGAAGCCGGCAATAATGCCAATCAGGCCGGCGGTGACCCTGGCGCCCTTGGCGTCGGGGCGGTAGCCGCCGGGGCCGGGGCCGCTGCCGTCATTGCGCGCGCTGAACAGGCGGTTCAGGCGGGCGTTGAAGTCGCGCCACAACTGGTCCAGGTCCGGCGGACCTTCGCCCGGCTTTTTGCCGTCCTGCTGCGTGGGATGGTTGGGCGACGGTTTCAAACCGAGGCGATTAAGTAGTGAAGCAAGCATCTATCGTGGTCCGACATTGGTGGAGGTTTGCGTTTCGGCCGGCTCTGCATCGTTCATAGAGTCCGGTTCGGCTTCGTCCTGCTCTTGATAAAGGTGACTCTGTCCAGGCGCCGCGCGCGCCATTTCGACGACCGACTCGCGCAACAGGTCGAGTCCGGCGCCGGTATGGGCGCTGATGAACACGCGGCTGATCTTGCCGTCTTCGGCGCGTTCCACGGCCGGCTCCAGGCCCGCCGCGTCGATCTTGTTCCAGACCAGGATCTGGGGAATATGATCGGCGCCGATTTCCTTGAGCACCAGGTTGACCTGCTCGATCTGTTCCATGCGCACGGGACTGGCGGCGTCGACCACATGCAGCAGCAGGTCGGCGTGGATGGTTTCTTCGAGCGTGGCGCGGAAAGCGGCCACCAGCTGGTGCGGCAGTTCGCGCACGAAACCGACGGTGTCGGAAAAGACCACGTTGCCGCAGTCTTCGCCCAGGTACACGCGGCGGCTGGTGGTGTCGAGCGTGGCAAAGAGCTGGTTGGCGACATACACGCCAGCTTTGGTGAGCGCATTGAACAGCGTCGACTTGCCGGCATTGGTGTAGCCGACCAGCGACACGGAAAAGGTATGGCTCTTGCCGCGCGCGCGGCGCTGCGTTTCGTGCTGCTTGCGCAGCTTGGCCAGGCGCGCGCGCAAGGCCTTGACGCGTTCGCCGATCAGGCGGCGGTCGGTCTCGAGCTGGGTTTCGCCAGGGCCGCGCAGGCCGATACCGCCCTTTTGGCGTTCAAGGTGGGTCCAGCCGCGGATCAGGCGCGTGGCCAGGTGCTGCAGCTGGGCCAGCTCGACTTGCAGCTTGCCCTCGTGGCTCTTGGCGCGCTGCGCGAAGATGTCGAGGATCAGGCTGGTACGGTCGAGCACGCGGATATTGATGCGTTTTTCAAGATTGCGCTGCTGGGCGGGCGACAGCGCATGGTTGAAGATGACGATTTCAATGTTCTGGTCCACGCACGCCTGGCCAATTTCGTCAGCCTTGCCGCTGCCTACGAAGTAGGCGGCGTCAGGACTGGCGCGCTTGGCGGTAATGGTGGTGATGGGGATGGCGCCTGCCGACTGCGCAAGCAGCGACAGTTCTTCCACGCTTGCGTTAAAGTCGCCGGCGCCGAAATCGATGCCAACTAGTGCAGCGCGCATAGGCCTCCCGCCGGAGCAGTGACGCCCATGGGCTTACTCAGCTTCTGGATCAAGATTGAGATTGACAGCGCGTGCCGGTACGACGGTCGAGATTGCATGCTTGTACACCATCTGGGTGACGGTGTTACGCAGCAACACGACATATTGATCGAAAGATTCGATATGTCCCTGCAGTTTGATGCCGTTGACCAGGTAGATCGAAACGGGTACGTGCTCCTTGCGCAAGGCATTAAGGAATGGGTCTTGTAACAGTTGCCCTTTGTTGCTCATAACAGCTCCGTGATGTTGTTGTAGTTAAGAATTGGAGGCGACTCGCGAGTTTTCAAGTGCCCGGGGCATCATTCTCAGATCGTGAATGATGTCTTTGAGCCACTGTAACCTGTTTTACTAAAACCTGTCGTTTGAGCGGCTTACTTTCCACCCTTACTTTCCACCCTTACTTTCCCCTTACTTCGCACCCTTGGCGAATGGATTCTTACCCATCCGTAATTCGATACGCAGCGGCGTACCGACCAGGTTGAACGTATCGCGGAAATGCTTTTCCAGGTAACGCTTGTAGGGCTCGCCGATGGCATTCAAGGCATTGCCGTGGATGACGATGATCGGTGGATTTTGCCCGCCCTGGTGAGCATAACGCATTTTAGGACGGATCGAGCCGTGGCGGCGCGGCTCCTGCTTTTCGACCGCCTCGATCAAGGCGCGCGTCAGGCGCGGCGTCGACAGGTCGGCCGTGGCGGCGGCGTAGGCCGCGTCCACCGACTTCATCATGGGCGCGATGCCCTGCGACTTCAGTGCAGAAATAAAATGGGTTTTCGCGAACGACAGGAAATCGAGTTTGCGGTCGAGGTCGATCTTGATCTCGTCGCGCTGGTCAGACTGCAAGCCGTCCCATTTGTTGACGGCCACCACCAGCGCGCGGCCGGACTCCAGGATGAAGCCGGCAATGTGAGCGTCTTGCTCCGAGATGTCCTGCTGGGCGTCGAGCAGCAAAATGACGACGTTCGCTTCCGAGATCGATTGCAGCGTCTTGACGACCGAAAACTTCTCGATCGCTTCAAACACCTTGCCGCGGCGGCGGATGCCGGCCGTATCGATCAGCGTATATTTTTTGCCTTCGCGCTCGAACGGCACTTCGATCGAGTCGCGCGTGGTGCCCGGCATGTCAAAGGCAATCACGCGCTCTTCGCCCACCAGCGTATTGATCAAGGTGGACTTGCCCACGTTGGGGCGCCCGACGATGGCAATCTTGATGCCGCGGTCGGCTTTTTCGAGTTCTTCCGGTTCGTCCGGGCGCGAGGCGAACGCTTCATTGAGCGCTTCCTCGACCAGGTCGACGACGCCGTCGCCGTGGGCGGCGGAAATCACGTACGGGTCGCCCATGCCAAGCTCGTAGAACTCGGCCACGACGGCGGTGTACTTCATGCCCTCGCCCTTGTTCACCACCAGCATGACCTTGCGGCCCGACTTGCGCAGAAAATCGGTGATGGTCTTGTCATGCGGCGTCAAGCCCTGACGGCCGTCGACGATGAAGACGACCACGTCCGCTTCAGCGACAGCCTGCTTGGTCTGCAAGGCCATCTGGAACATGATGCCCTCTTTGGCCACGGGCTCGAAACCGCCCGTGTCGATGACCAGGAACGGACGTTCGCCGATGCGGCCTTCGCCGTAGTGGCGGTCGCGCGTGAGACCTGGCTGATCGGCCACGAGCGCATCGCGCGAGCGGGTGAGGCGATTGAATAAGGTCGATTTCCCGACGTTGGGGCGACCAACTAGTGCTATTACCGGCTTCATGGTGTTATTCGACCGCGATGGCGGTCACTGTCCCAGATTGTGTTTGAAAAATCAGATTCGAGCCGACCACCAGCGGTTGCGAGGTGATCGCGCTCCCGTCAGTTGCCGCGCGAGCTAAAAATGCGCCATCTTCCCGTGACAGGAAGTGGATGAAACCCTGGTAGTCGCCCACCGCGATGGCGCGGCCGTACGACACCGGCGTGGAGACGCTGCGAAAACCAAGCTTGTCGTTCTTCCAGACCGACGCGCCGCCTTCGCGGCTGAAGGCCGACACGGCGCCCTTGTCGTCGACGGCGAACACGAAACGCTGGTCGACCGCCACGCCCACGTTGGACGACAGTTCCTTGGTCCAGCGCGGCGCGCCGGTGGCCACGTCAAAGCAGCCTACACGGCCTTGGTAGGACGCGGCGCACACGTCGCTGTCAAACAGCACAGGCGCCCCGCCAATGTCGGTGATGCGTTCCAGTTCGGTGGCGCCGCGCGGCTCGCCCACAGCCGTTTCCCAGCGTGGTGCGCCGGTGGCCAGGTTGAGCGCGAGCAGCTTGCCGCCGGGCTGGGCGATGATGATTTCCTTGCCGACGACGACCATGCCGGGCGCGCCGCGCAAGGTCAGCGGTGGCGACACGCGCTGCACGACCCATTTCTGCTTGCCGCTGACGACGTCGAAGGCGACGATGCGGTTGTCGATCGAGCGCACTACGACCACGCCTTCGGCCACCACCGGCGAGGACAGCACTTCGCTGGACGCCTGCGCCTTCCACAAGGCCTTGCCGTTCATGTCGAACGTCAGGATCATGCCCTTGGTGCCGCCAACGGCGATCAGGCTGCCGTCCGAGCCGACACCGGCAGTCAGGCCGGTGTCGGTCTTGATGCGCCACATCTGGCGACCGCTTGCCGCTTCCACACGCGCCAGGGCGCCGCCGGCGCCGGCCAGCACCACCGTGTTGCCCACGATGGCTGGGGTAAAGACATAGTTGTCGGCCTTGCCCATGTCGAGCTTCCAGGCGGTGCGCACGGCCATCGAGCCCTTGAGTTCGACCAGCTTGGCGGGCTGGTTGCCCTTGCCCTTGCTGGCGAACGGATTGAGCGAACTTAAGGTCGAGCAGCCGGCCATCATGGCCAACATGCCGATGCCGACAAGCTTCTGGGTAATACGCATAGTGTTTAACCTTGTTCTATGACTGTCTATGACGGGTAGTAAATGCAGCCGCAGCAAAAGCTGGCGATTACGCTGCAGCCTTGGGCGCAGCGGCAGCGTCGGCCGGCACCACGCCGCCGATGGCTTCCAGCTTCATTTCGACCAGGCGGCGGCCAGGATTTTTCTTGTCCATCGCGCCAAGGGCGGCCAGGTAGGCGGCGCGCGCTTCGTTCACCTTGTTCTGGGCCACCAGCACGTCGCCCTTGCGGTCGGCTACCGCGCCGGCAAATTGGGCCATGATCGGGGTTGCCAGCAGCGCCAGTGCTTCATCATAGGCTTTTTCGTCGAGCAGCACGCCGGACAGGCGCAGCTTGGCGATCGCCTTGTATTCGTCGCTGCCGTTGGCGGCGACCCATTGCAACTGGGCCTTGGCCGCTTTCAGGTCGCCGGCGTCAAAGGCGCTCTTGGCCGCGGCCAGCGCGCTCATCTGAGCGTAACTGCTGCCCTTGAACTTGCCCTGGATGTCGCCGGCCACGCGCTGCACCTGGACATTGTCTTTCGCTTCGAGCGCCGTCTGCAGGTTGTTGTACAGGGTCGAGGCGCCGAGCGCTTCGTTGCGCTGGTGGTAGTTCCAGTAATTGTAGGCCGCGTAGGCGCCCAGCACCGCGATCAAGCCCCAGGTGATCAGGTTGCCGAATTTTTTCCAGAACGCCTGCAGGGAGGCGAGTTGTTCTTGTTCTTCGAGATCGTATGCCATGGTCGTGTCGTGTAGTTAAGTGGGTGGGTCAAAGCTTAGCGAGCTTGGCTTAGTGGTGATAGTGCACGTGGTCGTGATCATGGTCGTGGCCACCGACGATCTGGTCCACGAGGTAGTCGACCACTTCATCGAACGGCACGCTCGCTTGCTGCTTGTCCTTGTCAACTTCGCGCATCGCTTTCACCACCGCGGTGGCGTTGGCGATTTCATCGTCGCCCAGGATCACGGCAAAGGCGGCGCCGCTGCCGTCGGCCTTTTTCATCTGGTTCTTGAAGCTTCCCGGACCGCTCGCAGCCGCGCAATGTAGCACAACATCGAGACCGGCATCGCGAATTCTCTCGGCCAGCACAAAGGCTTGCATCTGCGCCGCTTCGCCCTGGTGCACCATATACACGTCGCATACGCCCGGATCGGCCATCTCGCCGGCGCTTTTCATCAGCATGATCAGGCGCTCGATGCCCATGGC
Organism: Massilia sp. TWP1-3-3; assembly: GCF_049897805.1. NCBI lineage: Bacteria > Pseudomonadati > Pseudomonadota > Betaproteobacteria > Burkholderiales > Oxalobacteraceae > Massilia > Massilia sp. TWP1-3-3. The sequence continues at coordinate 123,264 of NZ_JAFCWX010000010.1, forward strand.
AAAACCGACCGCGGGCGTACTCTTGCCGCCGAACGATTCGATCAAAGGATCGTAGCGCCCGCCCGCGCACACCGTGCCCTGCGCGCCCAGCTGGTCGGTAACCCATTCGAACACGGTGCGGTTGTAGTAGTCCAGCCCGCGCACCAAGCGCGGGTTGACCGTGTACGGAATGTTGTTATGGTCGAGGATGCGCTTGACGCCGTCGAAGTGGGCGATCGATTCGGCTTCGAGGTAGTCGAGCAGCTTGGGCGCATTGTTCACCAGCTCCTGCATGGCAGGGTTCTTGGTGTCGAGGATGCGCAGCGGATTGGCGTGCAAGCGATTCTTGGCCTCAAGGTCGAGCTGGTCGATGTGCGCTTCGAAGTACGCGATCAGGTCGGCGCGGTGGCGGTGGCGCTCGGGCGCGTCGCCGATCGAGTTCAGTTCGAGGCGGATGTTTTCCAGGCCCAGGTCATCCCACAGGCGGCGGCACAGCATGATCATTTCGGCGTCGATGTCGGGACCGGCAAAGCCGATCGCCTCGGCGCCCACCTGGAAGAACTGGCGGTAGCGGCCCGCCTGCATCTTTTCGTGGCGGAACATCGGACCCTTGTACCAGACGCGCTTGGGGCCGTCGTAGGCCAGGTTGTGCTCGATGACCGAGCGCACCACGCCGGCCGTGCCTTCGGGGCGCAGTGTGAGGGCGTCGCCGTTCATGGCGTCGGTGAAGGAATACATTTCCTTTTCGACGATGTCGGTCACCGCGCCGATGGCGCGCTTGAACAGCGCCGTGTCTTCGACGATCGGCGTGACGATCTTTTGGAAGCCGTAGCTTTTCAAGACCGAGTGCACGGTGTTTTCAAACAACTCCCACAGTGGCGCTTCGGCCGGCAGGATGTCGTTCATGCCTTTGACGTGGGTGATCTTTTCAGGTTTTTTATTTTCGGACATCATTATCTTCGTGTAGACACATCGTCCTCGCGAACGCGGGGACCCAGAGAACCGTTGCTCTGAGCCAAAGTTCCATGGATCCCCGCGTGCGCGAGGACGATGTGCTGTGGCTAACTCGAGTCTGCAACAGCAACTTCTTCTTTACCGTAATTGGTTTGCACGTACTTCAGCACGATCGCCTGGAATTCTTCCACGATGCGCTCGCCGCGCAGCGTGACGACCTTCTGGCCATCGACAAACACGGGCGCCGCGGGCGACTCGCCCGTGCCCGGCAAACTGATGCCGATGTTGGCGTGTTTTGACTCTCCCGGACCGTTGACGATGCAACCCATCACGGCCACATTCATCCCCTCCACGCCCGGATACGCCTTTTTCCATTCAGGCATCTGCTCGCGCAGATAGGTCTGGATGTTGTCGGCCAATTCCTGGAACGTGGTCGACGTGGTGCGACCGCAGCCCGGGCAGGCAATCACCATGGGCGCGAACTTGCGCAAACCCATGGTCTGCAAAATCTCCTGGCCGACGATCACTTCGCGCGTGCGGTCGCCCCCCGGTTCCGGCGTGAGCGAAATGCGGATCGTGTCGCCAATGCCTTCTTGCAGCAGCACCGACAGCGCCGCCGTCGAGGCGACAATGCCCTTGCTGCCCATGCCGGCCTCGGTCAGACCAAGGTGCAATGGGTAGTCGCAGCGGCGCGCCAGTTCGCGGTACACGGCGATCAGGTCTTGTACGCCCGACACTTTGCACGACAAAATGATCTTGTCGCGCGCCAGGCCAATTTCTTCGGCGCGCACGGCATTCTCGATGGCGGACGTGATCAAGGCTTCGTACATCACCGCCTGCGCACTCCATGGCTGCGCGCGGCCGGCGTTTTCATCCATGATGCGCGCCAGCAGCGACTGGTCCAGGCTGCCCCAGTTCACGCCAATGCGCACCGGCTTGTCGTACTGCGCGGCCAGTTCGATCATTTGCGCAAACTGGGTGTCGCGCTTGGCGCCCTGCCCCACGTTGCCTGGATTGATGCGGTACTTCGACAGCGCGCGCGCGCACTCGGGATAGTCGCGCAGCAGCGTGTGGCCGTTGTAATGGAAGTCGCCCACCAGCGGCACGTCGATTTCCATCTTATCGAGCTGTTCGCGGATCAGCGGCACGGCTTGCGCCGCTTCCGGACGGTCAACCGTGATGCGCACCATCTCGGAGCCGGCCCGGGCCAGCTCCTTGACCTGGATCGCGGTGCCGATCACGTCGGCCGTGTCGGTATTGGTCATCGACTGGATCACAATCGGGGCGTCGCCGCCCACCCACACCTTGCGCTCGCCGTGCGCAACCAGCACGCTGCGGCTGGCGCGGCGCGCCAGCGGACCGGCAGGAATGGCCATATTTAAAGAAGACACGGATACCATAAGCAAGAACCTGTTACTGGAGTTTGACGCGCGCAACGCGCCCGCCCGGCGTTGCCGGCAGGGGTACGGCGACGCCGCGCAAGGTGGCATCGACCGCGCTCGGTTTGCCAACAATAAGCATGGCCGGCTCGCCCACGGTGACGGTTTCAATGGTGCCGCCCTTGACCATGCGCGAAAACAGGACCGGGCCTTTTTTCAGGGGCCGCACTTCGACCCATGAATCTTCGCGCACGCTCAAGATCAGCGCATTGGGCGAACCTGGTGCACCTGCCGCAGCGGGCGCCGCGCCGGCAGTGGTGGCGGCGACAGGCGGCGCCACGCCGGCCGGGGTATTGGCCGTCACGCTCGCCGCGCCCGGCGTGGTGACCGGAGGCACCGAGATGAGCGGGACGGCATTGTTGATCACCGGAGGATGAGCGTCAACGGGTTTGGCGTCGGTTGGCGCGTCGGCGCCGCTGGGCAGAGCCTGGCCCGAGGCGGGCGACGGCAGCACCGTCACGGTGGCGTCGGCCGGCGTGGTGTTGCTCGCCGCGCCCGGCGCGGCGGCGCCGAACAGGCTGCCGGGCACCAAGCCAAATTGCCACGCGGCAGCGGCGGCGGCAATCACCAGCACAGCGCCGCCGATCAGGCCGAGTGGCAACTTGCTGGTGCGCTTGCCATTGCTGGGAAAGCGCGTCTGCGAAAACGAGGCCGGCTTGTCGCGCCGGATGACGGACGGCGAGGTGTCCGGCGCCGGGCTGGCCTGCGCGATCTGCGCCACCAGCGGGACGGGGTCAAGCTTGACGACCTTGGCATAGGCGCGCACGAAGCCGCGCACCACGGCTGGCGGAGGCAAATTGGCGTAGTCGCCCTGCTCGAGCGCCTGCACCTGGCGCACCGCCAGTTTTAACTGATCTGCTACCTGCTCCACCGTCCAGCCCATCGCTTCGCGCTGCGCTGCAAGGGTTTTGCCTGGAATGCCACCGTTATCCGGCACCGGCGGATCGACCCGTTCTGCACTCATCATGTTCCCTGTCTCACTCATCAAAGGCACCACGCTGGAAGGCGGCGAACTCGGGCGAGCTGGCGTGACGGCGCCGCAATTGCGTTCCCAGGCTCGTCACATTGTCTGCTTCGCCGAGCTTGCGCTCGATCCGGATCGCCAGCCACAGCACGTCGGCGCTCATTGCCTCAGGCTTGGTCTGCGCCTTGAGCATGTTCAAATAAAATCCGGCGCGCGCATAGTCGCGCCGCTGGTAGGCCACCCGCGCCAGGCCTGCCTGGACGGTGGGAAAATCAGGGTCCAGCCGCAGCGCGCTGGTGAAATAGCGCTCGGCCACGTCGTACTGCTTCATTTTCAGGGCGCAGCCGCCGGCATTGGCCATCGCCTTGACGGGCGAGGCATACTTGGGATTCTTGAGCGCGATATCGAATTGCGCCATGGCCGGCGCAAAGCGCCCGGTCTGGCACAAAAAGGAGCCATAGTTGTTGTTCAGGTCGGCGTTGCCTGGCGCCAGGCGCATTGCGCGCTGGTAGTTTTCTTCGGCCAGGGCTGTTTCGCCCATCGCCGTGTAAATCAGAGCGCGCACGCTGTAGGCGTCGGACAGTTCCGGGTCAGCCATCAGCGCCTGCTTGATTTCGTCGAGCGCGACTTCGTAATTGCCGCCCTGGTAGTAACCGACGGCCAGTTGCAGGCGGATATTGGCGCGCTTGTCGGTCGAGGTCAGGTCGGACGCCGTCTTGAGCTCGGCCGTGCTGCCGCTCGAGCCCGACTTGGAAGCGCAGCCAGCCAGCGCCACCGCCAGCACGAACAGCGCCAGGCGTGGCATGCCATCAACTACTCCGGCGCGGTTCAAGAAGGAATCTCCACGATGCGCCCGAAGTCGGCGCCAAATTTTTTCTGGTATTCGGCCATTTTTTCCATACGCTCCTGCACCCGAGTGCGGTCTTGTACTTCACCGGCCAGCTGGCCGCATGCGGCGTCGATATCGTCGCCCCTGGTCTTGCGAATGGTCGTGACGATGCCGGCGTCCATCAGGATCTGGGCAAAAGCCTTGATGCGCGGATTCTTGGAACGCAACAGGCCAGACTCCGGAAACGGATTGAATGGAATCAGGTTGAACTTGCACGAGACGCCCACCTGGCGGTCGAGCACCAGCGCCACCAGTTCGCGCGCATTGTCGTCGCTGTCGTTGACGCCGTCGAGCATGCAGTATTCAAACGTGATGAAGTCGCGCGGGGCGAATTCAAGGTAGCGCTTGCAGGCTGCCATCAGTTCGCGCAGCGGGTATTTTTTATTCAGCGGCACCAGGGAGTCGCGCAGCGCGTCGTTCGAGGCGTGCAGCGAGACCGCCAGCGCGACCGGCACTTCCTGGGACAGCTTGTCGATCATGGGCACCACGCCCGAGGTCGAGAGCGTGACGCGGCGGCGCGACAAGCCGTAAGCGTTGTCGTCGAGCATGAGCTTGAGGGCGGTGACGGTCGGCTCGAAATTGAGCAGCGGCTCGCCCATGCCCATCATGACGACGTTGGTGATCTGGCGCTCGCCCTTGGGGCCGGGTTCGATGCCCTTGGTGCGGCGCAGTTCGAATTCGGCCATCCACAGCTGCCCGATGATTTCAGACACCGACAGGTTGCGGTTGAAGCCCTGCTTGCCGGTCGAGCAAAAGCGGCAGTTGACGGCGCAGCCGGCCTGGGTGGAAATGCACAGCGTGCCGCGGTTTTCTTCCGGGATGAACACGGTTTCGACGGCGTTGCCGTTGCCCACGTCGACCAGCCACTTGCGCGTGCCGTCAAGCGAGGTATTGTCGCTGACAATGGCCGGGGCGCGCACTTCGGCGCGCGTGGCCAGCTTGTCGCGCAGCGACTTGGCCAGGTCGGTCATGGAATCGAAGTCGCTGGCGCCGAACTGGTGGATCCAGCGCTGCAATTGTTTGGCGCGGAAAGGCTTCTCACCCAAGTCGGCGCAATAAGCGACGAGTTGCGCGGGATCGAAGTCCAGCAGGTTGGTGAGCGTGGTCATATTCAGTATTCCAAAAAAGCCGTTCCGGCGCGATAGCGCAGGCAACGGCGGCAGTGAGGGGCGCCAAAGTCAAGCGCCCTCACCTTGTTGCTGATTACTTCATCTCTGGGAAGAAGTAAGCGATTTCTGCCTTTGCAGCGTCGACAGCGTCCGATCCGTGCACGGCGTTGGCATCGATGGAATCGGCGAAGTCGGCGCGGATGGTGCCTTTTTCTGCCTTCTTCGGATCGGTTGCACCCATCAGGTCACGGTGGGCCAGGACCGCGTTTTCGCCTTCCAGGGCCTGGATCATGACGGGGCCGGAGACCATGAAGTCAACCAGATCCTTGAAGAAACCGCGCTCTTTGTGGGCGGCGTAGAAGCCTTCAGCCTGTTCGCGCGACAGTTGGGTCATGCGGGCGGCGACGACTTTCAGGCCAGCGCCTTCGAAGCGGCTGTAAATTTGGCCGATGACGTTTTTTGCAACTGCGTCTGGTTTGATGATCGACAGGGTGCGTTCGATTGCCATTTGTAAAAACTCCAATAAAAAGAAAGGTTTAATGTCGAGTGTAAGACTCAATCAACCTTTGATTTTACCATATAACACCCCATCTGACGGATATTGCACGGGCCGCCGGGGGAAGTGATAGAGTGGCGCCAGCAAAGCGTTGGCGTCATCAGCAATTCTGCGCTCTTTTTCGCCGCTGTGCTATTCTTTACCATAGCATCATCGTTTTTCACTTACGGAGGCACATTATGTCAGTCAGTTTCGATAAACAGTACGTCCCGGCGATCCCGGCCGACGACACCCGCCAGCGCGTGCTGCGCAATACCTATTGGCTGCTGGCGCTGTCCATGATTCCAACGGTGCTCGGCGCCGTACTCGGCGTATCGTTCCATATTCCGGTTCCGCGCGGGATTTTCGGCTTTGTCGTGTTCCTGGCCGTGGCCTGGGGCTTCATGTACGCGATTGAAAAAACCAAGGAATCGGCAGCCGGCGTGTTCGTCATGCTCGGCTTTACGTTCTTCATGGGCATCTGGCTCACGCCGCTGCTCACGCGCACGCTGGGCTTTTCCAATGGCGGCACGCTGATCATGCTCGCCTTCGGCGGCACCGCCACCATCCTGACCGTGATGGCCACCATCGCCACCGTCAGCAAGCGTGACTTTTCGGGCATGGGCACGTGGCTGTTCGCCGGCGTGATCGGCCTGATCATCACTTCCTTCGTCGGCATGATCTTCCAGATGCCGCTGTTGATGATCGTGATCTCGGCGCTCGCAGTGCTCATCTTCTCGGCCTACATCCTGTATGACGTGCAAAAAATCGTCACGGGCGGCGAAACCAATTACATCAGTGCCGCCACTGCCCTGTATTTGGACGTCTACCTGATCTTTTCGCACTTGCTGAGCTTGCTCGGCCTGGGCGGCTCGCGCAACTAAGCGGGGTTCAGCGCAACTAGTCGTTGCCGGAGAAACAAAAAGCCGACCTGCGGGTCGGCTTTTTCATGGGCGCGGCGGTTTCGGCATTCTGCCCCGCAATCACATGTCGCCATCGTCTTCCGCGCTCGCGCCCAGATAGCGGACTACGGCGCAGCCGGCCATGCACAGCAGCGAGGCGATGCGGATGTCCAGGAACAGCACGCACATCAGGCAGCAGAACACGAGCATGGCCATGACGACGAAAGGCCATGGACTGCGTTGCGGCGCAGTTTCTTCAGGCTGGGGGATGGCTGGGGGCGCCAAATGCTTGTCAAGCGGTACCATAGTTTTTCCTCTGAGTAAGATTCTCAAAAGTTTATGGCAGCGCGGATATTTCCTAATGACAAGCATCAAGCCTTGGACAGATAGGCAAATTGGCTGGTTTTTTCCAGCCCGGTCAGTCGAGCGCACTGAGGCGTTCGCGCGCCTCTTTGTCCAGCACTGTGGGCGCGGTCAGCGGCTCGCCCGTGCCAGGTTTGAAGAAAGGATTGCGTGCATAGCTGCCGCTCAGGCGGGCGCCAAGCAGCGCGGCGGCAAAGCCGAACAGAACCGGCAGCGCCTTGATGCCGGACGGGGCAACCGGGCCCTTGGCGCTCTCGGTAACCGAACGCATGCGTACGGGACCGAAGTCACGCTCGATGCCGCCCGGGTCCGCCAGACAGGCCGCCGACAGGCCGACATAGGCGAGCTTGTGATTGCGCGAGGTATTGCCAATGGGCGTATTGCAGCAACGCGCGTACCAGCGCAGCATGCCCGCCTGCGACAAGGACATGCAGGCAATTTCCTGCGCGCCGCCGGTCAGCGTAATCTCGCGCGGATGGGTGACGATGATGCTTGATCCGCCCTGCGCGTCGAGCATGTCGTCCGCCCGGCCCAGGTAGTGGGCAAATGCGCGGCAATCCTTGCAGTAGCAGGTGATGTGCGTACTTTTTTCGGCATGTCCCAATTGCGCGCTGAACTTGCCGCACTTGCACTTGATTGCATGATTCATCGTTGACTCCATTGGCATGTACGTCAGAGAGCGGCCCAGGCCAGGCACAGTGCGCCGGCGGCAAACAGGACCACCCAGGACAAATGGCGCGCGCGGGTAATGACCAGCGGCAGCGCTCCTGAGACGAGCAGCAACACCCCGATCAGCCGCGCGATGGCCGGACCATCCCGGTGGTCGGCGATGTGCACCAGCACCAGCGCGAAACCGAGCGCCAGGACGGTGACCAGGTGCCACACGAAACGCAGCGTGTTTTTCGTAAAATCCGTCCCGCCCAGCAATGGCGGCAAGTGCTCGCTGCGCCGGAACAAGCGCATCAACAAGTAACGCTCGCCCAGGTAAGAATGCGCCAGTGCGAGGGCGGCGAGCAATATGGCTGCACACTGTAACATGGTCACTGCCCTTCGCAATGTGGGTCAATAAGATGGGGATGAATAACGTTGGGTGACCGCATACACACCCTGGACCACCTTGGCCATGCGCTTGTAGTCGAGTTTTTCATAGGTGTCGCCCGCGCCGTGGTAGTTGGGGTTGCGCAGGAAGGCCGTATCGGTCACCATCAGCGCCGGCATGCCCGCATTCCAGTAACTGCGGTGGTCCGAAAAATCGACGCCTTGCAGCGCGCGCGGCGCGTTGATCGACAATACCGGCAAGTCACTCGCGCCAGCCATCAATGCCTTGACCTTGCGCGTGGCGCCAAAGCCGCCAAACTTGCCCACGACAGCGATAAAGTCACCGCGGTCGGAGTACAGGTGTTTCATCGCCGGAATAAAATAAGACTGGCTCGCCGGCGCATCGCTGAAGTAGCCGATCATTTCCAGCGATAGCATCAGTTGCACGTCCACCTTGGCCGCTGCCAGCGAGCGGGCATGCCACACGCTGCCCATGTGCTCGCTGCGGTAGTGCGGCGGCTCTTCCGTGGTATAGGCAAGCAGCTCGATGCGGCGCGACTGCCGGCTGCGGCCCAGCAAATGCGCCAGTTCAATCAGGCCGGCAACGCCGCTGGCATTGTCGTCCGCGCCGGGCGTATGGGTGGCAAGGGTGACGGCCCCGGCGCTGGCCTCGCCATGGCTGTCGTAGTGGGCGCCAACGACCAGCAAAGGCCCCTGCTCCGGGCCAAAACGGGCAATGATGTTCTTGTACTTCGTTTCCTGGACCGTTACTTCCTGAACCAAGACCTTCGCGCCCGAGGCTGCAAGTTGCGCCGAAATGTAATGCGCGGCCTGTTCCAGCTTCTCGAACTGATCGGCGCTGCGCGGGTAAAAATCGACCGATAGCTTCTTGACGTGCTCTTCGAGCCTGGCTGGCGCCACCTGCGCACTTGCCAGGGCAGTTGGCAAGGCAATTGGCGTGACCAGCGGCTGCGCGACCAAGGCCAGGCATGCGATGCCACCGGCCCAGATGATGGCAACCGTCACCAGGACGGCGCGGCCGGGGCGCATCAGAGCTGCCTGCCCATGATGAAGTCGTCGAAGTCCTTGCCGCCTACGTGGAAGGTGCGGGTGCCGACCTTGGAAAAACCGCTGCGCTCATAAAAACCGATGGCGGCCAGGTTGTGGGCGTAGACGCCCAGCAGCAGCCGATTCGCCTCCCGTTCAGCCGCATGGCGGACGGCTTCCTCGATGAAACGCTTGCCCACGCCGCCACCCTGAAATTTGCTCAGCACGTAGACGCGCTTGATTTCCGCATCCCGGTTCGATACGCCGGGCAGCGGCAAGTCGGGCGGCGCGACCACCATGAAGCCGACCGGCGCCCCGCCGGGCACTTCAGCCAGCCAATGCTGGAAAGCCGGATTGGCCAGCCACTCCTTATAGAGCTCGAGCGAGTGCGCCTTGCTGCAGTGGGCAATGATGGCGGAGCCCGGCAAAACGTCGGCGTAGGTGTCCAGGAAGGTGCACTGGCCGACCAGGGCCAGCGCTGCGGCGTCGGCGCTGGTGCAGCGCCGGATGTGGATGTCGGTTGTCAAAATGGTCCTGTCAGGAAGTGAAATCTCGCAGCGGATGCTCGCTCACGCAGCCTGCGTCCTTGGCCAGTACGACCACAGCACGCCGATCAGGCTAAACAACAGGATGACAGGCCACTCCATGCCGCCGGTGCCGCCGCCGACGACGAACCAGCCGTTGGGGGCGTGGAAATGGATCAGGCCGAAGGTCACCACGATGCTGTGGCCGATGCACGCGGGAACGACAAAGCGCTTGCAGATCAGCGCAAGGCTGCACAGGGTCTGGATGATCAGCACCGACCACGCCAGCGGCGTGCCGAAAGGGTACCCAAGGGACTCGAGAAAGCCGCCAAAAGCCGGTATATCGGCAGGGTGAAGAAAACCGTGCAGGGGATGCATCAGAATGATCAGGGCAACACCGATACGCACGATATCGATACCGTGCACGGTGTTTGTCGGACGCGCACTGTACAGTTGTTTGAGCATTGGCGATCTCCTGTTGCGCAAGTTGCCTAAGTTGCGTAAGTTGCGTAAGTTGCGTAAGTTGCATAAGTTGCATAATTTGCAAGTATCGCACAAGCGGCACGACCCAGGACACAAAATATCGGATCGCCGGCCGCGCTTTAGCTTACCGCTTTGGCTTACCTCTGTACCTGCAGGCGCTCGTTGAGCGTGGCGGCCGACAATTCGCCAACGCGGCGCTCAATCAGCAAACCCTTGCTATCGAAAAAAAAGGTCGTCGGAAGCGCCCTGGCATCGAGCACGCGCCCCAGGCCAGGGCGCGCGTCGAGCACGACGTTCTGGAGCGCGATGCCCTGCCCGTTCAGGTAGGCGGTAATCGCAGAGGGCGTTTCGCCCTGGTTGACGAAGATGAAGGTCACTTCCGGATGCGCGAGCTGGGCCTGGCGCAAGACTGGCATTTCGCGCCGGCATGGCCCGCACCAGCTGGCCCACAGGTTGAGCACAACCGGTCTGCCGGCCAGCGCCGGCAGCGACAACGTGCCGCCTTCAAGGCGCGCCAGATGCATCGCCGGCAGTTGCACCGGTGCGCCGGGCGCGGCCAGTGCAAGCAGTGCGGCGAGCGCAAAAACAGCGCCGCCCGCGCCAGCGCCAGACAGCAACGGCAGGCGTTGTTGCCGTTGCCGCCAGCCGAGCAATGCGGCTGTCGCGAAGCCTGCACAGACCCCGGCCAGCAGCGTGAAACCGCCATCGCGAATGTCCAGAATGCCAAGGGGCGCCGCCGCGTACAGCGTTGCATGGCGCGCGACGAAGACCAGCCTGGCGGCAAGCAGCGCGACGGCGATGACGAGCCACAGCGCATTGTCGACATCCAGGGCCCGCGCACGCGCCACCCGGTTGCCGACCAGCAGGACCGCCAGGATGGCAACAAAACTTGCGAGCAAGCCTGCCGAAAACGAGAACGGGCCGAGCGTCATCTCAGAGGGCCAGGTCGAACACCGCCATCGATTCCACGTGCGATGTGTGCGGGAACATATTGACGACGCCCGCCTTTTTTAGCACATAACCAGCGTCGTGCGTCAGGATGCCGGCGTCGCGCGCCAGCGTGGACGGGCTGCACGAGACATACACGATGCGCTTGGGCAGCATGTCCGGGTGGCTGGCGCGCAGGCCGGCCAGCGCCTGCGACAAAGCCATGGCGCCGTCGCGCGGCGGGTCGATCAGCATGCGGTCAAAGGCACCGAGCGCGACCAGGTCATCGGTTGTGACGTCAAACAGGTTGCGGGTCGAAAAGGTGGTCTTGTCCGACAAGCCGTTGGCCTTGGCGTTCGACAAGGCGCGTTCGGTCAGCGTGGTGCTGCCTTCGATGCCGACCACTTCGCGGCACAGGGTTGCCAGCGGCAAGGTGAAGTTGCCCAGGCCGCAGAACAGGTCGGCCACGCGCTCTTGCGGCTGCACGTCGAGCAAATTGAGCGCCTTGTGCACCAGCACCCGGTTGATCATGTGGTTGACCTGGGTAAAATCGACCGGCTTGAACGGCATCTTGACGTTGAACTCGGGCAGCGTGTAGTACAGCTCCTTGTCCAGCGGATAGAACGGCGCGGCCGTTTCCGGGCCCTTGGTCTGCAGCCACCACTGAATGTTCCACTGGTCGGCAAAGGCTTTCAACAGCGTTTCGTCGGCCGCCGTCAACGGCGCCATGATGCGCAGCACCATGGCGGTGACTTCTTCGCCGATCGCCACTTCAATCTGCGGCATCTGGTCGTAGATGCTCAGCGCGCCGATCAAGCCGCGCAGCGGCACCAGCATCGCGGCCACGTGCGGCGGCAAGATCTTGCAGTCGGTAATGTCGGCAACAAAGGCCGAACGCTTCTCGTGAAAGCCGACGAGCACGGTGCCTTTCTTGACCACGTGCCGCACCGACAGGCGCGCGCGGTAGCGGTAGCCCCAGGTCGGCCCGTACATGGGGCGCATGATGTTTTCCGCCTTGACACGGCTGATGTGCCACAGATTGTCTTCCAGCACCCGCTGCTTCATCGCCACCTGCGCGCCCGGCTCCAGGTGCTGCATGGAGCAGCCGCCGCAGTAGTCGAAATGCTGGCAGTAAGGCGTCACGCGCATGGGCGAAGCCTTGTGCAGCACCGTCATGCGCGCCGCTTCCCAGTTTTTCTTTTTCTTGAATGTGAGGTAGGAGACTTTTTCGCCCGGCAAGGCGCCTTCGACGAAGATCACCTTGCCCGGCGAGCCGTCCTCATTGGCGAGGTGGCCGACGCCGCGGGCGTCCATATCAAGCGATTTGATGTCGAGCGACGTGATGTCGGGCGGTTTGATGTCGAGCATGGTGTCGTGCCAAAAACACGCGCGAAGCGTGTGAACAGGGTCAAAAAAGGGAAAGAAGAGGAGCCGCGCAGCGTTTTAGCCCGCGCGAATCATAACAGCGAATCCCTGCCGACGCCACGGGCAGCCATGGCCCGCTTGAGCTTGACGAGCGCTTCCTGCTGGATCTGGCGCACCCGCTCGCGCGTGACGCCCATTTCTTCGGCCAGGGTTTCAAGGGTGGCCGGGTCGTCGTTGTCGAGTCCGAAGCGGCGCATGACGACCACGCGTTGCTTGTCGGGCAGCTTGGTGAGCCAGTCGCGCACCAGGAGCGTCATTTCGTGGTGTTCGGCGCGCGCATCGGGGCCGTCCTCGCTGTCGCCCGGCAGCATGTCCATCAGGCTCGACTGCGGGTCGTTGTCGAGCGGCGCGTCGAGCGAGGTCGCGTGTTCGGACAGCGCCAGAATATCCTGCACTTCTTCGACCGGGCGCCCGACCAGGTGCGCGATGTCTTCGGCGCAGGCATCCTTGCCGTCATGGTGCTGCGCTTCCAGATGGTATTTGGCGCGCAGGATCTGGTTCAGTTCGCGCACCATGTGCACCGGCAGGCGCACCGTTCGCGCCTGGTTCATGATGGCGCGCTCGATGCTCTGGCGAATCCACCAGGTGGCGTAGGTGGAAAAGCGAAAGCCGCGTTCCGGCTCGAACTTGTCGATCGCCCGCATCAGGCCAATGTTGCCCTCCTCGATCATGTCCAGCAGAACCACGCCGCGGTTGATGTAGTGTTTCGCAATCGACACCACCAGGCGCAGGTTATGCTCGATCATGGTCTGGCGCGCGGAAAAGTCCCCGTTTTTGGCCAGTGTGGCAAAGTGCACTTCCTGGGGCGCGGTCAGCAGCGCGCGGGTGCCGATCTGGTTCAGGTAATGCTGGGTGGTGTCGGTCGACAGTTCTGCGGCCAGCACTTTTTTCAGCTCGTCGACGCTGGCGAGCACCGGGTGGACAGTGGCGTCGGCGGCGTCAGTGGCGCCATCGGGCGCGTCCGCTTCGATCACCGCGTCGTCCATCGGCTCGTCGGGAAAGTCTTCCGAAGCGGTCTCGTCATCGAGCTGGTGCGACTGTGTCATGGGCAACCCCGTGCGCCGGGCGAACTGCAACCCGGCTGATCTAGCGTTTCGGCAAAAACCTCGACGGATCGACGGGTTTGCCCTGCTGGCGTATTTCAAAGTGCAGTTTAACCGAGTCGGCGTCCGAATCGCCCATTTCCGCGATCACCTGGCCCCGGCTGACATTCTGGCCTTCCTTGACCACGATGCTGCGGTTGTGGGCATACGCCGACAACAGGCTATTGCTGTGCTTTACGATCACCAGATTACCATAACCGCGGATGCCACTGCCCGCGTACATGACTTTTCCCGTGCCCGCCGCCAGCACTTGCTGTCCAGCGCGCCCGGCAATGTCGATGCCCTTGTTTTTTCCTTCGTCGAAGGTGGCGACGACTTTGCCGTCGGACGGCCACATCCAGCTCAGCTTGTCGTCCTCGGTGGCGCTGACCACGCTGCCCGGCGCCACGCCGGTGCTCGGCACGGCCACCGGCACGCGCGCCGGGACGTCCGGCGCATCTTTGGCGTCGGCTGTTTTTGGCTCGAGGCGCGCAGGTCCATCGCCGCGCAGCTCGGCCAGCGCGGCGTCGGAGTAGGCCCGCTTGTCCCCTTTGGGGCTGGTCTTTCTGGGCACTGGCGGCTGCACCGTGCGAGGCTCGGACGGCGGCGGCGCGGTCACGGGCATGGTCTGCACGCCCGCCACGTTGTCGGGGGGCGCCACGCGCAGCACCTGGTCGACCTTGATATCGTTCGGGTCGGCCAGCTTGTTCCAGGTGACCAGGTCGCGGTAATGTTGCCCATAGTCGAGGGCAATGCGCAGCAGCGTGTCGCCGCGCTTGACGGTATAAAAGCCGCGCTCGTCCTTGGGTTGTTCGGTGGCGACCGGGACGACCGGGCGCAGCTTGAGCGGGCGTTCGACGACGGGGGCTTGGCGCAGGTTGCTGGTACAGGCGCCCAGCAGGCTAGTGATCAGCAGCAGGGTGACTTGGCTTGTTCGTTTCATTCTCATTGTATGTAGGTCGACAATCCTGGCGCGACTTTACGCGGTGCCGGCACACAGGGGGACGAAGTGGCAGCCCTCCAGCGTTTCGCTCGTCCATTCGGACTTGCCGGTGCGCACAATCAGCTGCAGATGCTGGACACGCGCGCCAACCGGGGCGACCAGCCGGCCACCAATGGAGAGCTGTTCCAGCAGCGCCTGGGGCACCTCGAGACCGGCCGCAGCCAGGATAATGCCATCAAAGGGGGCGGCTTGCGGAAGGCCAAGCATACCATCTCCGTAGTGCAAGCGCAGATTGGGGATGCGCATGGGCCGCAAATTGGTCTTGGCCAGCTCGTGCAGTGGCTTGATGCGCTCGATTGAATATACGTCCTGCGCCAGGCACGAGAGCACCGCGGCCTGGTAGCCGCAGCCGGTGCCGATCTCGAGCACGCGGTGGAGCTTGGCGCCGTTGCGCATCACTTCGATCATGCGGGCGACGATATAAGGCTGCGAGATCGTCTGGCTATGCCCGATCGGCAGCGAGGCGTCAATATAAGCCTGGGCCGAGAGCGCCTCGTCGATGAAGCGGTGGCGCAGCACCGCTTCGAGCGCGCCGAGCACCATCTGGTCCTGCACGCCCTGCTTGGCCACGCGCTGCACCATGGCGCGCCGGATCGCGTCCGACACCATCATGTCGGCGCGTGGCGCCTGCATCGGCACCGGCTGGTGGCGCGCCAGCAACTCGGCGTGCGACTTGGAGTGCGAGGCGTGCTGGACCGGCGAGACATAGGTTTTTGCGGCGCCGGGAAGGGCCGCGTTGCGCGTTGCCGTCTGCGGCGTGGCTACCCTGGTCGGCGCATACGCGCTGGCCTGCCCTGCCTTGCCGGTCGCGCCGCCCGTCACCGACGAGAGCGGAAGCGGAAACGTGCTGCGCTTGTCCTTCATTGCAAGCCCCGCTCCAACAGCGTGAGCTGCGTCTTGTGGGTCAGGTCGATCTGCAGCGGGGTGATCGACACTTCGCCCTTGGCGGTGGCGTGGAAGTCGGTGCCTTCGCCGGCGTCGAGGCAAGCGCCGGGCGGGCCGATCCAAAAGATGTCGCGCCCGCGCGGGTCTTGCGCGCGGATCACCGGTTCTGCCTGGTGGCGCCGTCCCAGGCGCGTGGCGCGCAGCTTGCCCAGCGCTTCGTAAGGCAAGTTGGGAATGTTTACGTTGAGCAGATAGGGCGACGGCAATTCGTCGAAACGGCGCAGCACGATGTCGCGCGCCAGGCGGGCGGCGGCGTCCACATGTTCCCAGCCGTGCGCCACTTGCGAGAATGCAATCGCAGGGATACCAAACAGATACGCCTCGGTGGCGGCGGCGACCGTGCCTGAATAGAGCGTGTCGTCACCCATGTTCTGACCGTTGTTAATGCCCGACACCACCATGTCGGGCCGGTAGTCGAGCATGCCGGTGAGCGCGACGTGCACGCAATCGGTCGGCGTGCCGTTGACGAAATAAAAACCGTTGGCCGCTTGCTGGACCGACAGCGGCCGGTCCAGCGACAGGGAATTGGACGCGCCCGAACGGTTGCTGTCGGGCGCTACGACGACGATGTCGGCAATCGATGCCAGTGCGTCGGCCAAGGCCGCCAGTCCCGGGGCCAGATAGCCGTCGTCATTACTGATAAGAATTCTCATGTGACGATTTTACCTGAAGCAACGGTAGCATCGCTCGTCCCCAGCATAAGATTTTCTTCAAGCACTTTGCTCATGCGTGCTCACTGGCCGCCCGCCGTCGCCTCCTTCAATTCTTCTTGCAAAGATGATACTTCGTCTTGTGTAAACGACAGCAAGGCATCCTTGTCATTGTTGTACACCTGCTTGATCAGCGCCACGCCCTTGCGCCGCAGTTCGGTGGTGGCGCCTGGGCGCAACACCGATTTGCGCAAGCTGTCGGCCAATTCGCGCGCCTCGCGCTCGCTGCGGTTGTCGATCAGTTGCTGGAGCTGGGCAAGCGCGTGGCCCAGCGTTTCGCACCCGCCGACCCGGTCGCGCGCGTCACGCTCGTCGAAAAATCCCGCGCGCAAGCCGATGACGCCGGCATGCGGCTCGTGCTGGCCGGACGGCAAGGCGCGCTGATTGAGCCGGCGCGCACTGCCCTGCAGCACCGTTTCCTCAAGCTTGCGCGCATCCAGACTGTGACCCTGGAGCGACAGCGTCACTGCCAGCGCCTTTTTGCTGTCAAGCGTACGCTCGTCGTCGGAACCATGCACCCGTTCTGTCATGTTGACGACGTGCTGCTGGAGTCGGCACGCATCGTCCAGGTCGCCCTGTTGGCTGAGCATGGCGGCCAGCCTGCTCTGGCTTGACAGCGTGTCGGGATGCTCGTCGCCCAGGCTGCGCTCGCGCCCGGCGACCAGCGCCTCGACCACGCGCCGCACGCCGTGGATATCGCCCTGGGCGGCGAGAATTTCGGCCAATTGGGCGCGCGCGGCCAGCGTGTGCGGATGGTCGTCGCCCAGGTGCCGCTCGCGTGCGGCCAGCACGTATTGCTGCAGCTTGCACGCATGGCTCAGGTGACCGCGGTCGAGCAACATGGCGGCGTGTTGCTCGGCGCACTGCAAGGTGTCATGATGCTCGTCGCCCAGCAGCCGTTGGCGCCCTTCCAGGACCCGCTCGTAGACCATGCGCGCGCGCGAAAAATTACCCTGCATGGCATAGGTGCGGGCCTGGCCGGCCAGGCTGTCAAGCGTCATGGTGCTGGTGGGGCCGAACTGTTTTTCACAGGCGTCGTTGACCTGTTCGTGCAGCGCCAGCGCGCGTTCGTATTCGCCCAGCGAAGCGAGGGTGATGGCCAGGGCGCCGCGCGTGGACAGCGTGTCGGGATGGTCGGCGCCGAGCAGGCGGTGGCAATCTTCGTACAGCTTTTCGTGCAGAAAGCTAGCGTCGGGCAAGCGGCCGCAGTCGCGCAGCAGCGCGGCCAGGTTTGCGCGGCTCACCCGGGTATCGCGGTGCGTATCGCCCAGCACGCGCTGGCGCAAGTCCATGCTTTCTTGGAAGCAGGCGATGGCTTGATCGCTCCTGCCCTGCTCCCGATACAGTTCACCCAGGCGGTTCAGGTCGCGCGCCAGCGGCAGCGTGACGTCGGCGCCGCCGTCGGCCGCCAGGGCGCGACTGCTGCCCACGGCTGCGGCCAGGTGCACTTCCGCTATCGATTGCCAGGGAAAGTTGCCGTCGGCCAGCCACTCGAGCAGCGCATTGAAGGTGCGCGCGAGCGAAAAACGGTCGGCGTCGCGCGCGCTGATGCCGGGAAAGGTGTCGCCGCCGACCGTGGCATGGGTTTGTTGCAACTGCACTTCATTAAAATAGCTCTCCAGCGACAAGCGGGACAAGCGGTAACACTGGCGCAGCAGTTTCTCAAGCACGGGCTGGTAGCCGGGAACACCGTTTGCCGGGTTGCCGCGGCGCCACTGGATGCGGCGCTCGCAGTCGGTGCTGTCGATAGCTGACGGCAAGGGGTAAATCAGCAGCGGACGTTGCTCTTCTTCATGGCTGCAGCGGTAGTTGATGGCGCGCGTGACGGCGCCGGCCAGCCCGTCAAGACTGAGTTGGCTGGGCGAAAACAGGCCGACCAGCTTGTCGGGCAGCAGCGTGGTGCAGATGCTGACGGCGCCGGAGCGCCCGCTGCGCGCGTTGACCAGCACGTGCCGGAAGCGCTGCGTGAGGTGGGCGCCAAAGCAGCGAAACAGCGCCGGGCAGGCCGCAAACAGGCTGTCCCAGTCCATGCCGTCGGCGCGCTCGCCGTAAGTGTCGTCAAAGCGGCCGGCGCGCATCAGATACAGCGGACGGCTTTCATCGACCCGTTCCACGTACTGCTCCCAGTCGACCGCTTGCAGCACCTGGCGCGCCAGCGCCGTGTCGTCGCCGCCATCGCTGGCGTTGCCCAGCGCGGCCAGCTGGGCGCGGCAAGCCTCGAAATACTCGACCAGGCCGGGGCGTTCGTCGTGCCGTCCGAATTGATGATGCAAGCCGGGCGCTTCGGTGTCCCAATCGATCATCAGCACGGGGACGGTGGCATTGTTGCGCCCCGCCAGCAGTACGGCTGTGTTCGACAGCGCGATGTTGCGCGCCGTTCCGCTCTCGAAAGCGTAGAACGTGGTCACGTCGCCGGGAGCGCTTATCGGCGGCAATGTAATGCGTTTGGGTTCCATTAGTGCTCCTGTTTTATTTTTTGGGAAAAGCAAGATCTGGCAAATCACGCCACTCAGGTGGGACATCGGGGAGCACGAATTGGTTGCAATCATGGCCCACCGGCGTGTATTTTTTTTGGCACTGATAATGGATCACAATGCGCTCCACGATCTTTTTAATGTCCGGAATAAAGTCCGGATTCGACTTCAGGTCGCGCGTGGCCAGGGTGAAGCGGGAAAAATCCACGTACAAGCTTGAATCGGTAATTTGCGGCGGCAATTTACCGGGGTGCATCGTCATGATGACGGGGATGGTCAGGTGGCTCGGCATCGGGTACCACTGGCCGCGCTCCTGCTCGATCATTTGCATGGCCAGGTACTCGCGCCGGGTATAGCCATGCGCTTCGTACTTGGGGGTGTAAATTAAAATCATGGCGGCGCTTTCGCACATGGCGCGCGCAATCTTGCGGTCAAGATCGTCGCCGCCGCCGAGCTGTTCGGTGTCGATGAACAACTCGTCCTCGTTGTCAAAATGCGGTTCCAGGTAGCAGCGGATGGCGTCCGCCAAGGCCGCCTTGAACTTGTTCATCAGTCCATAACGGGCGTGCGCATAACTGAAGAAACAGCCATAACGGATTGCCATTTCGTACTCCCTTTGCAAAATGCTCACTGGCGCGCTCGCATCTTCGACTTTAACAAGCTCGTCATTTATGGCCTTGCGCTGGCACAAACCGACCCGGCCGGCCGGGTTTGCCGCCGGGTGGAAAAATCAGGCATAATCAAAAATCAAACGGTCGTACTATTTTAAAAAATTCATCTTCTGGAGACGCCAATGAAAGCCGTGGTTTGCAATGCATGGGGATTGCCCGACACCCTGGTGGTGCAAGAGTTACCCGATCCTGTGCCCGGCCCGGGCCAGGTCGCGCTCGACGTGATGGCTGCCGGTGTGAATTTTCCCGACGTGCTGATTATTCAAGGGAAATACCAGTTCAAGCCCGAGCTGCCCTTCACGCCGGGCAGCGAGCTGTCCGGCGTGGTGCGCGCCGTGGGCGAAGGCGTCGAGCAGCTCAAGGTGGGCGACAAGGTGATCGCGTTTACCGCCCAGGGCGCGTTTGCCCAGCAGATCGTGGTGAACGCCCAAGCCTGCATGCCGATGCCGCCGGGAATAGACTTCGACACCGCCGCCGCCATCACCCTCACCTACGGCACCTCGCACCACGCGGTGGTGGACCGCGCGGCCCTCAAGGCGGGCGAAACCATGCTGGTGCTGGGCGCGGCCGGCGGCGTGGGTCTGGCGGCGATCGAGATCGGCAAGGCGCTCGGCGCGCGCGTGATTGCCGCCGCGTCCAGCGACGAGAAACTGGCGGTGTGCCGCGAGCATGGGGCCGACGCCACCATCAATTACACCACCGAGGATTTGCGCGAAGCGATCAAGACCGCCACCGGCGGCAAGGGGCCGGACGTGATCTATGATCCGGTGGGCGGCATTTACGCCGAACCGGCATTTCGCTCGATCGGCTGGCGCGGGCGCTACCTGGTGGTGGGGTTTGCCAATGGCGACATTCCCAAGCTGCCGCTGAACCTGACGCTGCTCAAGGGCGCGTCCTTGATGGGCGTGTTCTGGGGCGAGTTTGCCAAGCGCGAGCCGAAGGCGAACCTGGCGGCGATGCGCGAACTGATGGGGTGGCTTGCGGCTGGAAAGATCAAGCCGCGCATTTCGGGGCGCTATGCGCTGGCCGACACGGCGGCAGCGTTAAATGACATGGCCGCGCGCAAAGTGACGGGCAAGGTGGTTATCCAGCCCGGGAAGTGACGCGTTTACTCCAAGCATGGCGGCAGGGGCAGACGCTACCTCAGCGACATCGTCCTCCAAACGCGAGGATGATGTGGCCGCAGGTGAGATTTTGCGGGGCAGATGGGAGAGCAGAGCCGGCTATTTCGCGCCGCCCTGCGTGGCAATCCACGCGTCGATCTTGGTTTCCAGCAAGTCCAGCGGCAGGCTGCCCTCGGCCAGCACGGCGTCGTGAAACTTGGCCAGGCTGAATTTGGCGCCCAGCTTGGCCGCCGCGCGCTGGCGCAGTTCCATGATCTTGAGCGCCCCAATCTTGTACCCCAGCGCCTGCCCCGGCCAGGCCATGTAGCGCTCGGTCGCATTGCGCGCATCGTCCTCGGTGTCGCCCGCTTCATCAACCAGGTAGCGAATGGTTTGCTCGCGCGTCCAGCCCTTGGCGTGCAAGCCGGTATCAACCACCAGGCGCGCCGCGCGCCGCAATTCCATACTGAGAAAGCCGGCATAGGCATTCGGCTCGTCATACAGGCCCATCTCGCGGCCCAGCGTTTCGGCGTACAAGCCCCAGCCTTCGGCGTAGGCATTGATGCTTGCCACCTTGCGAAACGTCGGCACCGCCAATTCTTGCTGCTTCGATAGCTGGAAGTGGTGGCCCGGCAGGCTTTCATGCAGGAACAAGGCCGTCATCTTGGTGCTGCCATACTGGGCCGGGTCGGGAATCACCGCCCAGAAAATGCCAGGTCGCGCGCCATCCATTGCCGCCATGGTGTAGTGATCGGACGCGCTCTCGCGCGACAGGGCCGGCTCGGGCCGGATTTCGAGCGGGGCCTTGGGCAGCGTGGCGAACAGCTGCCCCAGCTTGGGCTCGATACGCGCGCGCAGGTCGCGGTAAGCTTGCAGTACTTGCTCATCGGTCTTGAAGGGCCGGTAGCGCGGCTGGCTGGCCATCCAGCGCGGCAACGCGCCAGGCGCGCCCGTGTAGCCAACCTTGGGCGCCAGCCGGGCCAGTTCGGCCGTGATGCGCGCCACTTCGGCGACGCCGATACGGTGGATTTCATCGGGTCCGAGCGTGGTCGTGGTGTGGGCCGCCACGTAGGCGCCATACCATTGCGCGCCACCGGGCAGCGCGCCCCAGCCGGCGCTGCTGCGCGCTGCCGGCAGGTAGTCGTGTTCCAGAAACCTGGCCAGCTTGCGCAGCGACGGCAGCACCTGGCCGGAAACGGTATTGAGAAAAACGCCCTTCAGGCCGGCTTTCTCACCGGCGTCAAAGGTGTCGGGCAGGCGGCGCGCCGCGTTGAAGTCGCTGGCGGCCGGCGTGGCGCCGGCGAGCGCCTTGATCTGCGCGAGCATGGGCAGCACCAGCGCGCGCGGCAGCACGATATTTTCCTGCATCCCTTCGCGCATGTTGGCAATGGCCGTGTCGATCCACTGCGGCAGCGCGGCGATGCGCTTGTGGTAAGCCTGGTACTGCGCCACGCTCGTCAAGGGCTGCGAACCTTCGCCACCGCCAAGGTTCGCCAGCATCACCGGCAGGCTGTCCATCTGGTTCATCGGCAGCAGATGATCCTTGAACGGCTCGAAGCGCAGCGCTTCATTGACCGTGAAAGCGAGCATGTCGAAGCTCGTCATGTCTTGCGCCGACAGCTTGCTGCGGTCGATCCGCATGAGCTGGTCGCGCACATCGTGCAGCAGCGCGTACTGGCGCGCACGCACGCCGGCGTCGATCGTCATCGGCAGCTGGTCGTCGAAGCGGTTGTCGCCCGAGAAGGTGGCGTTGAGCGGCTCGAAGCGCGCCATCTCGTCGTAATAGCGCACGGCCAGCGCGGCCAGGCGTTGGGCCGCCGTGGGCTGCGCCTTGACGGCGACCATTTCGGCGCCGGATGCGGCTTGGGAAACCGCAGCGGCGAAGGCGCCGCCGAGCGCCACCGCCAGCACCAATTTGTTCAACACTGCCATGATCAATCCTCTGCCGTGGTTTCTGGTTTGAAAAACGCGAGCACGTCCGCTTCCAGGCGGGTGCGTTTGAACGAGGGCAGGCTTTGCCAGACCCGCTTGCCGTACGACTTGGTGATCAGGCGCGGGTCGCAAATCATCAGCACGCCGCGGTCGGTCTCGTCGCGGATCAGGCGCCCGGCGCCCTGCTTCAGGTTGATGATGGTCTCGGGCAAGGTGTGGTGCATGAAGCCGTTCATGCCCTGCTTTTCCATTACCTCGATGCGGGCGGCGAGCACCGGGTCGTCGGGCGGCGCGAACGGCAGCTTGTCGATGATGACGAGCGAGAGCGCGTCGCCGCGCACGTCCACGCCTTCCCAAAAACTCTGGCTGCCCACCAGCACGGCGTTGCCCGCCCTGCGGAACGAGTCGAGCAGCTCGGTGCGCCCGCGCTCGCCTTGTACGAACAAGGGATAATCAAGCCCCCGCTTGGAAAATTCATCGCGCAGTCGCTCGGCCACATGCTTGACCGCGCGGATCGTGGTGCACAGGAAAAAAGTGCGCCCGCCGGCAGCTTCAATGCACGGCAGCGCCGCGTCGACCACGGCGTCGGTGTAGCCGAAGGCGTTCGGGTCCGGCAGGCCGGTGGGCACGTACAGCAAACCCTGCTCTTCATAGTTGAACGGACTTGGCCAGGTCTGCGCCGGCTCGCCGGCCAGCCCCATCTGGTTGGAAAAATGCTTGAAGTCGTTTTTGACCGCCAGCGTGGCCGAGGTAAAGATCCAGCTGCGCGGCGTGCCTTCGCGCTGGTTGGTGAAGATGGGCGCGATCGACAGCGGCGTCTTGTGCAAATGCAGCGACGACGAAAACGCTTCCACCCACAGCACGGCCTCGTCGTTCTCGACCAGCTTGCCCTTGCCGCTCTGCTTCCAGCCGTCCAGGCTGGCGGCCAGTTCCACCGCCCGTACCCGCACCTGCTCGATGGTTTCGGCGCGCGCCGCGTTTTCTTCGAGCACGTCGATCATCTCGGCCAGCTTGTCCTTAAGCGTTTGCAGGGCCGGAAAAAAATCCGATGACGGCATGATCTGGGCCAGCGACAAGCGCATGATGTCTTGCGGGAAGGTCAAGCGCAGGTCGCGCGCCGCTTTCTCGAGCACGGTGACGACCTTGGCCCAGTCCGGCCCGCCGCGCGCATGCGCCAAGCCTTCGGCCAGCACGTCGCGGCACAATTCCAGGATCTGCGAAGTCGACACGGTCTGGCCGAAGAACAGCGTGGCGGTGTCGGGCAACTGGTGCGCTTCGTCGAAAATGATGGTGTTGGCCGACGGCAGCAGCTCGGCCACACCGGTATCCTTGAGCGCCACGTCGGCAAAAAACAGGTGGTGGTTGACGACCACGACGTCGGCCTGCTGCGCTTCGCGGCGCGCCTTCATGACGAAGCAATCCTGGTAGTACTGGCACTCGGTGCCCATGCAGGTGTCGCGGGTGGACGTGACCAGGTTCCAGATCAGCGCGTTTTCGGGCACCTTGGACAGCTCGGCCTTGTCGCCCGAATTGGTCATCTTGATAAAGCGCGAAATTTCACGCAGGTTGCCCACGTCTTCGCGCGAGGTCATGCGGCCGTTTTGCAGCGTGCGTTCCAGATGGTAATGGCACACGTAGTTGGAGCGGCCCTTGAGCAGCGCCACCGACACCGGGGCCTTGAGCGCCGCGCGCACGGTCGGTATGTCGCGCAGAAACAACTGATCCTGCAAATTCTTGGTGCCGGTCGAGACGATGGTCTTGCCGCCCCACAGCAGTGCCGGTACCAGGTAAGCGAAGGTCTTGCCGGTGCCGGTGCCCGCTTCGGCGATCAGGGTTTTCTGGTCGGCGATGGCTTGGGCAATGGCTTTTGCCATTTCGGTTTGCGAGCGGCGCGGCGTAAAGCTGCCCACGGCGGGCGCGAGCGGGCCGCCGGCGCTGAACAGGCGGTCGATGTCGGCATCGTATTTGCCGGCCGGCGGCGCCGGCAAGGCGGCGTCGGCAGCGGCATCGGGGGCGTCAGGGGCGTCAGGCAAGGGCGGCGCGCCCGGCGCAGGAGTAGGATCGGTCAAGGTGGCGTTTGTAGTGAAGCGAAGACGAGTCAGGCCGGAACATCCGGCACCAATTGCATTTTCAACAAGGTGATATGGTCTTTCAGCTGCAGCTTGCGCTTTTTGAGGCGGCGCAGTTGCAACTGGTCGTGGTGCCCGTCGAGAATCAGCATGTCTATGACAGCATCCAGGTCGCGATGTTCCACGTCGAGTTCGATCAGGCGGCGCTGGATTTCTTGGACATCTGTCATGGTAAGGTATTCCGTACGGTTTTATTTCGATGACGGCATGGATGCGGAGCCGGAAGCGCATTACAATTTGTGACAAAAAGTGTGCACGGGAAAATGATTTCCGCTTGCAACATTTAGTCTGCCCGGTGCATAGTTTAATATACGGCGACGTTGCAGCCAATATAGATTGAACTCCAGTCCACAAAGCAACATGGTAACGCAGCCAGGACACATCTTACGGATATGAACCAATACAAGTTAGAAGCCGGCACCGCCCAGCACATTGGCGGACGCCCACAGCAGAACGACCGCACCGCCCTGTTCACCGGCGCGCGCGCGCCCGGCTACGTGCTGGCCGTGCTCTCGGACGGCGTGCTGGGCGGATCGGCAGCCTCCGAACAGGTATTGCACACTGCCAAACAGTTGTTTGACGAATTCAAGCCGGGCGACGCGCCCACCCTTGAACGGCTGGCCGAGCTGCTGCGCCAGATCGTGCACGAAACGCACTTGATCATCAAGATGAATGCGTTTACCACCAAGGTCGAGTCGCATTGCAGTTTCGTGGGTTTGATCATCACGCCGGACGGGCGCGCCGTGTGGGCGCATGTGGGCGATTCGCGGCTGTACCGTTTCGTCAAGGGCCAGTGCCTGGTACGCACCAACGACGCCGACTATATCGACTACCTGGTCAGCAGCGAAAAGCTGCCGGCCGATGCAGCCAAGAACCACCGCCACTCCAAATTGCTGGTCAATGTGCTGGGCAACAGCCGCAAGGAACCCTTCGCGACGATTGGTTTTCATGAACACATCGTCGCCGGCGACACGTTCTTGCTGTGCAGCGACGGTTTGTGGCATTTTTTCACCGATACCGAACTGGGCGCGGTCACCACCAAGACCACGCCGCGGCAGGCGTCGGAAATGTTGATCAACAAGGCTACCGAGCGGGCCCAGGGCAAGGGCGACAATTGCACAATGGCGATCGTCAAGTTCGTCAAGCCGCCCAAGGAAGTGAAAAACTACACTGTCCAAAAGCTGGGGCGCGCAGTCTGAGTGAATTCCCGCGTGCGAGCCTGGCGCACAAGGTGCAACAGCACATCAGAGCCACATCGTCCTCGCAAAGGCGGGGACCCATGGAACGGTTCAACTGAGCGAGCGTTCCATGGGTCCCCGCGTGCGCGAGGACGATGATGTTGGGGGTTCCGGTTACGCCATAGCGCGATGTTCGTGCAGCCGGGGAATCGCGTACATTGCATTGATTCTTTTTTGCCGCGTTCTATTTCGCCGCAGCTGCCGCTTTCGCCGCCTTCTCTGCAAGCTTCGCCTCAATCTCCCGCTTGCGCTGCTCCGCCTTTAACCGCCGCTCCTCGAATGCCCTCGCGTTCGCCGCGCGCTGCGGCGCTTCGGCCTGTTGCTGCGCGACGCGCTCGGCCTGCTTTGCCGCATGCTCGGCGCTGCGGTCCTTGAGCATCGCCCTGGGCACCGGCGCCGTCCGCTCGGGAGCAACGCGGGGCGCGCTCGCCGGCTGGGCCGCCATGCGCGCTTCGCCCTGCTCGAACTCCTTGACCGACTGCGCCACATCGCGGTCGCGCTGATCGACCGCAGCCTGGCGCTTGTAGCGCTCGGCCTCGACTTCAATGGCCCTCAGCACCGCCAGCCGGCTGCGGCGCTTTTCCTTGACCGCATCGAGGCAATTATTCACAAAAAACTTGGCATAGCACAGCTGCTCGCTGGCCGCGAACACCGACTCCGCGGCGGCGCGCTCGCGCGCCACCTCGTCGAGCCGGCGCGATGCCTGCGCCACCGACGCCGAAGGCGCTACCAGCGGTGCGACGGCAGGGGGCAACAGTGCCGTGGTGCAGGCGCCAAGGCTGGCCAAGGCGGCAAGCAGCGCCAGGCGCCGGATAAATGCGGTGATCATGATAGTGTCCTCTTGCTTGTCTGCTGGTCAGGCCAGCGCCTCGGCCGCGCCCCGGCGCTCCGCGTCCATATACTCGCGCGACTGCATTTCAATGATACGCGAGACGGTCCGGTGAAACTCGTTCGACAGCGTACCTTCGGTGTACAGCGCTTCCGGCGGCACCTGGGCCGACATCAGGAGCTTGACCTTGTGGTCGTAGAACACGTCGATCAGCCACGTAAAGCGGCGCGCCTCGGACGACTGCGCAGCCGACATCGCCGGTATCGCCGAGAGCACCACCGTGTGGAAGCGGCTCGCAATTTCCAGGTAATCGTTTTGCGAGCGCGGGCCACCGCACAGCGTGGCGAAGTCAAACCAGATGATGCCGCCGGCGCGGCGCAGGCAGCGGATTTCGCGCCCTTCGATTTTCAAGAGCGGATTTTCGTCATGAATCTCGGCGATTTTCGCGTACGCCGCGCGCAGGGCCGCATCGGCGGCAGCGCCAAGCGGCGTGTAGTAGCTGTCGACCTGTTCCAGCGCGCGCTTGCGGTAGTCGATGCCGGCGTCGACATTCATCACGTCGAGCTTTTCCTTGAGCAGCGCGATGGTCGGCAGCATGCGGTCGCGGTGCAGCCCTTCCGGGTACAGCAGGTCCGGATCGTAGTTGGACGTCATGATGAACGAGACGCCATGGCTGAACAGCGCCGAGAGCAGGTTGTACAGGATCATGGCGTCGGCGATGTCGGAGACGTGAAACTCGTCAAAGCAGATCAGGCGGTATTTCTTGGCGATGTTCTTGGCTACATCGTCGAGCGGATCGGCCACGCCTTTCATATGGTCGAGCTGGCGGTGGACGTCGCGCATGAATTCGTGGAAGTGCACGCGTGTTTTGCGCACCAGCGGTACCACGGAGTAAAAGCTGTCCATCAAAAACGACTTGCCGCGCCCGACGCCGCCCCACAGGTAGACCCCGCGCGGCACGTCCGGGCGGTTGATCAGGCGCTTGAAGGTGGACGAGCGCTGCGCGCGGAAGTGGACCCACTCTTCATACGCGCGCTGCAGGCGGTCGACGGCGCGCTGCTGCGCTTCGTCGGATGTGAAACCGCGTTCGGAAAGCGCGTGTTGATAGAACTCTTGGACGTTCATTTGCTTGCTGGCTCGGTTGGCTCAAAAACTTCGTCCTCGCGCACGCGGGGACCCTGGGGACGGTTGCTCAGACCAACCGTTCCTTGGGTCCCCGCCTGCGCGAGGACGATGTAATTGCTATTGTAGTGCTAAGTATTTCGCTTAGAAATTGAGCGAACGCTTGTCGATCGCCAGCGCCGCTTCCTTGGTCGCTTCCGACAACGATGGGTGTGCGTGGCAGATGCGTGCGATATCTTCAGCCGAGGCGCGGAACTCCATCGCCACTACCGCTTCCGAAATCAGCTCGGAAGCCATTGGCCCGATGATGTGCACGCCCAAAATTTCGTCGGTCGTCGCATCGGCCAAAAACTTGACCATGCCGGACGTATCGCCCAGCGCCCGCGCGCGCCCGTTCGCCATGAACGGGAAGGTGCCCGACTTGTACGACACGCTGGACGCCTTCAACTGCTGCTCGGTCTGGCCAACCCACGCGATTTCCGGCGAGGTGTAGATCACCCACGGAATGGTATTGAAATTGGTGTGGCCATGTTGGCCGGCGATACGCTCGGCCACGGCAACGCCCTCTTCCTCGGCCTTGTGCGCCAGCATCGGGCCGCGCACCACGTCGCCCACCGCCCACACGTTCGCCAGGCTGGTCTTGCAGTCGTCGTCGACGGCGATAAAGCCGCGCTCATCCAGCTTGAGCCCGACGGCTTCGGCGTTCAGGCCATTGGTGTTGGGCGTGCGCCCGATCGAGATGATCAGCTTGTCGAAAACGGCTTTGACGGCTTCGCCCTTGGCGTCCGTGTATTCCACGGTAACGTCCTTCTTGCCGGGCGTGACCTTGCCGATCTTGACGCCCAGGTTGATGCCCAGGCCCTGCTTGGTGAACAGCTTGAACGCTTCCTTGGCGATCTGCTCGTCGACCGCGCCCAGGAACGTAGGCAGCCCTTCGAGCACCGTCACTTCCGCCCCCAGGCGGCGCCATACACTGCCCATTTCCAGGCCGATGACGCCGGCGCCGATCACGCCCAGCTTTGCCGGCACGCCTTCGATCGTCAGCGCGCCGGTGTTCGACAGGATCAGTTTTTCGTCAAACGGAGCGCCCGGCAATTCGCGCGCGTTCGAGCCGGTGGCCACGATCACGTGCTTGGTCTGCAGCGTGTCGGTCGTAGGACCGCTAACGTTGATGGTATAGCCGCCTTCCACTGCCGCGCCGAAAGCGCCGCGACCATGGAAAAACGCGACCTTGTTTTTCTTGAGCAGGAACAGGATACCGTCGTTGTTCTGTTTGACGACCACGTCCTTGCGCTTCAACATTTGCGGCAGGTTCAGCGACAAGCCGGCCACGTCGATGCCGTGGTCCTTGAACGCATGGCCGGCATGCTCAAAATGCTCGGACGACTGCAGCAGCGCCTTCGATGGAATGCAACCGACGTTGGTGCAGGTGCCGCCCGGTGCAGGGCCGCCCTTGGCGTTGGCCCATTCGTCGATGCAGGCAACCGAAAAGCCCAGCTGCGCTGCGCGAATGGCGGCGATATAACCGCCCGGACCGGCGCCGATGACAACGACGTCGAATTGTTTTGGAGTGCTCATGAACGTATTCCTTTTATTCTTCTGGTACGAATATCCACATCAGCAGATAGATAAAGATGCCGAAACCGGCAAAGATGACGCACAGCGCGAATACCAGGCGCCAGACCCAGGACTCGACGCCCGAGACGCGCGCCAGGCCACCGCACACGCCGCCAAGCGTGCGGTCGCTGCGCGAACGGCGCAGGCGCGCTATTTCGCTGACGAAGTCGTCGCCCGCCGATGGCTTGGCCAGGTTGACCTGGGAGGCCAGTACTTTGGCCTTGGCCTGTTCGTATTCGGCTGCGCTGAGCGCGCCGGCCTGGTGCAGATCGTGCAAACGCTTGATTTCATCCGAGATATTCATGGTGCCACCTCATTCACATAAATCAGCAAGGGCACGCCGCAGGCAGCGCGCCTCCCGGTTACAGATCCAGCAGCAGACGCGCCGGGTCTTCCAGCGTTTCCTTCATCGCCACCAGGCCGAGGACCGCTTCGCGCCCGTCGATGATGCGGTGGTCGTACGACATCGCCAGGTAGTTCATCGGACGCACCACGACCAGGCCGTTTTCGACCACGGCGCGGTCCTTGGTCGCGTGCACGCCCAGGATGGCCGACTGCGGCGGGTTAATGATCGGCGTCGAGAGCATGGAGCCGAAAGTGCCGCCGTTCGAGATCGAGAACGTGCCGCCGGTCAGGTCTTCCAGCGTCAGCTTGCCTTCCTTGGCCTTGTTGCCGAATTCACCGATCTTCTTTTCGATTTCGGCGATCGACATCTGGTCGGCATTGCGCAAGATAGGCACCACCAGGCCGCGCGGCGAACCAACCGCGATACCGATGTCGAAGTAGCCGTGGTAAACAATGTCGTTGCCGTCGACCGAGGCATTGATGATCGGGTACTTCTTGAGCGCGGCGACGGCGGCCTTGACGAAGAACGACATGAAACCCAGCTTGACGCCGTGCTCTTTCTCGAACTTGTCCTTGTACTTGTTGCGCAGGTCGATCACCGGCTGCATGTTCACTTCATTGAACGTGGTCAGAATCGCGTTGGTCGACTGCGACATTACCAGGCGCTCGGCAATGCGGGCGCGCAGGCGGCTCATCGGCACGCGCTCTTCCGGACGCTCGCCAAAGTTGATCGCTGGGGCGGCCACCTGCTGCAGCGCAGGCTTGGCGGCGGCCGGGGCCAGTGGCGCCGGCGCTGCAGGCTTCACGCCAGCCGCCACTGCGCCCAGCACGTCGCCCTTGGTCACGCGGCCGTCTTTGCCGGTGCCGGTCACGTTCGACGTCGTCATGTTGTTGTCGGCCAGGATTTTGGCGGCGGCAGGCATGGCGATATCGCCCTTGGTCCCTGCGGCCGGGGCTGCAGCGGCAGCGGCGGGCGCTTCCACCTGCACCGGCGCGCTCGACACTTCCAGCGGGCTGACCTTGGCGGTGCCTTCGGTGTCGATGATGGCGATCACTTCGCCGGCCATGACGGTGCTGCCGTCGGTCTTGAGGATCTGGATGATCACGCCGGCGTTTGGCGCCGGCAGTTCCAGGACCACCTTGTCGGTTTCGATGTCGATCAGGTTTTCGTCGCGCGCGACCGGCTCGCCGACTTTTTTATGCCATGAAAGCAGGGTCGCTTCAGCGACCGACTCAGACAACACTGGGACCTTGACTTCGATTTGTGCCATGTAAAACTCCGTATCTTGTTATTAGCGGCGCCCCGCTCCTGGCGAGGCGCGAGCGCATCAGTTATTTGGTGAGGATGAAACCCTTGAGCTTCGAAAACGCGGTGTCCAGCAATTCCTTCTGCTGCGCGTTGTGCTTGTCGCCGTAGCCGACGGCAGGCGACGCAGAAGCCGGACGGCCCGCATACGCCAGGCGCTGGCCCGATTCCAAACTTTCAAAGATGTTGTGCTGGATCTGGAACCAAGGTCCCTGATTTTGCGGTTCATCCTGCGTCCATACCAGTTCGGTGAAGTTCGGGAACTTCTTCAGTTCTGCCGCGAACGACTTGTGCGGGAACGGATACAACTGTTCGATACGGATGATGGCAACGTCGCTAACGCCACGCGTCTTGCGGCTGTTGACCAGGTCGTAATAGACCTTGCCCGAGCAAGCGATCACGCGCTTGACCTTCTTGGCGTCGATTTTCTCGTCCATCTCGCCAATCACGGTCTGGAACGCGCCCTTGGCCAATTCCTGCAGCGGCGAACTGGCATCCTTGTTACGCAACAGCGACTTCGGCGTCAAAATCACCAAAGGCTTGCGGAACTGGCGCACCATCTGGCGGCGCAGCAGGTGGAAGATCTGTGCGCCCGTGGTCGGCTGCACCACTTGCATGTTGTTGTCTGCGCACAGCTGCAAGAAACGCTCGGGACGCGCGGAGGAGTGCTCGGGACCCTGGCCTTCGTAACCGTGCGGCAGCATCATCACCAGGCCCGAGGCGCGGCCCCATTTCACTTCGCCCGACGCGATGAACTGGTCGATGACCACTTGCGCGCCGTTGGCAAAGTCGCCGAACTGCGCTTCCCAGATGGTCAGCGTGTTTGGCTCGGCGGTCGAGTAGCCGTACTCAAAGGCCAGCACGGCTTCTTCGGACAGGACCGAATCGATGACCGTGAACGGCGCCTGCGACTCCGACACATTGCACAGCGGGACATAGGTGCCCGAATCCCAGCGCTCGCGGTTCTGGTCGTGCAGTACGGCGTGGCGGTGGGTGAACGTTCCGCGCCCGGCATCCTGGCCCGACAGGCGGATCGCGTAGCCGGACGACACCAGCGACGCGTAGGCGAGGTGCTCGCCCATGCCCCAGTCCAGGTTCAATTCGCCGCGGCCCATCGAGGCGCGGTCAGCCAGCACTTTTTCGACCAGCGAGTGGACCTTAAAGTCGTCCGGCACGGTGGTGATGCGGGTGGCCAGGCGTTTGAGTTCCGTCATCGGCACGGCGGTGTCGGCCGAGTCGGTCCACTTGCGGTTCAGGAACGGCAGCCAGTCGACCGCGTACTTGTTCTTGAAATTGGAAATGACCGGGTCGACCGTGTGCTTGCCGGCGTCCATGGCGTCGCGAAAGGCCGCCACCATCTTGTCGCCCGCGTCCAGCGGCAGCGTGCCCTGCGCGCCCAGCTTGTCCGCATACAGCTTGCGGGTGCCCGGATGCTGGGCGATTTTCTTGTACATCAGCGGCTGCGTCAGCGCCGGGGTGTCCTGCTCGTTGTGACCGAGCTTGCGGTAGCAGATGATGTCGACCACAACATCCTTCTTGAACTGCATGCGGTAGTCGAGCGCAATTTGCGTAGCCAGTACCACCGCTTCAGGATCGTCGCCGTTCACGTGCAGCACGGGCGCTTCGATCATCTTGACCACGTCCGAGCAGTACAGCGTGGAGCGCGCGTCGCGCGGGTCCGACGTGGTAAAGCCGATCTGGTTGTTGATCACGATGTGCATCGTGCCGCCCGTGCCGTAGCCGCGGGTTTGCGCAAGGTTCAGCGTTTCCATGACCACGCCCTGGCCGGCGAAAGCAGCGTCGCCGTGGACCAGGATCGGCAGTACTTGCGCGCCTTCCTTGTCGCCGCGGCGTTCCATGCGCGCCTTGACCGAGCCTTCAACCACCGGGTTGACGATCTCGAGGTGGGACGGGTTGAACGCGAGCGACAGGTGAACCGGACCGCCGACGGTCGAGATATCGGACGAAAAACCTTGGTGATACTTGACGTCGCCCGACGGCAGGTCGTCGCCGTGCTTGCCTTCGAATTCTTCGAACAGTTCCTGCGGCGACTTGCCCAGGGTGTTGACCAATACGTTCAGGCGGCCGCGGTGGGCCATGCCGATGACGATCTCCTGCACGCCTTTTTCGCCAGCGCGCTGGATGGTTTCGTCGATCGAGGCGATGAACGACTCGGAGCCTTCGAGCGAGAAGCGCTTGGCGCCCACGTACTTGGTGTGCAGGTAGCGCTCGAGGCCTTCGGCCGCGGTCAGGCGGTCGAGGATGTGGGTTTTCTTTTCAGCGGTAAAACTTGGCGTGGAGCGGATCGACTCGAGCTTTTCCTGCAGCCAGCGTTTTTCTGCCGGGTCGCCGATGTACATGAATTCGGCGCCGATCGAACGGCAGTAGGTATCGCGCAGCATGTTGAGCAGGTCGCGCAGCGAGCACGTCTCGGGGCCGAAATAGGTGTTGCTGATGTTGAACACGATGTCCATGTCGGCGTCATTGAAGCCGTAGAACGATGGATCGAGTTCAGGAATCGTGGGGCGCTCCTGGCGCTGCAGCGGGTCCAGGTTGGCCCACTGGGAACCGAGGTAGCGGTAGGCGGCGATCAGCTGGGTGACGGCGACGCGCTTGCGGCCCATGTCCGGGTCGGTCGAGGCGGTGACGACGCGGATCGGGCCGGCCTTGGCGCGCTCGGCGAACGATGCAATGACGGACGAATGCACGACGTCGGGCTTGTTCGAGCCGTCGACAGCGGGGACATTCTGCATGGAGTCGAAGTACGCGCGCCAGTTGTCGGGCACAGATCCTGGATTGTCCAGGTAGGCTTCATACAACTCTTCAACGTAGGGCGCATTACCGCCGAACAAATAGGAGTTGGCAGTGTATTGTTGCATCATCTTGCTCACCTTTCTTCGCGCTTCGCGAGTTTGGCGGGTTAATCTAACCTTCCGCGACACGGCCTGACCGGTTAGCGGATTGCACATCAAGTTGTGGGGAAGGACTTTTGTTGCTTGCGAGATTCTTTGAAAAGCACATGAGAATAGCGCACGACATTGTAACGCAACATCAGCAATCGTGAAAAAAGTCAGCGATCATGTTTTCCTCGCGTGCGATCACATGTTGGCGATCACCAAGCATTCGTGATCGCACTGCCAATGTTGACTGGGCAGGTGCTACTCGCCGCCCTGCTCCGGCCCGCGCTCGCCGCGCCCCTCGCCGGCGCCAGGAGGCCGCGGGCGGCCCTCGCGGCGCGCGCCCGGCTGGCGGTCAGCGCCGCCCGTCACCCCGCCAAAACGGTACGACAAGCCCACATACAGCAAGCGGCCATCCACGCGACGCTCGCTGATTTCCCGCAGC
This sequence comes from Massilia sp. TWP1-3-3, assembly GCF_049897805.1. Classification (NCBI taxonomy): domain Bacteria; kingdom Pseudomonadati; phylum Pseudomonadota; class Betaproteobacteria; order Burkholderiales; family Oxalobacteraceae; genus Massilia; species Massilia sp. TWP1-3-3. The sequence continues at coordinate 157,690 of NZ_JAFCWX010000010.1, forward strand.
AGCGGCGTGTCGATGACGGTCGAGATTTTGTTCGAGTCAAACAGGTCGGTCACGTTCATGACCAGGTTCAGGCGCGGCGTGAGTGCGTGGCGCAGGCTCAGGTTGGCCGTGGCGGACGGCTCGCGAAAGCCCTGCCCGGTCAGCGTCTTGCCCTGCGCGTTCACGCTGAACTGCAGCTGGTCCTTGGGTGTGGGCTGATAACTGACCCGTGCGCGCCCGCTCAGCGAGCTGCTCTGGCGCACCAGCGCCGCGCCGGTGCTGTCGAAGCTGCGCTGTTCGGCGCGCGCCAGGTTGCCGCTGGTATTGAACGACAGCGTCGGACTGAGTTTGCCGCTCAATGAAAACTCGACGCCGCCGGCGCGGCTCTCGCCCGCATTGTCGCGCGTGGTCAGCAGCACGGTGTCGCTGATGAAGTAGCTGCGCTCGGAGATGGAATCGCGCTCCTTGCGCAGGTAGCCGCGCAGGCTGGTTTCGACAATGCCGAAGCGCGTTTCGTAGCCGAGTTCCAGCGAATCGGACTGCGACGGACGCAGCATAGGGTTACCGGCCGACACATTGAGTTCGTCCCGGTAGACCACGTAGGGGTTCAAGTCATTGCCGTTGGGCCGGCGGATGCGGTGCGAATAGCTCAGCCGCAAGTTGCCATCCTCAGATGCCTTGTAACTCACGTACATGCTGGGAATATAGTTGGTGTAGCTGTTGCTCGCCTCGATTGCGCTGGTCAGCTGATGCACGTCGACCGCCGTATGCTCCACGCGCAAGCCGCCGAGCACGCCCCAGCGCTCGTTCAGGCGCCGCTGGTACGAACCGTACAGCGCCAGATTGGTCTCGTCGACCCGGAATTCATTGCTGCGCGCGGCCACGAAACGTTCCATGCCGCTCGCCGGGTCGGTTTCGGCATACAGCGTGCCAAAGCTGTTCTGCATGTCCGACAGTTTGTAGCCCAGCTTGACAATGCCCTTGTCGACCGGGCGCTCGTAGTCGCCCGTGAAATCGGCGACCTTGCTGCCGGTAACATTGTTCTGGCGGCTGCGCCGCTCGGGCAGGCTGCTCGTTGCGTAGGTATTGCGAAACGCGCTGTCGGCACTGTTGTCCGACGAGGAGACGCGCAAATCCATTTTGAAAGTTTCGCCGGGCACACTGCCCTTGCGTTCCAGTCGCACGCCCCAGCTGGCGTTTGCACTGTCGCCGCCGCGCTGAGCGCTGCGCTGGTAGTCGAGTGGGGGTGCGAGCCCGTTTGAGGTGCTGGTGTAGTGATCCATGGTGCGCTGGTCGTTGTCCCGGCGCATCAGACTCGCTTGCGCGCCCAGCACGGTCTTGGCGTCCAGGTTGTAGGTCAAGCCCGCATTGAAACCGGCAGAATTATTCAGCCCGGTCGACTCTGATCGCTGGCTGCTGGACGTCAGCAGGCCGCTGCGCGGATCGGTCCGCTCGCGCGTCGATTCCCCCTCGCTATTGCGCCCGTCGCGGCGAAAGTGCAAGCCGCCCTGGAAGCCCAGCTTGCCTTGCTGATAGCTGCCCGACAGCGCCGTGTTGGCGCGCCCGTCAGGACCAACGTTGGCGTTGAGCACGCCCAGGCCGCCCGGCGTGCGGTTGCGCCGCATGACCAGGTTAAGGATCGGCCCACCGCCGCCTTCGTTGCCAAATTGCGCGCCGGGATTGTTGATCACTTCGATCGATTCGATATCCTGCGACGGCATGGCATTCAGGGCCGCGCCACGGCTGTCGCCCTGGAGCATGGCCGATGGCTTGCCATCGACCAAAATCTGCACATTGGTGCTGCCGCGCAGGCTGACCGTGCCGTCCGGGTCCACCGTGACGGACGGCACGTTGCTCAAGGCATCGGCGGCAGAATTATTGGTCGTGGCGGCATCGGACTTGACGTCGTAGACCTGGCGGTCGATGCGATTGGTCGGGCGCTCGCCCTCGACCGTGACGACGGGCGCCACCGCTGGCTTGGCGGGCTTGGCCGCAGGCGTGGTCACTGCCGGCGTTTGCGCGTTGGCCACCGTGCCGGCGCTCAGCGCGGCGAACGCCGCAAAAATCAGTGGGGTGCGAATTGCTGGATTCATCAGAGCGTAGTTTGCAGAAAATGTACGTACGGCGGCAACCAAAAAAAGCGCCGGGCCTCCATTTTTGAAGGAAACGGCGCTGTCGCATGAAGGAAGGATTGGTGCAGCCAATCCCTCGCTACCACAAGCTTATCAGAATGCGATGCTGGCAGACAATTGTGAAAATCGCTTCGGGCCGAGCGTGAAGCGCGAACCGCCATTGTTCAGTGAATTGACATAGAACTTGTCGAACAGGTTGTAGACATTGAGCTGCAAGCTGACATGCTTGCTCACCTTGTACGACAGCACCGCGTCGGCCACCGCGTAACCGTCCACCTGCGGCACGTTTTGCGTCGCGGCATTCAGGGTTGGGTCGATCAAGCGCTTTTGCTCCGACACGTAGCGGGCGCCACCGCCGACAGTGAGCTTGTCGTTGACCTTGTAGCTCGACCAGACGGTGGCGGTGACGTCCGGCGACCAGCGCACCTGCGCGCCGGCTGCATTGGCGCCGGTGGTGCCTTCGACGATCTTGTTCTTCATTGTCGCCACGCCCGCCGTGACCTGCCAATTGCGGGTGAACTGCCCGACCATGCCCAGTTCCAGGCCCTGCACGCGGCGCTTGCCCAGCTGCGAATAGGTATTTGTCGGCGCATCGAGCAAGCTGATTTCATTCAGGTTTTCCGTGCGATAGACAGCCGCCGTCAGTGCCAGCGTCTTGGCCAACGTCTTGCCCAACACGTCCCACTTGGTGCCGATTTCAACGTTGCGCGTGGTTTGCGGAACCATGTTCGGCGCGTTGACATTGCCGGCGCTTGCACTAAGCGCAAAGTTGCTGCTGCCAGGCGGTGTTTTTGACGTGGCGAACGCTGCATAGATGCTGCCTTCGGGCACCGGTTTGTACAGCGCGCCGGCCTTCCAGCTGACCAGCTTGCCCGAATCTTTCAGATAAGGCGCAGCGACGACGGTCCCCACCGGCAGGCTCGGGTGGCTGGTGGCCGTGGACAGGGAGGCCGAATTGGCCTCGGTGTTGTAGTGCTCCACCCGCAGGCCGCCGTTGAGGTGGAACTTCTCGCTCAGCTTGACGGTGTCGAACGCGTACGCTGCCGCAGTGGTCGTCGCGCCGCGCGTGTAGACGCCATTGAGTACGGGCGCAAGCGCGGTGACGGCATCGTTGACGCCCGGCTTGTACAAATTGGCAGTATTGTTGCCGTTGACGATGCCAAGGCCGCTGCGCCCAAACGCATTCTGCTTTTCCGACATGAATTCAAGGCCGCTCGAAACGGTATGCGCCACGCCGCCTAGCGTGAATTCAGTCACCAGGTTGGTCTGATTGGCAAGGATCTCGTTATCTTGCAGTACCGACTGGCGCGTTCGCGCGATGGTCCAGGTGGACGGCGCGCTGCCGGCGGTGGCGGTAATGGCATTCATGCCGGTCAGAATGCGATCAATGTTGGACTTGCCGTAGCGGGAAACGTTCGACAGTTTGCTGCCACCGGCCAGGTCGTGCTCAACCTTCACGGTCAGCATATCGGCATGCACCTTTTCAAAATCGCTGTCAATGCCGTAAAAATTGTGCGAGTCGACGCGCGCGCCGGCGCGTACCGCTGCGTCCCCGTTATAAAAGCCCTTCAGGCCGATACTGGGAATGCCGCCGTCGGGCAGCTTGTCCTGGCGGATGTGCTGCGATTGCAGCGACACGCGGGTGGGCGTGCCCAGACCCAGCGCCAGCGAAGGCGCAATGCCGAGCTCGGAGTTCTTGAGATGGTCGCGCCCCGTGACGCCGCCATCTTGCGCCATCACGTTCAAGCGCAGTGCGCTGGTCGCGCCGAGGGACCGATTGACATCGGCCGTGATGCGCTTGTTGCTGGCGCTGTTGATGCTGGCGGTACCCGTGTTGAAGTCGTCCGTCTGGGCGTTCTTGGAGGCCAGGTTGATATAGCCGGACGCGGCGCCGCGGCCAATGTCGGCTCCGGCGGGGCCTTTGGATACTTCGATCTGTTCAATATTGAAGGCGTCGCGCGTGACGGCGCCGAGGTCGCGCACGCCGTCGACGAAAATCGACGACTGGGTGGCAAACCCGCGCATCTGGAAGGTGTCGCCGGCGCTGGTGTTGCCGTTTTCGCCCATTTGCAGCGTAATGCCGGGCGTGTTGCGCAAGGCATCGACAATTGACGAAGCGCCCTGCTCGGCAATCAGTTCCTTCTTGATGACCGAAATGGTCTGGGTCGTGTCGAGCAGTGGCTGGGTCAACTTGGGTGAGGATACCTTGTTAGCCTTGTAAGGTACGTCGGCAGTGGCGGTGACGGTGGTTTCCGGCATCCGCGTTTCGGCGCCGGCGCTTTGAGCATGGACCTGGGCCTGGGCGAGCAGCGGAGCACCAAGCGCGGCGAGCGCAATGAAGGAGTAGGCCAAGGACGAGGGGGCGAGCGAGGGGCGTGCGGATAGGTGCTTGCGGTTGCGGATATAAGACAAGGTGTTCTCCCAGCGAATCGGATGATGGAACTGGCTGGCTGGGCTGCGCGGCTTGGCTGGCTAAAAATCATTGAACGCGAATGATAATCATTCTTATTACTGATGGCAAGCGCTATTTGGCAACAGAAATTTACATTCTTTCATGTTGACTCATCAAATGATAATAGTTATCATTTGCATCCACTCATGATTCAAAGGCCACGATGTCGTCCGTCCCCAGCGCCAGCCGCGCGGTTTGGCTCAAGAACCTGCACCGCTGGCATTGGATTAGTGCAGCGCTGTGCCTGCTCGGACTGTTGATGTTCGCCGTCACCGGCTTTACGCTCAATCACGCCTCGCAAATCGAGGCCAAGCCGCAGGTTGTCAATCGCAAGGCGGCCCTGCCCGCCACGCTGCTTGCCCAGTTGGCTGGCGGCGCGGCCAAACAAGCGCTGCCCCCGGACGTGGCGGCATGGGCCAGGAAAAGCTTCAACATCGACGTGGCCGGCGTGCCTGCGGAATGGGAAGATGGCGAAGCCTACGTGCCGCTGCCGCGTCCCGGCGGCGACGCCTGGCTGCGCATCGCCGCCGACGGCGCCGCCGAATACGAAAAGACCGACCGCGGCGCCATCTCATGGCTGAACGACCTGCACAAGGGGCGCAATACCGGCGCCGTCTGGAGCTGGTTCATCGACATCTTCGCCATTGCCTGCCTGGTGTTTGCCATCACCGGATTTTTGATCATGAAACTGCATGCGGCCAACCGGCCCTCCACCTGGCCTGTGATCGGCCTTGGCATCCTGGTGCCAGTGCTGCTCGCCCTCCTATTTACTCATTAAGCTGACCTATGAAACTACACCACACGCTGGCCTTGGGCCTTCCGATGCTAAGCAGCTGGGCCGTCGGCGCCGAGCTGGCAGTCAAGTTCGAGATCCCGCAACTGAACGTGGCCGAGTACCACCGCCCGTATGTCGCCATGTGGCTGGAAAGCGCCGGCAAGCCGGCCGTGACCAACCTGGCCGTGCTGTACGACGTTAAAAAGAAGGAAAACGGCGGCGCCAAATGGGTCAAGGACTTGCGCACCTTCTGGCGCAAGAGCGGGCGCGACATGACGCTGCCGATGGACGGCGTGAGCGGCGCCACGCGCGCCACGGGGGAGCAAAAAATGAGCTTTGGCCCTGCCCTCAACCAGATCGACAAGCTGCCCGCCGGCGACTACCAACTGGTCATCGAGGCGGCGCGCGAAGCGGGCGGGCGCGAACTGGTGCGCGTGCCGTTCAAGCTGCCGCTGTCCGGCAAGCAAACGCTCACCGCGCGCGGCCAGGAAGAACTGGGCGCTGTCACACTTCAGATCAACCCTTAAGGCCTCAGCCATGACCATTCGATACCTCGGCAAGACCCTGCTGGCGCTCGCGCTGGCCACACTGTCGCTGCAGGCCAGCGCGCACCGTCCATGGCTGCTGCCACAGCAGACCAACGCCGAAGGCAAGGAGCCATGGGTGACGATTGACGGCGCCGTGTCCGAAGGCTTGTTCGACATCGACCACCAGGCCCTCAAGCTCGACGCGGCCATGGTCACCGATCCGGATGGCGCCGCAACCCCCGTTCCCACGCCGCTGATGGGCAAGCAGCGCAGCAGCTTCGACCTCAAGCTGACCAAGAACGGCACCTATAAAGTGAGCCTGGTAACGAGTGCCGTCATGGCCAGCTACAAGGAAGCCGGCGGCACGGAGACCAAGCGTTTCCGCGGCGCCGAAGCGGAACTGGCCAAGGCCATTCCGGCTGGCGCAACTGAAGTGCGCACGATGCGCTCGCACAACCGGCTGGAGACTTTCGTCACCGCCAACCGCGCCAGCAGCGGCGCGCTCAAGCCGTCCGGCGTGGGACTGGAAATGGTGCCCGTCACGCACCCGACCGAGATGCGCAGCGGCGAAAAGGCGACCTGGCGCTTCCAGCTCGATGGCAAACCGCTGCCCAACTTTGCCTTCAGCTTCACGCCAGGCGGCGTGCGCTATCGCGGCGTGCTCGGCGAGCAGCGCCTAGTCACCGATGCCAAGGGCGAGAGCTCGATCAAGCTGCCGGCGGCCGGCATGTACTGGCTGCACGCCGCTTACCCGCCGGCCATGGAAAAAGGCATGCCAGAGACGGGACCGGCCGACACGCGCCGCTTCAGCTACGCTGCCACGCTCGAAATCCTGCCGGAGTAAAGAGCACCGTGCGCCGCGTCCTCGTTCCCACATCGCTCTCGCCCGGCCAGATGGCGCTGGGCAGCGCCGTGTATGGCGCGGCCGGCAGCACCATGGGCACCTCGTGGAGCGCGCGCGCCGTGCTCGCGCCGGGCGAGCAGGCGGCCAACGTCGGCGCCCTCGCCGCACAACTGCAGCGCCAGCTCGACATCGTGGTCGCGCAAATGAGCCACTGGGAGAGCGACTCGGACCTGAGCCGCTTCAACAGCGCGCCTGCCGGCTCCTGGCACCAGTTGCCGTGCGCATTTTACGAAGTGCTCAGCTATGCGCTGGAGGTGGCCGACGCCAGCGGCGGCGCTTACGATCCGTGCAGCGGCGCGCTGGTCAATTGCTGGGGCTTTGGCGCGCACGGGCGCTACGACGAACCCGATTTTCACCCGCCGTCCGACAGTGAAATCACGGCCATCATGGCGCGCCAGGACCGTTCGCGCCTTGCAGTTGAAGCTGCGGCGCGCCGCGTGCTGCAGCCGGGCGGCGTCCAGATCGACCTGTCATCGGTAGCCAAAGGATATGCGGTCGACCAGCTGGCCGCCAGCCTCGAGCTGCGCGGCGTGCACCACTATCTGGTGGAAGTGGGCGGCGAACTGCGCGGCGCTGGCGTGAAGCCGGACGGCCAGCCGTGGTGGGTCACGCTCGAAGGCGTGCCCGACGCGGGCGAACAGGCGTCGACCGTGGTCGCCTTGCACGGGCTCGCGGTGGCCACTTCCGGCGACTACCGGCGCCACTACCAGCATCGCGGCGCCCGCGCCTCGCACACGCTCGACCCGCGCACCGGCTACCCTATTGAGAACAACATCGCATCGGTCACCGTGCTGCACCAGTCCTGTATGGCGGCCGACGCCTTGTCCACCGCTTTGTCCGCGCTCGGCGTGGAAGCCCGCATGCATTTCGCCGAACAGCACCGGCTGGCGGCACGCTTCCTGCTGCGCGGACCAAGCGGACTGGAAGAAGTGAGCACCACCGCCTTCAAGGCGATGCTGCAATGATCAACATTGATCCGGCGCGCTGGGCCCTGGCTGGCGCCATGCTGTTTGCCTACGCGGGTGTCTGCGTGGCGACCTTGCGCGGAAAACGACGCGCCGCTGCCCCCGCAGGCCAGGCCGACTGGCTGGTGGTGCACGCAAGCCAGACCGGCACCTGCGAATTTTTGGCCGAGCGCACGCGCGCCACGCTGGCCACTGGCGGCCTGACCGTGCAAGTGGCGAGCATGGACGACATCGGCGAGACCGAACTGCTGGCCGCGCCACGCATCCTGTTCATCGTCAGCACCTACGGCGAGGGCGATGCGCCCGACAGCGGCGCGCGCTTTGCCCGCATGCTCGCAAGCAGCACCGCAGACTTGTCGCGGCTGCACTACGGCGTACTGGCATTGGGCGACACCAGCTATGCGCACTTCTGCGGCTTTGGCCGTAGCATGGACGCGGCGCTGGGCGCACGCGGCGCCCGGTCGCTGTTCGCGCGGATCGAAGCGGACCGCGTGGCGCCGGCCGCGCTGCAAGCCTGGCAGCATCACCTGAGCCACCTGGCAGGCACCAGCGACGCGCCCGACTGGAGCGCGCCGCAATACGGACAGTGGCGCATCGCCGCGCGGCGGGTGCTCAACGCAGGCAGCGCGGGCGCACCCGCGTACTTGCTGTCGCTGCAAGCGCTGGACGGTGCGCTGCCGGCCTGGCAGGCGGGCGACCTGGTGCAGGTAAGCGCACCAGCGGCGCCCGATTATCCGCGCGAATATTCGATTGCATCGCTGCCGGCCGACGGCAGCATTGAACTGCTGGTGCGCCTGCACCTGCATGAAGACGGCAGCGAAGGCGCCGCCTCCGGCTGGCTGTGCACCCAGGCCGGCAAGAATGACACCATCGCCCTGCGCCTGCGCGAACACAAGCGCTTTCACGCCGGCGCCAATGCACAGCGCCCGATGATCCTGATCGGGAACGGCACTGGCATCGCGGGCCTGCGGGCCCACCTGAAAAGCCGCGTGGCAAGCGGCGCGGCGCGCACCTGGCTGGTGTTTGGCGAACGCAACGCGCAGCACGACTACCTGTTCCAGCATGAGATCGAAGAATGGCAGCGCAGCGGCGCCTTGGCGCAGCTGGATTTGGCCTTCTCGCGCGACGGCGGGGCGCTGCGCTACGTCCAGCACGTGCTTGCCGCGCGCGAAACACCGCTGCGCGACTGGGTCGCCCAGGGCGCGGCCATTTACGTGTGCGGCAGCCTGCAGGGAATGGCGGGCGGCGTACACGACGCCCTGGTTGCCGCCCTGGGCCAGCAACAACTCGACCAGCTCGACGCTGCTGGCCGCTATCGGCGAGACGTCTATTAAGCCATGATGCTGCACATACCCGAAGTACTGACGCGCGAGCAGGTGGCAGCCATGCGCCGCGCGCTGGACGAGGCCCACTGGAGCGACGGCCGCGCCACGGTCGGGCCGCAGGGCGCGCAAGTCAAGCGCAACCGCCAGCTGCCGGAAACGTCGCCGCTGGCAGTGGCACTGGGCGCCGAGATCCTCGCGGCGCTGGCCAGCCACGCGCTGTTCATATCGTCTGCGCTGCCGCTGCGCACCGTGCCGCCGCTGTTCAACAGCTACGCCGGCGGCGAGCATTACGGCCTTCACGTCGACGGCGCCGTGCGCAATGTGCCGGGCAGCGTCCTGCCGCTGCGCACCGACCTGTCGTGCACCTTGTTCCTGGCCGATCCCGACGAGTACGACGGCGGCGAACTGGTGGTCGCGGACACCTACGGCACGCATGAAGTCAAGCTGCCCGCCGGGGACCTGATCCTGTATCCGTCGTCAAGCGTGCATAAAGTGGAGCCGGTTACGCGCGGCACGCGCGTGTGCTCGTTCTTCTGGATCCAGAGCATGGTGCGCGACGACGCGCGGCGCGCCATGCTGACGGAACTGGACCAGACCATCTTGCGCCTGCGCCAGCGCGTGGGTGACGTGGACGACGTGGTCTCGCTCACCAGCCACTATCACAACCTGCTCAGGATGTGGGCCGAACTGTAATAGCGCGCTACATCGGCCACCTTCTGTGGCCCATCCATTTCTATTGATCTGGGTCAAGGCGCCGTCCATTGCAAGTGCGTGACTATTGTTGCAACGCAAAACGCATCAGTACGCACTCCAAAAGAAAGCAAAACATGAAACGCTCCATCCTCTCCCTGTCGATTGTTCTCGCATTCGGCGGCGCCAGCACAACTGCTTACGCCGACCACAATGCACCGGCCGCTGCCATTCCTACCGTGGTGATTTCGGCCAAGCTGCTGGAGAGTTACCCATACCGGATGGAGGCAAGCAGCGACAGTGCGGGCCTGCTGGCCGGCACCCCCGGCTTTGCCGTGGCCACCAGCGGCGGCGTGTCCGGACTGCCGATCGTCAACGGCCTGGGTGACGACCGGCTCAAGATCCGCATCGGCGCCATGGAAGTGACTTCGGCCTGCGCCAATCACATGAATCCGCCCATGTCCTACCTGGACCCCAAGCAGGTGCAGTCGATCGAACTGAGCGCCGGCGTCACGCCGGTTAGCAACGGTGGCGACAATATCGGCGGCACCATCAACATCAGCACGGCGGTACCGGTGTTCGCCAAGCCGGGCGCGCCCTTGCGTACCGAGGGCAGCGTATCCTTGACCACCCGCAGCGTCAACCAGACCGTATCGGTGGGCGCCAGCGGCGCCATCGCCAGTGAACGCTTCAGTTTCTCGTTCGACGGTGCGCAGGCCAAGGCGCACAGCTACCACGATGGCAATGGACGCACTGTCCTGGCCAGCATGTACAAGAGCACCAACCTGGGCGTCACGCTCGGTTACCGCCAAGACGGCCACCACCTGACCCTGCGCGCCGGCACCCAGCGCATTCCCTACCAGGGCTTTCCCAACCAGTACATGGACATGACGGACAACACGGCCGACCATAGCACGCTGGCTTACCTGGGCCAATACGGCTGGGGCGAACTTGATGTCACCAGCTACTGGCAGCGCACCAAGCACAAAATGGGCTTTTTCACGCCGGAGCGCAAAGGCGCAATGCCCATGCTGACCGAAGGCCGCAACTTCGGCTACACGGCGCGCGCAACGCTCGCGCTGAGCGAGGATCAGCTGCTGCGTGTCGGCCATGAATACCATGGCTTCAAGCTGCAGGATTATTGGCCCGCCGTCCCCGGCTCCATGATGATGGGGCCGCAAACGTATGTGAACATCAAGGATGGCGAGCGCAGCCGCCTGGCGCTGTATGGCGAACTGGTCAGCCATATCGGCAAGGACTGGATCACCCAGCTGGGCGCGCGCCACGAACGGGTGCGCGCCGATGCCGGCGCGGTGCAGGCCTACGCCAGCAATATGATGAACGCGGCCGACGCGGCAGCGGCGCAAGCCTTCAATGCCCGATCGCGCCAAAAAAGTGACGGCAACCTGGACCTGACGGCAACCGCGCGCTACGAACCGGGATCAAGCTTCGACCTGGAACTCGGCTACGGCCGCAAGACGCGTTCGCCCAACCTGTATGAGCGCTTTGCGTGGGGCCGGGGCGTGATGGCCATGACGATGACGAACTGGTTTGGCGATGGCAACGGCTATGTGGGCAACGTCGACCTGAAACCGGAAATCGCCCAAACCCTCAGCGCGACCATGCACTGGCACGGAGGGCAAGGCAGCAACTGGTTCGTGAAACTGGCGCCGTACTACAACCGGGTGAACGACTACATCGACGTTGACACGGTCGGCGCCTTCAATCCCTACCAGTCGCAACAGGCGAAAGGCGCGCTGCTGCGCTTTGCCAACCACGACGCCACGTTGTATGGCGCCAACCTGTCGTGGAAAGCGCCGGTTGCGCGCAAGTCCGCGATCGGCGAGTTGAACTTCACCGGTTACGCATCGCTCACCCGTGGCAAACGGAATGATGACGGAGCGCTTTACCGCATGATGCCGCCCAATGTGTTGCTGGCGCTCGAACAGCGCGACGGCGCCTGGAATAGCCAGTTCGAAGTCAAGGCCGTGGCCCGCAAGGACCGCATCGACAGCCGCCGCCTGGAGAGCGTTACCAGCGGTTTCGCGCTGCTCAATGTCCGCACCGCCTATCAGTGGAAGAACGGCCTGCTGCTCACCATGGGCATCAGCAATCTGATGGACAGGGCCTACAATGACCCGCTGGGCGGCGTCTACCTTGCCGGACTTGCGGCGGACAAAGGCGCGCTGACCACCCTTCCCGCTCCCGGTCGCTCAATCGACATGGGCATTTCGCTGCGCTTCTGAACCCGCCGCTGCGACGACTGTAAACGCGATACACTGGGACTTTTTTCGTCCCGGATCATCGCTTGAGAGTCTCCATCGGTCACCGCCTGTTCGTCTCGGTCCTGCTCGCGATCCTCGCCGTCGCGGCGACCGCCATTACGCTAATGCGCCAGAACGTGATGAACAGCTTTGGCGAGTACGCAGTCAACATCGAGCTTGACCGGCTGGAGCAACTCTCGGGCGACATAGCGCGCCAGTACCAGGCGCGGAAAAACTGGGACTTCATTAGCGGCGATCGCGCCCGCTGGATCAGCGCCGAACTGGCGCGCCTGCAGCAGCAGCGGATGCGCGTGGCGCCCCCGGTGCCGCCGGCGCCGCCGGAACCCCCATTGCCACCGCAACCACCTTACCCGGGCCAGGCGATAGAACCACCGCCCCTGCCGCCGCCGGCTTTGCAGGCTGAGCAAGCTGACATGGTGCAGCCGGAAGACCGCGAGCTGGTCGACCGCCTTGGCCTGCAAGACCGCGTGACCTTGCTCGACGCCGACGGCCGCTACCTGGCCGGGCGGCGCAGCGCTGGCGAGCCTGGTGCGCGGCGCGCCATCAACGCCAATGGAAAGTCGTTTGCCTACCTGGTGGTGGCCAGGGCCGCGCGGCCGAGCGACGCCATGTCGGGTGTATTTTTGCAGCAGATGAAGGACAGCCTGTGGGTCATCCTCGCGGCCAGCCTAGCCTTAAGCGGCCTGGCCGCGGTGCTGCTGGCGGCGCACTTTCGTAAGCCCATTTTGCGCCTGGCCGACGGTGCCCGGGAACTGGCGGCCGGCCGCTACGACACGCGGTTGCCGGTGGCGCGCAGCGACGAACTGGGCGAACTGGCGGCCAGCTTCAACGCGCTTGCGCAAAAGCTCGATCAGGTCGAGGCGTCGCGCCGCCAGTGGGTGGCCGACACCTCGCACGAACTGCGTACGCCCCTGTCGGTGCTGCGCGCCCAGCTCGAAGCGGTACAGGACGGCGTGCGCCCGGCCAGCGCCGAAGGCACCGCGGCGATGCTGCGCCAGGTGCTGTCGCTTAACAAGTTGATCGACCAGCTGTACGCATTGGCGCGCGCCGACGTCGGCGAAATCGACTACCAGCGCGAGACGCTCGACCTGTGGCAGCTGGCCTGCGAACAGGGCGCAGCATTCGCCGAAAAATTCGCCTGCGCCGGCATCGCTTACTCAGTCGCTTGCGAACCGCGTCCTTGCATGGTGCAGGCTGACCGGGAGCGCATGCGCCAGGTCCTGGCCAACCTGTTCGAGAACTGCATCCGTTATTGCGGCGAGGGTTCGGCCATCGTCATGGCGGCGCGCGAACTTGACGGCGTAATCGCGTTGACGATTGACGACAGCGGAGCGGGCGTGCCGGACGACGTGCTGGCCCATCTAGGTCAGCGGTTCTACCGGGTGGAGGGCTCGCGCAGCCGCGCGCACGGCGGCGCCGGCCTTGGCCTGGCGCTGTGCCAGCGCATCGTCAGCGCGCATGGCGGCCAGATCGCCTTTGCGCGCTCAAGCAAAGGTGGCCTGCAGGTACGGGTGCGCCTGGCCGTGGCGCCGGCATGAGCGCGCGCGTCTGCAGCGTCTTTATTGTCGAAGATGAACCGGAGCTGGCGGCACTGGTCGCCGATTACGCCCGCGCAAGCGGCTACCTGCCCACCGTCTTTGGCGACGGCGCCCAGGCGCTGGCCGCGCTCAAGACCGGCGTTCCCGACATGCTGGTGCTGGACCTGATGCTGCCCGGACTGGACGGCCTGTCGCTGTGCCGCGCCGTACGCGCGTTCTCGGACGTACCGATCATCATGGTTACGGCGCGGGTGGAGGAACTTGACCGCCTGCTCGGCCTGGAAAGCGGAGCGGACGACTACCTGTGCAAGCCTTTCAGCCCGCGCGAGCTGATGGCGCGCATCAAGGTGATCCTGCGCCGGGTGCAGCCGGGTGCGCCGGCCAGCGTGTGCGTGATCGACGAGGCGGCGCAGCGGATCAGCATCGCCGGGCATGCGCTGGAGCTCACGCCGAGTGAATTTAATATATTGGCCGGCATGGCGCGCCGGCGCGGCCACGTATTTTCACGCGCGCAGCTGCTGGACCTGGCACGGCAGGACAGCCTGGACGTGTGTGACCGCGCCGTCGACAGCCACATCAAGAACCTGCGGCGCAAGATCTCGGCAGTGCTGCCGCAGCAGGATGCCATCGGGTCGGTCTACGGGCTGGGATACCGCTTCGAACTGTAGTCGCGCTGCAGTCGCATCTGGCTCGCCGCCTAGATCGACATGCCGGGCAATTCCATGCCGTTCAGACGGCGAAACAAGGTCAGTGCAAACGAATCGGTCATGCCGGATATGTAATCGGTCACGCCAAGCAGGCGCTCATAATCGGTGGCGCCGGTGGCAAACTGCAGGGGCATGATCTGCACCAGTTTTTTGTGTGCTTTGGTGCGCATGTTCTCTGGCGTGAGCAACGCCGGCACAAATTTAGTCAGCAAGCCACCAAGGATGTCGAAGCCCGCCGACTCGATTTGCAGCACCGTGGGCGTGGTGTAGATTTGCGCCTGCGAGAGCGCCGATATTTTCTTGAGCTCCGCGCAAAACGCCGACTGACTCACCAGATCGCGCTCGAACGTGCCGGCCATGATGGCGGCGTAGTTATCCTTGAATACCTCGACCGCCGCGCCAACGAGGTTGCCGATGGAGCGGGCGCGCAGGTATTCTATGCGGCCTTCATCGTCTGCAATGGCCAGGTACGACGCGCCCGGCTTTTGCCCACCAGGGAAAGCGATTGGCCACAGCAGCCTGCGCGCCTGTTCGAAGCTCACCCGGCACAGGCGATGTCCGTCTTCCAGGTCCACGATGCCATAGCAGATATCGTCGGCCGCTTCCATCAAGAACGCAAGCGGATGGCGGGCATGGGCGCCGTTGGCCTTTTGCATCAGCCCAGTTCCCAGCGCGACGGCCGCGAAATTGGCGGCGTCGTGCGTGTAATAGCCGAACTTTTTCTCGCTGACATGGCCCTTGGTGGGCGCGGCCAGCGATGAACCGCGGGGATATTTGGCATACGTTGCCAGCACGGCGTAGGTGAGCTGGAAGCCGCCCTGGTTGACCGCATTTTGCAAGCGCGTCACCAGCCTGAAGCCTTGTGCATTGCCCTCGAACTTGAGCAGGTCCTGCCTTTCAGGTTCGGCCAGCGGGTCGAGGTAGGGCGCGCCCTCCAGCGCGAACCACGACTGGATCGCGTCTTCGCCCGAGTGACCGAAAGGCGGATTGCCGATGTCGTGCGCCAGGCATGCCGCTGCGACGATGCTGCCGAAGTCTTGCGCGACCATGCCGGACAGCGCAGCCTTGGCCAGGATGAATTCGCCGCACAGGGTGCCGAGCGAGCGGCCGACCGACGCCACCTCAATGCTGTGGGTCAGGCGCGTGCGCACGTAGTCGCTTTCGGCAAGCGGGAACACCTGCGTCTTGTCCTGCATGCGCCGAAAGGCGCTGGAATAGACGATGCGGTCCCAGTCGCGCAGGTACTCCGAGCGCGATTCCCCGGCGCCATCGGCCGTTTCGCGTCCCAGCCGCCGGGTCGAGGTCAGCAAGTGCCAGTCCATTGTCATTGTCGCGCCTTGGGTTGTTTGTGCGCCGTGACGATAACACGGTTCTTGCCCACGGTTTCTCCACAATTAGGGGCCACACTCGCGTTTGTTAGTCAACCAACCAGGAGAAAACCATGAAGCCAGTTTCCATCATGCTGTGCGCGGCCTTGTTTGCCGCAGCGGGCGCCAGCCAAGGCGCACAGCACGGCAATTGTCCGGACCGGGGCCGCTGCCTCGTGGCGCCGATTCCGCCGGTCCCGCCCGTTCCACCCGTTCCACCGCTGCCACCGGTACCACCGTTGCCAGCCGTGTCAGCCGTCCCGCCTTTGCCGCCACTGCCGCCCGTGCCGTCACCGCCACCGCCGCCGACGATTCCCGACGCCGCGCATGAGGCCTGCGTCGGCAAGGCGGTGGGAACGAACATGACATGGTCAGATAAAAAGGGCTTGCGGATCAGCGGCGCGTGCCAACGCGACAGCAAAGGAATGTACCTGGACGCGTCGTCCATCGAGAGCCGTTCGTAAGCGCGCTCGCTCCGGCTAGACAATCTGGCCGGCGTAGTCTATTTTAGGGCTATGACCGAGCCGCGCCCACGCACCATCCGCCATCCGCAGCTGCAGCAAGAGTCGCCGCGTCCGGTGCCGCCGGTCCAGCCGGCGCTCGAGGATTGTTGCCGCAGCGGCTGCACGCCCTGCGTCTTCGACCTGTACGAAGACGACATGGAACGCTATCGCGCCCGCCTGAAGGCTTGGGAAGCGCGCAGGGCCGCGCACAACTGAAAGTCACGCCTGCCGCGAAGTCATTACAATATGGCATCGATTTTTGTTGCAGGAGATAAGTATGTTTGAGCTCAGCGTTCCGTGGTGGGAACTGATCGTACGCGCGGTTCTTGTGTTCAGCGTGCTGCTGCTGATGGTGCGCGTGTCCGGACGGCGCACCATCGGCCAGTTCACGCCGTTTGACCTGCTGGTGGTCATGCTGCTAAGCGAAGCGGTGTCCAATTCCCTGACCGGCGGCGAGGATTCGCTGGTGGGCGGCCTGATTGTCGCGGCCACGCTGGTGGCGCTGAACATGGGCGCCTCTTTCCTGTCGTCGCACAGCAAGACCATGGCCGAAGTGCTTGACGGCTCGGCGGTTCTGCTGGGGCGCAACGGAAAAAGCTTCGACGCAGTGATAAAAAAATGCCGCCTGTCTGAGACCGAGGTCAAGGAAGCGCTGCACGAGGCCGATTGCAAGCTCGAGGAAATGGAATTCATGTTCCTCGAGGCCGATGGCAACATCACCGTGCAAAAAAAGCGTTAAGCGCTATTTCTCCGGCGGCGAGCCCACAGCGCGCGCACTTTGCCTAGTCCTAACGAACGCCACGGCCTTCGCTGTCGATGATCTAATTTCAAGGTCGGACCGCATCACGATGTCGCATTTCTCTCAAACTTTTAACCGGAGAAAATCATGAATCGCGTCGTATCGAGCCTTGTACTTTCTGTCACCATGCTGCTCAGCTCGGCGGCCTTTGCCGCCACCACCAGTTACCGTTCCGCCATGAGCGGTCCAAGCGAGCAGCCGCCCAATGACTCGCCCGGCGCGAGCATTGCCACGGTCGTGTTCGACGACGCGGCCATGACCATGCTGTTCTCCGTGCCGTTCATGAACCTGGTTGCCGGCAGCACGGTCGCCCACCTGCATTGCTGCACGCCGGAGTCACTGATCGGCACGGCGCCGCCTGCCATCGGTTTCGACGACTTCCCCGTCGGCGTCCAGACCGGCCTGTATGAACGGCTCTACAGCCTGGCTGACCCCAACACCTACGAGCCGGCATTTCTGGCCGCGCATGGCGGCACGGTCGATGCGGCGCGCGCCTTTTTGCTTCAGGGAATAAACAGTAACCAGTCCTACCTGAACATCCACTCTACCGAATACCCGGCCGGGGAAATACGCGGCTTCCTGGTGGCCCTGGCCAACCCTGTGCCTGAACCGTCATCCTGGCTCATGCTTAGCGTGGGGCTCGCCGGTATCGGCTTTTGCGCGGCCAAGCGGCGCGCAGCTTAGCGCAGGCCGGGACTATAGCGGGCGGCCCACGCACCAACAGCGGCCGGCCAGAACGCGCGCAGCGAATCGGCTTGGGCAATTGGCAGGCCAAGGCTGGCAGCCGCTTGCATCAGCACAGATAGCGACTCGGCGTCGTTTGCTGGTGTTACCGCCAGCGCGCCCGTTTGCTTGGACAGCTTCTCGCCGTTGGCATTGCGCACGACCGGCACATGCAGGTAACGCGGCGTGGCTGCACCGAGCAGGCGCTGCAGGTAGATCTGGCGCGGCGTCGAATCGAGCAAGTCGGCGCCGCGCACGGTGTCGGTAACGCCTTGCTCGGCATCATCGACCACGACAGCGAGCTGGTAGGCCCAAAAACCGTCGGCGCGTTTGAGCACAAAGTCGCCCGAGTCGCCGGCCAGGTGCTGCACCACGGCCCCGGCAAGGCGGTCGTCGAAGGCGATTTCATCGGCGCCTGCTGCGGGGTCGGGAACGCGCACGCGCAGGCTGCGCATGCTGCGTCCCGCCGGCAAGCCGTGGCGGCAGGTGCCGGGATAGATGGCAGCGCCGTCAGGGGCCGTGCCAAGGCGCGAGTCGGCAATTTCGCGCCGGTTGCAGCCGCAGGGATAGCAGTGCGCAGCGAGCTTTTCGCAGGCGGCTTGGTACAAGGGCTGGCGACTGCTTTGCCAGACGACGTCGCCGTCCCAGTGCATGCCAAGTTGGGCCAGCAGCGCGAGGATGGATTGGGCGGCACCGGCGGCGGTGCGGTCTTCGTCGACGTCCTCGATGCGCACCAGCCACGTGCCGTGGTGCGCCTTGGCGTCCAGGTAGCTGGCGACGGCCGCGACCAGAGAGCCGGCGTGCAGGCGACCCGTGGGCGAAGGCGCGAAACGGCCAACGTAGTGCGCTAGCTGCACTGGGTTACCTGGCGCCTTCTACTGCGCCGCTGGCTTGATTTCCACCACCGGCTTGGCCTCGGCCGGCGGCTTGGCTTCGTATTTTTTGACCAGCTTGGTGACCTTGTCGGCCACTTCGTTGGGCACCGCGATCGAGAGTTGATAATGCTCGATCTCGAAGCCGGTGTCGGTCTTGCGCATCACACCGCTGGCCTGACAGACGCCCATTTGGGTGTCGAGCAATTCATCGAACCAGATGAATTTTTTATCGGACGACATGTAGATATTGCGCTTGGTGGATTTGAACGACCAGGCAGATTTTCGATCGAAAAAACGCTTGGCCCAAGCCTTGAATTGTTCGCGGTTCCACAGCTCGTTCTTGTCGGTACCGATATAGATGCCGTTGGGCGCGATCTTGTCGAAATAGGCCAGGCGGGCGTGCGCCGCGTCGTCATGCCACTCGTCGATGAAGGCGTTGATCTGCTTGCGCTCGGCCG
This sequence comes from Massilia sp. TWP1-3-3, assembly GCF_049897805.1. NCBI lineage: Bacteria > Pseudomonadati > Pseudomonadota > Betaproteobacteria > Burkholderiales > Oxalobacteraceae > Massilia > Massilia sp. TWP1-3-3. Next base: position 176,694 of record NZ_JAFCWX010000010.1, read on the forward strand.
CGTCGCCGCTGCTGGTTTGCGCATGGGCGCCCACGCTGAACAGGGCTATGCATATAGATAAAATGAAATTTTTCATGGAAATTGCTGGTGAGTGGTCGCTGAATGATTGTACACTTCCGGCGAAATGTAACTTATTTAAAAACGTAGAAGAAAAGTCATGCGAAGGGCTATCATTCACTGATGATTTGCCAGAACAAAATCCGAGGAAATCCGATGCGTATGTATGTTCTTGCAGCCATGATGGCCGCGAACGTTGCGCTGGCCGCGCCTGAGCCGGCCAGCACTGCGCCCGCGCCCCAGCCGGCCAGCACCGCACCCACGCCCGCCCCGGCAGCGCAGCCCGCGGCGGCGGTCATTCCTGATAACTGGGCCGTGGCGCCGCCGGCTGACAAGACGCTGGTCAGGCGGGCGATCCAGCAAACCTTCGAGGACGAGAAGGAGATCGCCATTGCCGAGTCAAAGCAGAAGGCGATACCGCGGCGCTACACTGCCAGCTCGCATACTGAGCAGGACAAATATGAAAAATTCGCTGATCAATTCGATGAAGCCAAAGTGCCGGGCTGCCTGCGGCCGGACGCACTGAAACATCAGCCGACGTTTATCTTCGGCGGGCTGCTGGCACTGCCGTTTATCGCGGTGGCGGCCATTCGGGGGAAGTGTAATTGAGGCTGGTGCGGCTCTAAAACCATCGGGGAACAAAGGGGCAGGAGCGGGGCTGCAGTTGGACCAGTATCACAAGCCGCCAGGGTTCGAGGTGATGCGAAAGTGGCAGTGCAGCAGTACGACGCCAATTCGAAAGGCACTGGAAAAACCAGATCGGAAGGGGTAAAATATATCGCGCGGGTCGGGTGCATTTCTTTCTACAGAATGACTGGTCGGAACCTTCATCAGGACTGAAATGCGGTTTTTGCCGACCCGTCTTCATACACGGCATGTCAAAAAAAAGCGAGCCAACGGGTTCGCTTTTTTTGTGCACCACTTGCAACGATCAGCTGCTCGACAGGCTTCATGTCCCGCGCTGGCGAACCAGCTTGCGAGGGATCCGTGATACGCGTCACTGTTTCATGCACCAGGCAATGGGCAGTGACGCATTGTCGGCTTAATTACCGAGAGTCTTGAAGTAAGCCGCGTGTGCCTTGGAAAATTCATAGTTATTGAATTTATCCCAATTCACTGACCACGTCATCAACCCACGGAACGTAGGGTAAGCCTGGGCCGGCTTGTAGCTGCCGCAGCTCGTACCCTTGACCAGGCAATCGAACGCCTTCTGTGTGTCGGCCGTCGTCATCTGACCGCTACCGGCTGCTTGCACGTTTGCCGGAAGACCAAAACCTACCTGGTCTGGACGCAAACCCGGCCAGAAGTTGGCGGCGTTGCCTTCGATCGGGAAGCCCGTGATCATCATGTCAGACAAAGCCACGTTGAAATCAACGGTGCCTGCACTGTAGTAGGTGCCATTCGCGCCGGCGACCGGGCCGGAATTATAGTGCTGCGCATGCACGATGGTGAGGAAATCCCGCACTGCGTGGATCACTGGAAGATACACGCCATTCCGGGTATCGGCCCCACCCCAAACGCCAGAGCCGTAGAACATACGTCCGCCATGGAGCAACAGCGTTTCTGGTGCCATGGTGAGAACGAACTTGGAGCCGTACTTTGCTTTTAGGGTTTTCAATGCAGAGATCAAGTTGACCACGACTGGTGTAGTCGGGTTCTTGAAGTCCCTGTCGCCATTATTCAGATAGATGGAATGGCCCTCGAAGTCGATATCCAGACCATCAAGGCCCCAGCGATCGATAATCGCCGACATCGATTTGACAAATGCATCGCGTGCTCCGGTGGACTCCAGAGAAACCTGGCCATTTGCGCCGCCGATTGAAATCAGCACTTTTTTGCCTGCAGCTTGTTTGGCCTTGATTGCTGCGAGGAAGTCCGCGTCGCTTTCAGCGTTCGGGCACTCAGCCACCGGACAACGGTTGAAGTGCAGATTGCCGGAGGTAGCAGAATCCGGTTCTGCAAAGGACAACTGGATAATGTCCCAATCGTTCGAAACGTCGGCCATACGAATGTAGCCAGAGCCGTTTGCAAAGCTTGCGTGCATATACCCAACTAGCACTTGTTTCTTCATGCCTGTTGGCGTTGGTGTCGGCGTTGGCGTCGGCGTCGGCGTCGGCGTTGGCGTTGGCGTTGGCGTTGGCGTCGGGGTAGGAGTCGTACTGCAGGTTCCGCCGGTCGTCCACAAGGTTGGGGTGTCCTTCGGATTCCAGTTGGTGCCGGCATAAGCGGTGTGGGTCGACAGCGCCTTGTAGGTAATACCAAGGTAGCTCACCACCTGGCCAACCGTGTACGTTTTGCCTTCGGCCCACACCGCGCACGTGGTTGGCGTTGGCGTTGGCGTTGGCGTTGGCGTTGGCGTTGGGGTTGGGGTTGGCGTAGGCGTGGGGGTTGGCGTTGGCGTAGGCGTGGCTCCGCAAGTGCTGGTCACCGTCCATGGCTTGCCGCTGCCTGCAGAACCATTGCTGGTCGATGGATTGTTGCCTTGTGTCCAGAACGCTGCTGTGTAATTAATGCCGTTGTAGCTGACGGTCGCGCCGCCGTTGTAAGCCGTGGCGCTCGACCAGGCTGCATAACATACCGTTGTGGTAGCGAGCAGGGCCGTCTGGCGTTGAGGAGGCGTGTCGGCGGCGGTGCCGCCGCCGCAGGCGGCGAATGTGCCGCCCATCAGACCGGCAACAAGGGTGTTAATGAGGGTACGGTTCAAGGCTGTCTCCATATATTCTAGTTATTGAGATGTCCACCAAACATGGACGGTAGTGCCGACCCAACCGCCGTCGCCAAATTGCTAATGGCGACCAGTGCATCGCGCAGGCAAAAGTCGTTTAAATAGGATTGGGCGTTGCTACGAGTGAAGGATGCGAGCCTTGAAATTGGTAGTCAAGTGGTTTTATTTTATTGCTTAGATAACCAGACCAATTTTGCGAAATCTTTGAAGTTGAAGAGGCTTAGGCCCAGCGACCGTGCGGGGAGAAATGCATACCAATTTTATAGATTTTCGCATTGGTATTGCTGCGAAGATGGTGAAGACTGGTCGTGTTTGCTTTCTCACCCCGCGCTGCAGTCCTCGTAAAACTCGTTGACACTCAATTAGTTGCAGTACGAAATCATGGGAAATAATGCGCACGGCAACGGGGCGGGCCAGGAGAGGTCACTGAGATTGAGAGAATTTGAAGAAAAAAAAGCGAGCCAACGGCTCGCTTTCTTTGTGCACCACTTACAGAAATCAGCGCTGCTCGACGGACTTGACGTCGCGCGCTGGTGAACCGATGAACAGCTGACGCGGACGGCCAATCTTCTGCTCCGGATCTGAAATCATCTCGTTCCATTGCGCGATCCAGCCAATGGTGCGCGCCATCGCAAAAATACCCGTGAACAGCGACACCGGAATACCCAGCGCCGATTGGACGATACCGGAGTAGAAGTCGACGTTCGGATACAGCTTGCGCGACACGAAGTATTCGTCTTCCAACGCAATTTTTTCCAGCGCCATGGCTAGCTTGAACAAAGGGTCGTCGTGCAAGCCGAGTTCTTCCAGCACTTCGTGGCAGGTTTCGCGCATCAGCTTGGCGCGCGGGTCGAAGTTCTTGTACACACGGTGACCAAAACCCATCAGCTTGACGCCGGAGTTCTTGTCTTTGACCTTGGCGATGAACTCAGGGATATTGTCGACGGTGCCGATTTCCTTGAGCATGTTCAGTGCCGCTTCGTTGGCGCCGCCGTGAGCCGGGCCCCACAGGCAAGCGATACCGGCAGCGATACAGGCAAACGGGTTCGCGCCCGACGAACCGGCCAGGCGGACGGTCGAGGTCGATGCGTTCTGCTCGTGGTCTGCGTGCAAAATCAAAATGCGGTCCAGCGCGCGTACCAGCACCGGATTGACGACATACTCTTCGCACGGATTGCCGAACATCATGCGCATGAAATTGGCGCTGTACGACAGGTCGTTGCGTGGATACACGAACGGCTGGCCCATCGAATACTTGTACGACATGGCAACGAGCGTCGGCATCTTGGCGATCAGGCGGATCGCCGATACTTCGCGGTGATGCGGGTCGTTGATGTCGAGCGAGTCGTGGTAAAACGACGCCAGTGCGCCGACGGTGCCAACCAGGACCGACATCGGGTGCGCGTCACGACGGAAACCGCGGAAGAAAAATTGCATCTGCTCGTGCACCATGGTGTGCTTGGTCACGGTGTCGCTGAACTTCTGGTTTTCGGCCGCGTTTGGCAGTTCGCCGTTCAGCAGCAGGTAGCAGGTTTCCAGGAAGTCGCATTTAACGGCCAACTGCTCGATCGGGTAACCGCGGTACAGCAGCTCGCCCTTGTCGCCGTCGATGTAGGTGATCGACGAATTGCAAGCCGCCGTCGACATGAAGCCCGGGTCATAGGTGAACTTGCCGGTCTGCGCATACAGCTTGCGGATGTCGATGACGTCCGGGCCGATGGTGCCCTTGTAGATCGGCATTTCGATGGGCGTGCTGCCATCGGAAAAGGACAGTGTTGCTTTAGTATCAGAGATGTTCATGGCACTTCCTTCTTGGGAGGTGAAGTCTTCAAAATAAAAATTACGAAACTGGTCGTTACTGGTCGCTACCGCTCGTTACGACAGCGGCTCACCCTATGCCTGGCGCAAGCGCGCCAGCAAGGCGCGCACATGCGGCAGATCGACTTCACCTTCGGGCTCATGGCGCGCCAGGATCAAGTCCATCAGCGGGTTGTCCGCCAGATCCAGCAAGCGCGTAAGCGCGTCGACTTCCTCGTCGGTAAGGCTTTCCTCGTTCGCATCAAGAAAGCGCGTGAGGATGATGTCATTCTCGAGCAGGCCGCGGCGACTGCGCCAGCGCAGCCGGGCTCGGTTTGCCGGATCGGATTGATGCGTAGTCACACTTGAGCCTGTCGTTCGGTCAACACTATACACCGCCTGCGATTTATAAGCAGTACGGTACTTTTACTGTATAAAACACGCCGATTTTGCCGCTGTTAGCCCTATGTTGACGGGCTTGGCTTGTTGCGAAGGGGCACGGCACAGCGCGCCCCTTGCCTGCTCAGCGGCAAATCCCACTTAAATTGCGCGCCGTACCATCAGTTCCTTGATCTTGCCGATCGCCTTGTTGGGATTTAATCCCTTAGGGCAGACGTCGACGCAGTTCATGATCGAGTGGCAGCGGAACAGGCGGTACGGGTCTTCCAGGTTGTCCAGGCGCGCGCCGGTCGCTTCGTCGCGCGAGTCGGCGATAAAGCGGTAAGCTTGCAAGAGGCCGGCCGGGCCGACGAACTTGTCCGGATTCCACCAGAACGACGGGCAGGAAGTCGAGCAGCAGGCGCACAGGATGCACTCGTACAGGCCGTCGAGTTCTTCGCGTTCGGCAGGGGTCTGCAGGCGCTCTTTTTCAGGCGGAATCGAGTCGTTGATCAGGTACGGCTTGATCGAATCGTACTGCTTGAAAAATTGCGTCATGTCGACGATCAGGTCGCGGATGACCGGCAAGCCCGCCAGCGGACGCAGCACGATCGGCTGGGTCAATTCGTTCAGGTTGGTGGTGCATGCCAGACCGTTCTTGCCGTTGATGTTCATCGCGTCCGAACCGCAGACGCCTTCGCGGCACGAGCGGCGCAGCGAGATCGAATCGTCCACATCGGACTTGATGCGCTGCAGCGCGTCGAGCAGCATCTTGTCGGTGTCTTGCAGTTCGACGGTCACGTCTTGCATGTACGGCTTGGCATCCTGGTCGGGATTGTAGCGGTAGATTTTCAGTTTTACAGTGCGTGTCATGGTAATGACCTTAGAAAGTACGTGGTTTCGGCTTGAAGGTATCAACCGTCAGCGGCTTGGTGATCACAGGCTTGTACTCGAGGCGATTGCCCTCGGAGAAGAACAGCGTGTGCTTCATCCAGACGTCGTCGTCGCGCGTCGGGTAGTCGCTGTGCGCATGGGCGCCGCGCGATTCCTTGCGAGCTACCGCCGAGGTGATGGTCGCTTTCGCCGTTTCGATCAGGTTGTCCAGTTCCAGCGCTTCCACGCGGGCGGTGTTGAACACCTTGGATTTATCCTTGAACGAGACATGCTTGCGGCGCTCGTCAAGCACCATGATTTCCTTGTAGCCCTGGGTGAGCAGCGCATCGGTACGGAACACGCCGCAGTACTTCTGCATCGTGGCGCGGATCGCGTTGGCAACGCCCTGCACGCTTTCCGTGCCGGTCGACGTTTCCAGCCGCTCCATGCGGCCCATGGCATAGTCGGCGGCGCCGGCCGGCAAGGGCTTGTTGTCCTTTTGCTTCAGGTTCGACGCGACAATGTGATTGCCTGCGGCGCGGCCGAACACGATCAGGTCGAGCAGCGAGTTGGTGCCCAGGCGGTTGGCGCCGTGCACCGACACGCAGGCGCATTCGCCAATCGCGTACAAGCCACCCACCACAGCCACCGGATTGCCGTCTTTTGGTGCGACGACCTGGCCGTGGATGTTGGTCGGAATGCCGCCCATCTGGTAGTGAATCGTCGGCACCACAGGAATCGGTTCCTTGGTCGCGTCCACGTTGGCGAACTTGTGGCCAATTTCCAGAATCGAAGGCAGACGTTTGGCGATGGTCTCGGCGCCGATATGGCGCAGGTCCAGCAGCACGTGGTCTTTCAACGGACCGCAGCCGCGCCCTTCCTTGATTTCCTGGTCCATCGAGCGCGACACGAAATCGCGCGGCGCCAGGTCTTTCAGGGTCGGCGCATAGCGCTCCATGAAGCGTTCGCCATCGCTGTTGATCAGGATGCCGCCTTCGCCGCGCACCCCTTCGGTAATCAAGACGCCCGCGCCGGACACGCCGGTTGGGTGGAACTGCCAGAATTCCATGTCCTGCAGCGGCAGGCCGGCGCGCGCCGCCATGCCCATGCCGTCGCCGGTATTGATAAAGGCGTTGGTCGACGCTGCAAAAATACGGCCTGCGCCACCGGTCGCAAAGACGGTGGTCTTCGCTTCCAGGATCATGCATTCGCCCGTTTCCATCTCAAGCGCAACCACGCCCACGCAGTCGCCGTCGGCGTCGCGGATGATGTCGATCGCCATCCACTCGACGAAGAAGTGGGTGCGGGCGCGCACGTTGCGCTGGTACAGCGTGTGCAGCAGCGCGTGGCCGGTACGGTCAGCCGCCGCGCAGGCGCGCTGCACTGGTTTTTCGCCGAAGTTGGCGGTGTGCCCGCCAAAAGGACGCTGGTAAATGGTGCCGTCAGGGTTGCGGTCGAACGGCATGCCGAAGTGTTCGAGCTCGTAGACGACCTTGGGTGCTTCTCGGCACATGAATTCGATCGCATCCTGGTCGCCCAGGTAGTCGCCGCCCTTGACGGTGTCGAACATGTGCCAGTACCAGTCGTCCTCGGACATATTGCCGAGCGAGGCGCCGATGCCGCCCTGGGCCGCCACGGTGTGCGAACGGGTCGGGAACACTTTCGACAGCACGGCCACGTTCAGGCCGGCTTCCGCCAGTTGCAACGACGCGCGCATGCCCGAGCCGCCGGCGCCGATGATGACCGCATCGAAGCGGCGGGTAGGTAAACCTTTTTTGATTGCCGACACGATTACAGCCCCCAGAGAATTTGTACGGTGTAGAAGGCGCAAGCGACCAACCACAAGATGGTGATGATCTGCAAGGTCAGGCGCAGGCCGACTGCCTTCACGTAGTCCATCCAGATATCGCGCATGCCAACCCAGGCGTGGTAGTACAGCGCCAGGAAAGTGACCAGGCTAAACAGCTTGAACCACTGCTGTGCGAACAGGCCGGCCCAGCCTTCATAGGTGAAATTTTGGCCCGTCAGGAAAGCGCCCAGCAGCGTGAAGGTGTAGACCATCATGACAACGGCGGTGATGCGCTGCGCCAGCCAGTCTTTCAGGCCGTAGTGGGCGCCGACGACGAGGCGCTGTGTGCCAACGTTATTTTTAGCCATTAGAAAACTCCGAACAGTTTGAGACCGGCGAGCGCGGTCAGCAGCAGGCTGAGGATGAGCACGGTCACGGCGCTATTGCGCGACGAATCTTTTTCAATCGCCAGGTGCACGTCCATGAACAGGTGGCGTACGCCGGCGCAGAAGTGCTGCATGTAAGCCCAGATCAGGCCGAGCAGGAGTACCTTGACCAGCGGGTGGCCCAGGATGCCCTTGAAGTACGCGAACGACATTTCCGACTGCACGCTCGAGTGGAACAGGTAGAGCAGGAATGGCAGCATCAGGAACATGCCGGCGCCGCTGATGCGGTGCAAGATGGATACCCAGCCGGCCGGCGGCAGGCGGTAATTGCGCAATTCCGTAATATGGATGTTTCGGAATTCGGGCCGTTCTTTTCGTGGTACTTCTTTCACGGCTTCGGACATAACAAACCTCCCCTTGACTGACTTTTTAAATGTGTAACTCGTAATTATCACCAATTTTGGTGTGCTGCACCAATATCTAAACTGGTATTGGGGAAAATAAGCGGGACATCATGCAACTTCTGGTACTTTCTTCGTGGTAGTCATTTTAAACGCTATGCATAATTCGTGCTGCCGGCGGGGGTATCGTCGATTCGGTACAAGCATGTCAAAGCCGGCGCCTCCCCACATCGTCCTCGCGCAGGCGGGGACCCATGGAACTGTTGCACAGAGCCGATGTTCCATGGGCCCCCGCGTGCGCGAGGACGATGTGGTGGCCTGGCATTGCGTCGCACTTAAGCCATCATTTCTACCTCACCAACTACGACAGATCATTCTGATAATGATGATGCGACGTCAAGTAAATCCCCCGGCGCAACTCCACCGCCTTGTCCCCATACGTGTACGACACCCGCTCCGCGCACAGCAGCGGGGTACCCTCGGCCACATGTAAAAACTGCGCGGCGCCGGCATCGGCCGCCACGGCCCGTATCTTTTCATTCGCGCGGATCATGCGCGTGCCGAACTCCGATTCGAACAGTCCATACATCGGCCCCTTGTATTCGACCAGCCGTTCCGCGGTTAGTCCCTTGAACAGCAGACCCGGCAGCCACATTTCTTCCAGGATGGTCGGCGCGCCGTCGAACGACATCACGCGCTTGATGTACACCACCGAGTCGCCGGACTTGAGTTCGAGCAGGCGCGCCACTTCGGCCGGCGCGCGCATGCGCTTGACTTCGATGATCTTGTTGTCGGGCTGGTGCGGTACGCCTTCGTCGGGCATCAGCCGCAAAAAACGAAAGTGCGCGCGCGCCTCGTGGTGGGTCGAGACGAACGTGCCCTTGCCCTGGCGCCGCATGACGATATTTTCAGCGGCCAGCTCGTCGATCGCTTTGCGCACCGTGCCCTGGCTGACCTTGAAGCGCGACGCCAGCTCCACTTCGCTAGGGATCATTTCGCCCGGCTTCCACTCGCCCGACTGCAGACCCTGCGTGATCAGGGCCTTGATTTGCTGGTAAAGCGGACTAAAGGTGGGCGCACTGCCCGCCGCGGTGCCGGACATGCCCGTCCCGCTGGCCGTAGTACCATTGGTGCTTGTCGGAGGGTTGAGGACTGTAGTCATAGACAGCGATTTCAACACAAAAGGGCTTTCCAGTCTAGTAATAATCACTCTAGGTTATGTGTCTTATATAAGACATATGATACGAATTGACAGATCACTCACACAAGCCTACACTCGCGGTCAATCCGGCATGCGCGCGAGCGGGCAATGCACGATACCCAGAACGCCAGTTTTGGTATCATGTTGGTTTTCCGAACAAGCGTATCCTCCTGCTTCGACCGTTTTCTTTCCCACTTGGAGATTCACATGGCTAAAACCCCACTGCGCGTTGCCGTTACCGGCGCGGCCGGCCAAATCGGCTATTCCCTGCTGTTTCGCATCGCTAACGGCGATATGCTGGGCAAAGACCAGCCAGTCATCCTGCAATTGCTCGAGATCCCCGACGAGAAAGCACAAAAAGCGCTCAAGGGCGTGATGATGGAAGTTGACGATTGCGCCTTCCCGCTGCTGGCCGGCATGACTGCCCACGCCGACCCGATGACCGCCTTCAAGGATGCCGACTTCGCCCTGCTGGTCGGCGCCCGTCCGCGCGGCCCCGGCATGGAACGCAAGGACCTGCTCGAAGCGAACGCCCAGATCTTTACCGTGCAGGGCAAGGCCCTCGACGCTGTCGCTTCGCGCAACGTCAAGGTACTGGTGGTGGGCAACCCGGCCAACACCAATGCCTTCATCGCCATGAAATCGGCGCCGTCGCTGCCGGCCAAGAACTTCACCGCCATGCTGCGCCTGGACCACAACCGCGCGCTGTCGCAAATCGCGGCCAAGACCGGCAAGCCGGTCGCGTCGATCGAAAAGCTGTGCGTATGGGGCAACCACTCGCCAACCATGTACGCCGACTACCGCTTTGCGCAAATTGACGGCGCGTCCGTCAAGGACATGATCGGCGACGACGCCTGGAACCGCGACACCTTCCTGCCAACGGTCGGCAAGCGCGGCGGCGCCATCATCGAAGCGCGCGGCCTGTCGTCGGCAGCATCGGCCGCCAACGCGGCGATCGACCACATGCACGACTGGCACATCGGCACCGACGGCAAGTGGACCACCATGGGCATTCCATCGGACGGCTCGTACGGCATCCCGGAAGGCACCATGTTCGGCTTCCCCGTCACGGTTGCCAATGGCGAGTACACCATCGTCCAGGGCCTGGCCATCGATGAATTCTCGCAAGAGCGCATCAACCTTACGCTCAAGGAATTGACCGAAGAGCGCGAAGGCGTTGCCCACCTGCTGGCGTAAGCAGTGACGCGCCGCCTCGCCCCTGTCGGGCGAGCGGCGCTGTTTTGCCTAAAAAGTTGACTATGCACCCATCCGAGGTTTTATTCCAGGGCAAACGACAGCCCCTGCTTCTGCCAGCCTGCGATCACTACGCCGGTTCCGAGAAGCTGATGCTCAAGTCGATGGCCTTGCAACAAGAGCTTGGTCCCTTGTTCGACATCACGTTCGATTGCGAAGACGGCGCCACCGCCGGCGCCGAGCCGGAACACGCCCAGCTGATCGTGCGCCTGTTGAACGATGAGGCGAACAAACTCAATCGCATCGGCGTGCGCGTGCACGACGTCGAGAGCGCATTTTTCGCCGGCGACGTCGCCGTCATCGTCGGCGGCGCCGCCCAGCGCCTGGCCTATGTGGTGCTGCCCAAGGTCGACAGTGTCGACGACGTTGCCCGGGCCATCGAGCTGATCAACAAGCATGCCGCCAAGGCGGGCCGCGACAGCATGCTGCCGGTGCACGTGCTGATCGAAACCCACGGCGCCCTGCGCGACGCCTACGCGATTGCCGCCCTGCCCCAGGTCGAGTGCCTGTCGTTCGGCATCATGGATTTTGTCTCGGCCCACTACGGCGCCATTCCCGGCGCCGCCATGCGCACGCCGGGGCAGTTCACGCACCCGCTGGTGGTGCGCGCCAAACTTGAAATCGCCGCTGCCTGCCACGCCCACGGCAAAATCCCGTCGCACAATGTCACCACCGACGTGCGCGATTCGGCCGTGGTGGCCAATGACGCCCAGCGCGCCGCCGTCGAATTCGGCTTTACCCGGATGTGGAGCATTCACCCGGACCAGATCAAGCCGATCATCAAGGCGTTTACGCCGCGCCTGTCTGAAGTGAACGAAGCGACCAATGTCCTGGCCGACGCCATCAAGGCACAATGGGGCCCGATTTCGCAAAACGGACGCTTGCATGACCGCGCCAGCTATCGCTATTATTGGACAGTTCTTCAGCGCGCCAAGCTTGCAGGCCTCGCGTTGCCCGACGCCGCCATCGCAATTATCAATTTCGACACCAACCCGGAATCCACCTGATGTCCCACCTGATCAGCAAGACCCTGCTAGCCCTTGGCATTGCCATGGCAGCACCAGCAATTTGCGCGGCCCCTGCCGCGGACACCAAAAAGCCAGCCAAAGCCAAAGTCAAGGCCAAAGGCAACGCCAAGAAATCGGAAGACGACGCCGGCGCACTGGTCCCGACCACGCCGGAAGCAGAGCCTGACGTTACCGACAACAAGGTCGTGCAATTTACCTGCGAACTTGGCAACACCGTCACTGTCTACAATAACGAAACGGACGCCAGCTCGATCGCGGTGCGCTGGAGAAAGCGCCTGCATCGCCTGAACCGGGTCGGCACCACCACGGGCGCGCAGCGTTACGAAAATCCGAATTTCGGCCTGGTCTGGATCGGCATTCCTTCCAAGGGCATGCTGCTCGACTCCAAGCTCAATCGCCAACTGGCCAATGAATGCAAGAACGCTGAACAGGCAAATCCGCTGTTGATGGCGGACGGCGCCAAGACCGCACCGGCGCCACTGGTTGCACCGGTGGGCGGCACGGTTGTTGTGCCCATGTTGCCGGCGGGCGCCGTTGCGCCAGCGCCAGGCACGCCTGGGGTAGCTGCGGCCGCCGCAACCGGCGCTGTTGCGGCGCCGGCGGTGGCAGGCGCGGTTGTTGCGTTGCCGGTGGCAGGGTCCGTTGCCGCGCCAGCTGTGGCCGGTGCGCCGGTTACTGCGGGCGTTGCCGCGCCAGTTAAAGCTGGCGTTGCAGCGCCGGTGGCTGCCGGCGTGGCCGTTCCCGTCACTGCCGGGGTCGCGGCGCCGGCAACAGCCGCTGTTGCAATGCCGGTCAAACCGGCGGGCGCAGCGCCGGTTGCTGCGGGTGTTTCTACCCCGACGGTTGTCGCCGCCCCTGCAGGCGCGGTAGCGGGTTCGGCTGTGGTTGGCGCGCCAATCGCCCCCGCCACCAAGGCTGTTGGCGCAAGCCCGGTCGCGACTGGTATGCCAGGGCCAGCTGTTCCTGCGCCAGTTCAGCCATCGGTTGTGGCATCGCCCGCAGCGCCTGTGGCCGCTGCACCAGCAACGCCGGCACCGGCTGCCAGCGCAACCATGGCGCCGCTGTTCAAGCCGACCGGTGCGAGCGCACCAGTGCAGAGCGCCCCGGCAGCCGCACCGGCACCTGCGCCGGCTCCTGTTGTTGCGACGCCAGAATCGACCCCGCCGGCGCCGAGCGGCACGATGGCGCCACTGTTCAAGTCGACCACGACGGCGCCAGTCAAGCCGGCAGCAGTCCCATCGACGGGCACCACGGCGCCGCTGTTCAAGCCGTCCGCCACCACGCCGCCAGTGCAGCCAGTACCACCGGCAGTAACGCCGCAAGTGCAACCGACGCCGGTCCAGCCGCTGATGGTGACGCCGCAGGTGCAGCCGCCTGCGAGTGCGCCCGCAGTGCAGCCACTGGTTCAGCCACTGGTTCAGCCAATGAGCGTCACGCCGCCAGCGCCGGTCAAGCCGGGGACCGTCACGCCGAAAACCTACGAACCGAAAATTCCCGCGACGACGCCATCGGCGCCGGTTGAGCCGGCCACGACGGAACCACAAATCAAGCCATAAGTACGCAAACAAGATGCGTCGCATAGACGCATCGCATTACAGTTATCAATAACAAAATACCCCACTGAAGGAGAGGTCATGTCCCGCAACACTCTGAACACGCTCAAGGATTTCAAACTGTCAGCCGGCCAAAAAGGCAAGTTCTACTCGCTGCCAGCACTCGAGAAAGCCCTGGGCGTGAACATCTCGCGCCTGCCGGTGTCGATCCGTATCGTTCTCGAATCCGTGCTGCGCAATTGCGACGGCAAGAAGGTGACCGAAGAACACATCAAGCAGCTGGCAAACTGGGCGCCGAATGGCGATCGCACCGACGAGATTCCTTTCGTCGTGGCGCGCGTTGTGCTGCAGGACTTCACCGGCGTGCCGCTGCTGGCCGACCTGGCTGCCATGCGTAACGTGGCAAGCAAAATGGGCTTGAACCCGAAGAACATCGAGCCCCTGGTGCCGGTGGACCTCGTGGTCGACCACTCCGTCACGATCGACCATTACCGCGAGAAAAACGCGCTCGACCTGAACATGAAGCTGGAATTCTCGCGCAACAACGAGCGCTACCAGTTCATGAAGTGGGGCATGCAAGCGTTCGATACCTTCGGCGTCGTGCCGCCGGGTTTCGGCATCGTCCACCAGGTCAACCTCGAGTACCTGGCGCGCGGCGTGCACAAAGCGGGCGACACTTACTTCCCTGACACCCTGGTCGGCACCGACTCGCACACCACCATGATCAACGGCATCGGCGTGGTTGGCTGGGGCGTGGGCGGCATCGAAGCAGAAGCGGGCATGCTGGGCCAGCCGGTTTATTTCCTGACCCCTGACGTGATTGGCGTGAACCTGACCGGCGCGCTGCGCGAAGGCTGCACCGCGACCGACCTGGTGCTGACCATCACCGAAATGCTGCGCAAGGAAAAAGTTGTCGGCAAATTCGTCGAATTCTTCGGCGCCGGCACCGAAACGCTGTCGCTGACCGACCGCGCCACCATTGCCAACATGGCCCCGGAATACGGCGCGACGATGGGCTTTTTCCCGGTCGACGACGCCACCATCGAATACTTCGAAGGCACCGGCCGCACCGACAAAGAAATCACCGCCTTCAAGAGCTATTTCAAGGCGCAGGGCATGTACGGCGTGCCACGCGCGGGCGACATCGACTACACGCGCGAAGTCTCGCTCGACCTGTCGACCGTCACGCCATCGCTGGCAGGCCCGAAGCGTCCGCAGGACCGTATCGAAATCGGCAACGTGCGCAACAACTTCATTGAACTATTCTCGAAGCCAACCACGGAAAACGGTTTCAACAAGAACCCGGCCGACCTGACCAACCACTACGAGACCACCAACGGCGTCAACGTCAAGAATGGCGACGTGCTGATTGCCGCGATCACCTCGTGCACCAACACCTCGAACCCGAGCGTGCTGCTGGCGGCCGGCCTGTTGGCCAAGAAGGCTGTCGAAGCGGGCCTGACGGTCGCACCACACATCAAGACGTCGCTGGCCCCCGGCTCGCGCGTGGTCACCGAATACTTGACCGCAGCCGGCCTCATGCCGTACCTGGAGCAGCTCGGCTTCGGCCTGACCGCGTACGGCTGCACGACCTGCATCGGCAACGCCGGCGACCTGACGCCTGAACTGAACGCAGCCATTGCCGAGAACGACATCGTCGCTTCGGCCGTACTGTCGGGCAACCGCAACTTTGAAGCGCGGATCCACCCGAACATCCGTTCCAACTTCCTGGCCTCGCCGCCGCTGGTAGTCGCTTACGCGATTGCCGGCAACATGACGGTTGACCTGATGACCCAGCCGGTTGGCAAGGGCACCAACGGCAAGGACGTGTATTTGGGCGACATCTGGCCAACCTCGAAAGAAATCGGCAAGCTGATGAAGTTCGCGATGAACTCGGAAGTGTTCAAGGCAAATTATGCCGACGTCAAGGGCGCGCCGGGCAAGCTGTGGGAAAACGTCACGACCACCGAAGGCCAGGTCTACAACTGGCCGAAGTCGACCTACATCGCCGAGCCGCCGTTTTTTGACAATTTCGAGATGATCCCGAAAGCGGCTGCGACCGGTATTTCGGATGCCCGCGCGCTGGGCGTGTTTGGCGACTCGATCACCACCGACCATATTTCGCCAGCCGGTTCGATCCAGGAAAACGGCCCGGCGGGCAAGTGGCTGCTGGCCAACGGCGTCATGAAAGCGGACTTCAACTCGTACGGCTCGCGCCGCGGCAATCACGAGATCATGATGCGCGGCACCTTCGCCAATGTGCGCATCAAGAACCGCATGATCCCGGCCAAGGCCGACGGCTCCGCAGTAGAGGGCGGCATCACGATTCACCAGCCGAGCGGCGAACAGATGTCGATCTACGACGCGGCCATGAAGTATGTCGGCGACGGCGTACCGACGATGGTGTTCGGCGGCGAAGAGTACGGCACCGGCTCGTCGCGCGACTGGGCGGCCAAGGGCACCCACCTGCTGGGCGTGAAGGCGGTTATCGTGCGTTCGTTCGAGCGTATCCACCGTTCCAATTTGGTGGGCATGGGCGTGCTGCCGCTGCAATTCATCGGCGACGACAGTGTGGTCACGCTGGGCATCACCGGTGACGAAACGTTCGACTTGAAGGGCCTGGAAGGCGAGATCAAGCCGCAGCAATTGGCAACGCTGGTGATCAAGCGCGCCAACGGCGACGTGCAGGATGTCAAAGTCTTGCTGCGTATTGACACCCCGATTGAGGTCGATTACTACAAGCATGGCGGCATTCTGCCGTTCGTGCTGCGCCAACTGCTGGCCGCATAAACCAGACTTCATCAGCGCAAAAAACGCCGGGTTTTCCCGGCGTTTTTTTTGGCAGTATAGTTATATTTATATTATTATTGTTTCAATGATAAAATTGACTCACTTCGACGTTCGGTGACTGAAGAACTTGCTTCCGCGCCCGGTGTCGCTGACCGCAATGTCCTAATCGAAAAGGCTCTCCTCTTGGCAATCACTGCAACCGCCGGCACCGTTTCTGCCTCAGTCAAACCGAACCGGCCCTCTTTGGCTGACATGCAGTTGCACTATCCTGCAACTAATGTTTCGCGCGATTTCCTCTACAACGGCAAGATCAAGGGTGAGTTTATCGGTCAGGAGAAAACAAAATACCTGCAGAACACCTGCGCGACCCGAATGTCGTATGCACTCTTGAAAAGTGGATTTGCCCTATCTAAAACCGCCGACCAAGATTCCAGCATGCGTGGCGCTGATGGCAAGTGGTATTGGATCCGATTGAATGAATTGCGGGATGAACTCGTAAAACGTTTTAAGGGATTCGATGCCGAGCTGAAGTTCGATCCGATCCCGAAGGAAGCGACGGAGTGGCATCCAAAATTTCTTGAGGTTTGCGCCGCGCGCAAGGCAAAGGGTCAACAATTCATAAACACACAGTTAGCAGGAAAAAGCGGAATCATCGTGTTCAAGGTTGCGGGCTGGGAGCTCGCCTCCGACCATTTCACGATGTGGGATGGCAAAAAAAAGGAGCTTGCTTTTGCCACAACCCATGGGGATCCTAGCAACATGCACTACTATTTCTGGTTCACCTATATGGGAGACCTTGGCCTTGGACCAATCGAGTATGTGACCCATATTGGGTTCTGGGAGCTGAAATGAGAGCTTTTTGTATCGGTATTCTGCTGACCCTGGCTTGTTTGGCCAGCGGGACTGCTGCGAACGCGTCCAACAACAAAGTGACCTGTCCCAAAGGCGAATGGACCGCAGCCTGTTTCGAACACAAGGCAGAGGAAAGACGCATCAAGCCGGAATATCTGGGCCGCGTAAAATTTCAGCGGAACGGCTTTGCTGTCGTCCATCTCGAACCGTACGAAACGGTAGCGGTCAACCGAAAGGGGATCGTGGTCGTTCCTGGCATCGAATCTGGCAATTACGATTATCGGGACGCAGAAGGCGGCATTGCGACCTTTTCGGTCCCGGCAAAAAAATCAACAAGCAAATTTGATCAGTACAACTGCGGCTTTTTTCGGCTGTCCGACTTCAAGATCATCATTCCTCCCATCTATAACCGCTGTGGTTCGTTTCACCAGCAAAAGGCATTCGTTTGCAAAAACTGCAGACCGGACTGCATAGAGTGCAATAGGGAAGCGTACTATGGCGGCGAGGGTTTTGTAATTAACAAGAAACACGAGATTTTGAAACGTGTTTCGCTACCCAAACTCCCCAGTTGCAGCACAGTAGAAGGCGTCGGTGGCTATCCGAAAGATCAGCCGTGCCGGCCGCCGGATGGGCTGGCTGGGGACTAGATTTCCAAGAAAGCGTAAAGACAATGTGCGACTCAGAAAGAATCTATGGCTGGTGAAATCATTCGGCAAGGCGATCCTACCGATCACGGCGGCAAGGTGCTGGAGGGTTCGATGACGGACATCTGCCACGGCAAGCCGATTGCCTACATAGGCCATAAAGTGTCCTGCCCAAAATGCAAGGGAACTTTCCCGATCATCGAGGGAGTCTTGACGACCACGTTCTACGGCAAGGGTGTGGCGCTCGCGGGGATGAAGACATCCTGTGGCGCCACGCTCGTCGCCACCCAGTTTACCGATATCGTCGACACGGGCGGTGGATCATCCGCCGGCGCGGCTGCCGCAAAATCTGCTGCAGCTACAGCCGCCCTGGCGGATGCCGCAGCAGTTGCAGCGGTTGCCGCCGCAGTGAGCGCGCCTTCCCCAAAAGCGAAAAAAGATGACGACAAGCAGAAAAAAGTCACGGCTGTTTCATGGTCTTACGGCGCTGAGGAAACCCCGGTCAGCGGTGTTTCGCGCTTCTACGTAGACCTGAATTTGCATGTGAAGACGGAAAACTATGCACCAGGCGAGATGGTCGACATTCTGATTGAAGATGATCGGGGCGCGGACGTGCTTGAAGGAGTGAAGAAAATTACTTTACGTGCCAAGGTCGGCGCTGATGGCAGTGCCAAACTGATGAACGCGTTCGCCGGCAAAACGCTGATCACTGTTCATGAAGAGGCGGCGGCATGAGCGTCTAATTTTGCTCGCCGCATGGCGTCGCTAGCGCAGCCGTTCACAGAAACGCCGGGTTCGCCCGGCGTATTTTTTGCGCCCGCGATGTGTATGCACACAGGCGCTCTTATCATCTGGCCAACCCGATTTCCCCTCTTCTTGCGCTGTCTTCATCCTCCTATTCGGAATGCACTACAATAGGGCCGTTAAGGGTTTATCATTGTTCGAAACACCAGCTCAGTCCATCCACTTAAAAAAGATCCTTATTCGCCATGCGTCGTCCATCCAAAGATTCTTCTCATAAACTGTCGGCCGAAAGCCAGCGGCTGGTCAGCATCAGCCAGGCAATCGTGCAGGCTGCCAGCCGCATCGAAGAGCGGGCCCTGGAACGCCAGTTGGATACGCAACTTCAAAAGCTGCTCAAGACCGGCCATCAGGACACCGTCGACACCACCCTCAACGTACTGTTCAAGGAAGACCTGAACGCCTACGACACGCTGATGGAAGGCGTCGAAGCGGTCAGCGAATCGTCCGTCATGGTCGACCAGCACGAAGGCGTCGAAACCACCTACCAAGCGCTGTTGGTGGCCGCGCCCATCCTCGCATGGACGCGCTTTTCGATCGCCTCGGGCACTATCCCGGCCGACATCCTGTCCACGCTGTCGGCCCATTTCGGCGCCCACCTGCTGGCCGATGGCGTGCGCATGTCAATGGCCCCTACCCTGTTCGCAATCGACCAGCTGCCGCGCACCCACGCCGAAACCTACGCCGCCACCCACAAGCTGGCGCAGGCCGCCTATAAGGGCACTGCCATCAAACCCATCGCCAAGCCGGCTGAAACCGCGCCCTTTTTGGCCGACACGCGCTACCTCTTGATCGCCGTCGTGGCGCCGCTGGGCGCGCCGCTGTTTCGCTGGCAGGCGCCACAGCACCAGATGAATTTCACCATCGAACGCGCCAACGCGCTCGAGCAGTGGCGCACCCAGGCCACCGACACCGTCACGCGGCTCTTGCCTGGCTGCGGGATCGAACTGCTGCTGCCCGAAGCGTATTACGTGGCCTGCCGCGAAGCCGACAAACTGATCCGCCCGGTCTCGATCCGCGCTGCGATTCACTACCTGACCAATACGCTCGGCGTTGAACCGTCCGACCTGCGCGCCGTCGTCGCCGGCTTTGGCGAAGAGTCGGCCGAAGGCCAGATCGACGAATACCGCGTCGGTTTTACCATGCGCCAGGCGACGGATGTCATCTACGGCATCGTGTGGCCGCTGTATGGCCAGGAAGACGAAGACGGCACGCCAATTGAAGGCTTGATCAGCGCCGGCATCGGCGGCCTGGAAGACCAAAAGGCGCCGCTCGACGAAATCCTCGCCCACCTCAATGACGCGGGCGTCACGCACGTCAAGCGCCACAGCGAACGCTATATCGCCGAGTATTGCGACGATTGCGGCGGGCCGCTGTTTGCGGATCCGGTCGGTGAGCTGGTGCATGCCGAAATGCCCGACGATGCGCCGGCGGGCAGTGAGCACTTCCACTGATCGATTCAAAAAACCCGGGGCCTCCGGGTTTTTTTTCGTGGCACTTCATGGCGTAATGCGCTACGCTTTTACGCCCTACGTAGCGCTTGCCGGGTATCGCGTGGAACGTAGGGCGGAAAAGCGCGCAGCGCGCCATTCCGCCAAGCGCCGCCAACGGCCCCGCTCCCACCGGTGCTATGATCTGCGCAAACAAACGCAAAATGCATCATGATTCAATTCGACGCCCTTACCAAAACCTACGGCGCCTTTGCCGCCGTCAAGCCGCTCTCGCTCACCGTCCGGCCCGGCGAGGTGTTCGGCTTCCTTGGCCCGAACGGCGCCGGCAAGACCACCACCATCCGCATGATGATGGGCATCCTCGCCCCGAGCGCCGGGCGCGTGCTGATCGATGGCTTCGACTGCCACAAGGACGCCACCGACGTCAAACGCCGGGTCGGCTACCTGCCCGACAATCCGATTTTTTACGACTTCCTGCGCGGTCGCGAAATCCTGCAGTTCGTCGCCGAGATGCACGGCTTTCCAAGAGGCCAGGCGCAAGAGCGTGCCGCGCGGTTGCTCAAGGAACTCGGTCTGATGGACGTGACCGAAGAATTTGCCGTCAACTATTCCATGGGTATGAAGAAAAAGCTCGCTCTGGCCTGCGCGCTGATCCATGATCCCGCCGTGCTGATCCTCGACGAGCCCATCAACGGGCTCGACCCGCGCGCCTCGCGCGACGTGCAAGAGCGCCTGCTGGCAGCGGCCGCGCAAGGCACCACCATTTTTGTGTCGACCCACTTGCTCGACATGGCCGAAAAGCTGTGCGACCGGGTCGCCATCATCCACCACGGCGCGCTGGTGGCTACCGGCACGCTTGACGACATCCGGGCCAGCGTCTCGGCTGGCGGCTCGCTGGAAGAACTTTTTCTCAAGATTACTGACGACAGCGGCGAGCCGGCTAAATGACGGCGCGGCGCGCAACCACGCCCGCACGCGCCATCTGGCTCATCGCGCGCCTGCGCCTGCAGCGCCTGGCAAACATGGTGACGCGCTTTCGGTTCGGCCCAAAAAAACCGGGTAGCCGTCCCGCCACGCCTGCCAAGCAGCGCATCGGCTGGGTGCTCTCGGCATTGCTTGCCATGGCGATGCTGCTGTCGGTGCTGAACGTGTCGCGCCAGTCGATGCTGAACATGCAGTGCTTTTTGGCGCCCGCGAGCGCCTGCCTGCAGGTGCGGCACAACGGCGAGCCCGCGCGCGTGAACCTCGATGCGGCGGCCGACGAGCTGCATGCCGGGCCGCTCGCGCCACCAGTCCGGGCGGCACTGACGCTGCAGCTCTCGCTGCTGTTCCTGGTGAGCGTGATGCTGCCCCTGAGCAGCCGGGCGATTGCCGCTGCCGACTGGGACCTCGAATGGCTGGTCACGCTGCCAGCGCGCCGCGCCACGCTGCTGCGCGCTCGCGTGTTCGAACGCACGCTGGTCAACCCGACCGGCTGGATCCTGCTCGCGCCGTGCTGCACGATGCTGGCCTGGTATGCGGGCTTTCGCTGGAGCGCAGCATGGATCGGCGCCGCTGGCGCCCTGCTGCTGCTGCCGCTGGCGGCCATGCTGCGCACGCTGGCCGACACCGGCCTGCGCATGTCGCTCGCGCCCTCGCAGCTGCGCAATGTGCAGGCCGTGATGGCAGTCGTGGGCTTGCCGTTCATGTACCTGGCCTACGCCTTCGGCACCATGCATGCCGGCTCACCCATCCTCGCCATCGCACGCAGCGCGCCGCCATGGATGCTGTGGACGCCGCCCGGACTGCTGCTGCGCACCATCGACGCCGCCACGCCAAGCGAAGCGCTCGCCCTGCTCGCCTTGTTGCTGCTTGAGCTGGCGGCGCCGCTG
Source organism: Massilia sp. TWP1-3-3 (assembly GCF_049897805.1). NCBI lineage: Bacteria > Pseudomonadati > Pseudomonadota > Betaproteobacteria > Burkholderiales > Oxalobacteraceae > Massilia > Massilia sp. TWP1-3-3. The sequence goes on from NZ_JAFCWX010000010.1 coordinate 198,545, forward strand.
TGGGCCGGCATGCATCTGCTGCGCTACCAGCTCCGCCACGGCGTGGTGGCGGCCGGCGCCCGCGAAAGCGCCCGCAGCACGCCGCGCACTGCGCCCGCCGGCCGGTTTGCGCGCCTGCTGCCCGCCTCGCCCATCAAGCGGCGCGAACTGCGCCTGCTTAGCCGCGACCGCAACTTCCTGATCCAGAGCCTGCTGCTGCCGCTGATCATCGTCGGCAGCCAGCTGCTGTTGACCGGCTCGCCCGATGCGCTGGCCGAGATCGCCAGCAGTCCCAAGTTCATGGCGGGCATGGCCTTTGGCATCGGTTCGTACATGCTGTTGCTGTCAGCCTTCCAGACCTTGAACAACGAGGGCCAATCGCTGTGGATGCTGTACACCTTTCCCCGTTCGCTGGAAAGCGTGCTCAAGGAAAAGGCGCAATTCTGGGCCGCGCTGGCACTGGTCTATCCGCTGCTCATCCTGGGCGCGGCGCTGTGGTTTGCGCCCGGCATGGCGGCGGCCACGCTGAGCCGCTTTGCGATGGTGCTGGCCGGCGTGCCGATCTTTGCGGTGATCGCGGTCGCGCTTGGCGTGTTTGCCTGCGATCCGCTGGCAGAAGACGCGCGCAACAAGATCAAGCCAAGCTACAGCTATCTGTACATGATGCTCTCCGGCCTGTACATATATGCGGTCAGTGCCGACCTCTGGTCCCACAAGCTGGTGCTCCTGGTGCTGATGGCCTCGCTCGCCGCCGCCTTGTGGCAAAAGGCCCGCGACCAGCTGCCCTACCTGCTCGACCCGGCTGTCGCGCCGCCGGCGCGCGTATCGACTGCCGACGGCCTGATTGCGGCAATGCTGTTTTTTGTCTTGCAGGGCGCGATCCTGCTGGCGTTCACGGCACTGGCAAAAGTACCGCCGGGCGAAGCGCTGGTGGTGGCTTTTAGCGCCAGCGGCGTGCTGGTCTACGCCACCATGAGGCTGGTCTACTGGCTGGGAAAAACCGGCGGCGTGCCTGCCATGCTGGCAGGTCCACCAGCCGCAGCGCTTGGGTGGGCCTTGGGGGGTGGCGCCGCGGCTGCCGCCTTCGCACTGGGCTACCTGCACTTGATCGCACGCTGGCAGCTGTTCCCGGACGCTTTTGGCGCGGCCGGCAAGCTAGAAGGCTACTTGCTGTTCCTGCTGGCCGTGGTGGCCGCGCCCCTGTGCGAAGAATTCATTTTTCGCGGCCTGGTCTTTGGAGGCTTGCGCCGTTCGATGGGCCTGGTGCCGAGCATGCTGATGAGCAGCGCGCTGTTTTCCATCATCCATCCTGCGGCGTCGGTGCTGCCGGTGTTCGTGCTCGGACTGTGCACGGCCTACGTGTACGACAAGACGCGCGCCCTGCTTGCGCCAGTGCTGGTGCATGCGCTGTACAACGCCGTTGTGCTCGTGCAGTAACCGGTCTACCTCACTGTCTGCCTGACTAGGAATTTAACCATGAACGTTCGCATGACCGCCTGTCGCCTCCTCCTTGCGCTGACTGCCTGGGTGCTGCTGGCAGAAGGCGCGTGGGCGTGCCGAGGGCCGTTTTCCGACCCTGGGCATGTCAAACTGGAGCGCTACGAGCAAGCGTTTTTGGGTAAGGTGCTGGCCGTTGGGAAAGGCGCGCCGGTGAACGCCGGCATGCCCAACGCCTATACCCCGGAGCTGACGATCATCCAGGTGACGCGCACCTGGGGCAAGCATCGCGCAGCAACGCTGATCATCAACGATGTTTTTCTTGCCGTTGGCGGCCCCGATTGCGTGCAGCTTTTGTTGCCGAAGGTGGGCGAACAATGGCTGGTTGTCGCTACCGAGCTGCCGACGGGCGAATTCGCATCCTCGTCATTAAAAAGTTTCCCGATAGTCGGGCCGGCCGACGACCTTCCAGACTTTGCCGCGTTCAAGAAAAAGCATGGCGCAGGACGAGCGCCCGGCGTTGCTACACCATGTCCTGCACCAGGCTCGCAGAAGCAATATCAAGCTGCGTCAGGCCCTCGCGCCCGTAGTCAAGATACACCCGGGTGCCATCGCGCTGCCCCCTGATGCCGACGACGACTGCGTCCCCCAATTCAGGGTGCCGGACCGCTTGCCCGATCTTCTTGTTAAATGGAAGATAGGGGCAGGTCCACTGCAATCCCAGCAGCGATGGCGCCGCATGATCGTAGCGGCGGATAAAATCGATCACCTCGACCTCCCCCTTATGGCGCTCGATGAGCGCGTCAAGACCGGGATCGCGCTCCAGCAAGGCGAGAATCAAGTGGGCTGCCGGCGAGACGCGAACCAGCGTCGGCGCCTCCGATAATTCACGGTTGCAGCCAGCAAGGTCGCGGCAGCGGTCGAGAAAAGGCAGCACCTGGCCAAGCAGCAAGGGTGCCAGCGCCTGCACGGCGGCGTCAACCTGCGTGATGTCGGCCACTTCAAAGGCTGACTTGCGGCCATCGGGAAAGGCATCGAGCGCCACCGAGAACGTGGCGCTGGCGGCAAAGGCATCCGGATCGTCCCGCTTGCCCACCAGCGGCACGACGATCGCTTCGAGCGCGTCGTAGCGCACCAGGAAGGACATTCTGAATTCCCAGGCATCGAAGCGGCTGTTGATCGCAAAATGCACGCGCTGGCGAGCGCCTTCGAGCAAGCGCACGCAGTTGCCGCCGGCCTGCTCGCGCACGAAGCCGTGGGGCGCGAAGATATTGAGCAAGGCGGCGTTGACGGCGTAGCGCGCGTCGGCCTTGGTCATCCTGGTCACCCAGCTGGTGTAACCCAGGTCATACTGCGCAACGCTCGGCAGAACGGCGCCCGAGGCCGTGCGCACGCGCCGGTAAAATTTGTCGTAGGTGTGCAGGCCGAGGCTGCGCGCGGTCTCGAACACAAAGTCGGTGACCTTTTGCTCGTTCTGCGATACGCCCAGGATGAAGACGCGCGCATCAGTCACGCCGGTAACGACGCCGTCGATCCAGACATCGTCCGCCTCGGCCGCGTAAAGGTCGTTCGGGAAGCGCTCCATCAGGCGCGCCGCCAGGACAAGAAACGTCGGGTTTTGACCCACGGGCGCGGCCGGCGCCGCAGCGATCAGGCTCCTTGCCTCGTCCACGCTGCGCGGCTCCGGCCCCTCCCACAGGTAGATGAAATTCATTTCATGCGGTCCAGGCCGAATACGGCAGCTTGACCAGGCTGGAATTGAAATAGCGCCGGTCGTGCGTGACTTCCGCGCCGATCCAGTCGGGCTTGTCGAAGCGCTGGTCTTCGGTCGCCAGTTCGATTTCGGCCACCACCAGGCCCGCGTTGGCGCCCAAAAACTCATCGACTTCCCAGATGTTGCCGGCAAAGGCAATCCGGCGCCGGTATTTTTCGATGATGGGCTGGTGGCACAGGCGCTCGAGCAATTCGTTGGCGTCGGCGAGCGCAATCGGATACTCCCATTCGCCCCGCGTGACGCCCGTGCTCAAGCCCTTGATGGTCATGGTGCCTTGTTCGCCTTCGACGCGCACGCGCACGGTGCGCTCCGGGTCCGACGACAAATAGCCCTGGCGCAGCAGCACCGGCTCGCCCAGCGCGCGCCAGGCGTCGCCGGTGAGCAGGAACTTGCGCTCGATCTCGACGCCCACGGTCAGTCCAGCGAGCTGAGGATAGGCTGCAGGATTGCCTTGCCCAGCTCGGCACTGCGCGGGCCATTCCAGCCGGTGTAGGCGTCGGGCAAGTCAGCATTGTCCTTGAACGGCATTTCCAGCGTCAGCGACAAACACTTGAAGGTGTGGCCGATGTACTTGGAGGCGAGCGTGAGCATGTCTTCGTTGTACTTGCTGGCGGCATAACCATGGACGTTCTGGAAGTCCGGGCTCGACAGCATGTACTGGTCCACGAACGCTTTTTGCTTGGCGGCGCGCTCGGGCGTGAAGTCGGCCAGCATTTCGTTGCCAGCGACGAAGTTGTAAGGCAATGCTTCGTCGCCATGAATGTCAAAGAACATGTCGCAGCCGACTTCATGAATCTTGTTTTTGACGCACAGTACTTCGGGGCTGCGTTCAAGCGACGGCGTCATCCATTCGCGGTTGAGGTTGGCGCCGGCCGCATTGGTGCGCAGGTTGCCGCGCACCGCGCCGTCGGGATTCATGTTCGGCACGATGTAAAACACGGCGCGCTGCAAGAGCTTGCGCGCGATCGGGTTGGCGGAATCGAGCAGCGCATCGATCATGCCTTCGACGAACCATTCAGCCATCGTCTCGCCCGGGTGCTGGCGCGCGATGACCCAGATTTTTTTCTCGGCCGCAGGGTTGCCAATGACGACCAGGTTCATGTCGCGACCTTCGATCGAACTGCCTAGGTCGTGCACGCGCGCGATGGGATTGTCGGCCACTTCGCCCAGCAGCGTCAGGTGGCGTTCCCACGAGTACGGCTCGAAGTAGGCGTAGTAGACGCTGTCGAGCTCGGGCGTGTGGGTGACCGTCATCACCTGGCCGTCAAAGGTGGTGGGCACGCGGAACCAGTTTTCGGTGTCGTAGCTGGCGGCGACCTGGTAGCCTTGATACCCGCCCGGATAGGTAGCCTTGCCGGCATTCAAGAAGCGGATCGTGCAAGCCTGGTCACGCGCGCCTTGCAGGCGGAAGTGAAACCACTGGTGGATGTCTGCGTGCGAATCGGCGCGCAAGTTCAGGTCGATCTGGTGGGCATTGTTGGCCTGTACCACTTCGATGGCGCCGGAATCGAATTGCTGGCTGATTTTGATAGGCATGAAGGCTCTCTTGTTAGTGGTTTCACAATGAAGGCATGATACCGGATTAAACGTCGGCTGACGCTGCCAGGAAATCGATGAGCGCGCGTATTTTGAGGGCAATATGGCGCCCCGGCACATACACCGCGTGAATCATGCGCCGGTGCGGATCGCCCACTTGCCAGTCGGCCAGCACGGGACGCACGCGGCCGTCGGCCAGCGCGGCGCGCGCCGCAAAGTCGCTGACCAGGCCAATGCCGCCGTCCGCCTCCACCGCCGCCATCACCGCCGCGCTGTTGTTGATGGTCACGCGCGTTGGCACCGCCACGCTGGCGGTCTCGGCGCCGCGCTGCATGCTCCAGCTGCCGCCCAGCTCCGCATGGCGCAGGCAGATGCAGCGGTGATTGGCCAGCTCGGCCGGCGTGGCGGGCACGCCGTGCGCGTCGAGGTAGCCGCTTGAAGCCACCAGTACATACGTCAGCGCGCACAATGGCCGCGCGGCCAGGCCCGGCGCCAGTTCGCGCGCGATGCGGATGGCCAGGTCTTCGCCCTCCTCGATCAAGTCGACGGTACGGTCGACCAGGGTCAGATGGACGTCAACGTCGGGATACCGGGCCAGAAAGAGCGGCAGACGGGGCGCCAGCCACATTTGTCCGAATACGATGGGCGCGGTCACGCGGATCACGCCGGTGGGCTGGGCGCTGTAGCGGCCGGCCAGGGCATTAACTTCACGCGCTGACGCCAGCATGCGCGTGCAGCCGGCATGGACCTGCGCGCCCAGTTCGGTCAGCGACAGCGAGCGGGTGGTGCGCTGGAGCAAGCGGGCGCCCATATGCGCCTCGAGCCGCGACACGTGGCGGCTGACGGCGGAGGTCGCGATGCCGAGCTGGCGCGCCGCTGCCGAAAAGCTCCCGCTATCGACAACCTGGGCAAAAATCGCCATTTCCTTGAGAAGTTCCATGATTTCACCTTTGCCGCAGGGTCAACAATGCTTTGCATTTTACCCGTATTGTTACTGCGGTAATGGCAATGCATACTGACTGCTTCTAAGGGGATAATGCAATGGACAAGTCAGGCGGCGTGTGGAGGATGGTCAGTGCGATGGGCCTGTCGGGTACGATCGGCGCCTTTGCCGTCTTCAGCGGGCAGTCGCCGCTGACGGTGGTGCTGTTTCGCTGCCTGATCGGGGCCGTGGCGCTGCTGGGGTGGCTCTGGTACACCGGCGGCTGGACCAAACTCGACCGCAGCGCCGGGGCCTGGATCGCCGCCGGCGCTGCAGCCATCATCGGCAACTGGCTGTGCCTGTTTTCGGCGTTTTCGCTATGCGGCATTTCTATTGCCACCGTGATCTATCACGTGCAACCGTTCATGCTGGTGCTGCTGGCGGCGCTGGCGCAGCGCCAGGCGCCCGACTGGCGGCAGGCGCCCTTCCTGCTGCTCGCGTTCGTGGGGGTGGCGCTGACCAGCGGCATCAACGTCAACGCACATCAACCGGCCTTGCTGCAAGGTGTCTTGCTGGCCCTGGCGGCGGGCTTCCTGTACGCCCTTGCCACGCTGGCCACGCGCAAACTGAAGGCGTATCCGCCGGCGCAAATTGCAGGGTTACAACTGGTCATCGGCGTGATCGTGCTGGCGCCAATGGCAACTTTTGAAGTGGGGAAGTTTTCAGCGCAAGCCTGGGGCAGCCTGCTGGTGGTGGGCCTGGTGCATACCGGGCTGGTCTACAACCTGATGTATGGGGCGTTCCAGCGATTGCGCGCCGAAACCATTGCCAGCCTGTCGTTCATTTATCCGGCGGTTGCCCTGGCGACCGACCTGCTGCTGTTCAACGCCAAGCTCGGCCCTTTGCAGTGGCTCGGCATGGCGCTGCTTTTGGCCAGCGTGTTGGGCAACCAGCGGATCGGGCAAACCGTGCGGGGAAGCACAGCGGACGGACAAAGCGTCCGCCCCCAAGCTTAAAAGACGCCCAGGTCCATCAGGCTACCGCGATAGTTCTCGAGGAATTGACGCAGCAATTCCACATTCGTACGATTGAGCAGCACGTTCAGGTGCGGCGTGCGGTCCAGCTCCAGTTCCATGCGGATTGCGTCGGCAAACTGCTTGCATTGCACCGTCAGTACGCGCGGGGTGCGCAGATCGTCCCAGTCTTCCCCATAAATCTGCGGGTATGGCGCCGGGCCCGGCAAATTGGGATCCTGGTTCACCGGGATATGTTCGAGCAGCCAGAACACAATGTGCGCCGGCATCAGGACGCACGCGTCGGCGCCGCTCAACATGGAGAACTTTACCAACAGCACATTGCCGACCTTGTCGCACGACAGGGCCATGCTTTTTACTTCACGGATCACCGCTTGTTTTGCCACGACATACCTCTGGGAGATTAAAAACGCGCGACAATTTTACCGCATCACGGGCGTGCTGAGCAATTTGCTTGCGCCCGTCGCTAGCGCGGCTTGCTGGCGCCACCTTCCTGTTTGCTGCCCGCGCTTTTTTTGTCGCCCTGGTTGTTGCCTTCCTGCTTGTTGCCTTCCTGCTTGTTGCCTTCCTGCTTGTTGCCTTCCTGCTTGTTGCCTTCCTGCTTGTTGCCTTCCTGCTTGTTGCCTTTCTGCTTGCCCGGCTCCTGCCGGTCAACGCTGCCCGAACCCGACTGCGCCGCCTGCCGGTTGCCGTGGCTCATGCTGCCTGCGCGGCGCGCCTCTTCAGACGTGAATTCGTGGGCAGTCCCCTTCTCGTGCGCTGCCTTGCCACCTTCGCTGGCGATTTCGCGCTGGCGTTGCGGGTCCATCGAAGCAAAACCGCGGTTGCTGGAACCGCCCTGTGCGCCCCGGCTGCCACCTTGCTTGTTGCCCTCTTTGCTGGTTGCCATGATCATCTCCTTGGATCGTTTATCCGAGCCCATCCGGCAGGGTGGCGATGAGCGCTCGGGCAGATCATCTTAGGCAGCACGACAGCGCGCTGCTATAGGACTGGGTTAGCCTGATTTGTAGGACAAGAAGCAGATAGAAATGGACCTGGGAAACCGAACTAACCTCTGGTGGCAAAAGCCTGCATATCGTCCTACATCACTACGCTCCCTACTCTGATACAAGCAGCCCCAGGCCACGTGCATGATGCATATTCCCGGCGCTAATGCGGCCTCAGACGACGCACCCGATACACCACACTTTTGGAGGAATAGACCATGAACTCGAATCAACGCAGCCAGGGCAACAATCAAACGGACAACGGCGGGAATGAAAAAACCGTCTCGTCATCGCGTGGTGGCACGGTAGAAAAAGACCTCACCCAACAAGGGAACTTGCAGCAGCAACAGCAGGGCGAACAGCAGCAAGATCAGGGCGGCTCGCAAATCGATTCCCAGATGGGCCAGCAAAGCACTGACCGCACCGGTTCGCAAACCGGCAGCCAGCAGCAAGGGCAGCCGGCGCAGGCAAAATCGGATGCCATGGCAGGCGGCCTGCCTCAAGGCCCCGGCGCCGGCGGCAGCGGCAGCGGCAGCGGCAAGCTTGCCGCCGATGAAAATATGGATGACGATACCGGCCTGTCGAACCGGGTCAACCGACAGTCGGCCGCGCAAGATGCCGCTAGCCGCCAGTCGGAACAAAGCAACGTTGGACGGCGCGACGACGGGACGCCAGATTAACTGAGGACGTCGTCGGCGACGCTGGCCAGCGTCCCGCAGTGACTGGAAACATGGGGGGACTCGTTACTCATCCGGGATCTTTGCCATGCACCTGAGCGCCCTATGGCGCAGGACCGGCGCGTGATCGACAGCGGCGCGGCGCTCAGCAAGCATCTGGAACTGCACCTGTACCCCACCCGCAGCGGCGGCTGGTGCATCACCCACAAAGTGCCGCTGCGCGACGAGGGCGGCGCCATCGTCGGCCTGGCGGGCACCTCGCAGGACCTGGGCCTGGCCGACGAGCTGCACCCGGTGTCCCGCAAGATCGCGGCCATTGCCCGGCACATCGGCGAGAACTACCACGCCAATGTGTGCATGGAAGCGCTGGCCGCCGCCGAAGGGCTCTCGCTCTCGCACGTGGAGTGCCTGTTCCAGCGCGTGTTTCACTATCCGCCGCGCTAGCTGCTGCTGCAGCCGCGCCTGGGCGAGGCGATGGGCATGATCGAGTCCGACCGCACCCACAGCATTGCCGACATCGCCTATGCGTGCGGGTATACCGATCACAGTGCATTTAGCCGCCAGTTTAAGTCGCATACGGGAATGACCCCGGTGCAATACCGCTCGCATTGCCATCCCAAGTAGCAGGCTCTGGCGTGCTCTGGAGTTTCCCGTGCATCGCTATAATTATCCGCTACACATCTTGCACGGGAATTACATGAAGCTGCTCAAAAGAACCTTGATCGCGGTCGCGGCCGGCGTTGCCATCCTTGGCGGCCTGGCCGCCTGTTCGCCGCTGGGTACGCTCAATGCCTTGTCGCCTGGCAGTGCCTTGCGCACCAGCGCGGCCGTGCCTTACGGTAGCAATCCGCGCCACAAGCTCGATATTTACACCCCGCAAAAAGCGGCTGCGAATGCACCCGTGGTCGTATTTTTCATGGGCGGCAACTGGGTCAAGGGGGAACGCGACGACTTCGCGTTCGTGGGGCGCGCGCTGGCCTCGCGCGGTTATGTGGTGGTGATTCCCGATTATCGTTTGTATCCCGAAGTGAAGTATCCGGACTTTCTCGACGATTCGGCGCAAGCCGTGGCATGGACGGCGCGCGAAATCGCCGGCTTTGGCGGCGACCCCAAGCGGCTGTACGTGATGGGGCACAGCGCCGGGGCGTACAACGCGGCCATGGTGGCGCTCGATCCGCGCTATCTTGCCAAGCATGGCATGAAGGCGTCGGCACTGCGCGGCTGGATCGGCCTGGCCGGACCGTATGACTTTTTGCCGATTGAAAATACGAGCACGCGGCCCGTGTTTCATTTCCCAAATACGCCCGTGGATTCGCAGCCGATCAACCATGTCAGCGGGGAGTCGCCGCGCGCCTTGCTGATCGCGGCCAGCACCGATGCGCTGGTCAATCCTGTGCGCAACACGGGCGGGCTGGCGAACAAGCTGCGCGCTAACAATGTGTTCGTGAAAGAAATTTATTACGCCCGTGTCAATCACGTGACGCTGGTCGGCTCGCTGGCCGCGCCGCTGCGCGTGCTGGCCCCCACGCTCGACGATATCGACGCCTTTATCAAGAGCGACGCGGGGCGCGACACCGCGCGGGACACTCTGCGCAACACAGCGCAATAAACGCCGCTTCATGTGGCGCACGCGGCAACGCGCGCAAACGCGTACCGCGCTGGCGCCAGCGTGGCGCAGCAACAACGCGACCCGTCCGGCTCAAGCGACCTGGATAACTATCTGGGCGACCGAGTCGGGCAGCACGCTGGCGCGCCCCTGGCCCTGCTCGCCACTGACGCCGTAAGCACCCAGCACCCACTCCCCGGCAGCCAGGCCATCGAGCGAGAAATGGCCATCGCTGCCAGTCAGCGGCGCCATGTCGGGGAAAGGACCTGCGCCGCGCACGATCACAATGGTGGCGCCATCAACGGGTGCGCCAGTTGCCTTGAGCAGCACCCGACCTTGCAAACTGCCAGTTAAATCTTGTTCCATGATGAACCCGTTCCCGAAAAAATACTTGGACAGGACGCCCGCCCAGGCGGGCGCTGGCCAGGCAGTGCGGATCGACGCCTGGCTTGGCCGGATCAGCGTCCGGCGGTCACAGGGCGCTCCAGTTTTTCATCCGGTCGAACACCGCCGCGGTCACGCGCGTGGCGCTATTGCCGGCAAGGCTGCCGTAATTGTGGATGCCGACCACATAGCGTCTGCCATTGCGCTTGATGTACACGGGCGCGCCGCTTTGGCCGCCGTAGGTATCGATATCGTAGATCAAGGTTTTGGGCGTGACCGACTTGACCCGCCGTTTCATGCCCCACATTTCCAGCGGTTTGTCTTCGGGGTACCCTGCCAGTACCGCGAAATTGGCCAGTAGTTGCTGGCCATCGAAGACGCCGAAGCCGAATTTACCCAGATCGTGTCCATTAAATGAGCCGGTCGGCAACACCACACAGGCGTAGTCGCACTCCGGTTTTTGACCGTTCACCCATCCTTTGACAGAGCGGAAGCTGCTGGAGACCACCACGCCATAAGGACATGTGCTGCCGTCGGCGCCTGGAACGACCTCGATTTTCCTGGCCCAACCACCCTGATCGCGCATGTAGACGCAATGCCCGGCCGTCATCAAGGTGCGGTTGCCGATGAAAAAGCCCGTGCCCCGCGCCGTCTCGCCATTCGGGTAGGTGATACGCAGCAGGCAGATGCGGCGCCATGGATCGCTGGCGGGATTCTTGATCTGCTTGCGTTGATCTTTCTGGATAATGGATTCAATCGAATAGGCGGCCTCCAGCGCCAGCGCTTCCGTCGCCTCGTTCAATTCGACGCCGGCTTCGACACCTTCCATCAATTCCCGCGCCGCCGCCGCTTGCAGCCCCTTGGCCAAGAGGGGAAAGAGGTTTTTTCCAGGCATTTTCATGCCGCCCGGCTTGGTTAAAACCGTGGCGGCCGCGCTCTTGACGACCGCCAGCGCGCGCGGCGTAAGCGCCTGGATGATCCGTTTTGCCACGGCCGGACCGATGTTGGTGACGAAGGTGGGAATCAACGCGCTGAAGATCCCGAAGAACTCCTGCTGGGAGCCTGCTTGCTGGCCATGGAGCAGAAAGCCTGCCTCATGCACATCGCCCGTTTCGAATGAGGTCGGGGCGCTGGTGCCGATCACGTCGAACAGACCTTCTTCCAGCCCCGCCTCGCCAGATTCCTCGGTGCCCGCTGCCTCGATTTGTTCAGGCGTCGCTTCGAAGTAGCCTCCCGCGCTTTCACCGTCTGCACCGGGGTTGGCAACTTCGGTGTTGAGCTCGATCGATTCCGCGCTCGACTCGACCCCCGTGATTTCAACCAGCGCCTCGCCGCTCACCTCTTCGGCGACGTACGGACCACCTTCGTCGCGCTTGGCCGGGACGCGCCCTTGCGCCGGCATGTGAAAGCCGGCACCGGCGCCAGCTGCGTCGAGCTCGTCGCCTTGTTGGTTCAACTGTGGCGCATTCTGAGCCGCATGCAGGCGACCGTCTCCGTTGAGAATGCTTGAATTGCTTGAAGCGTCATCGGCTTGATAGGTATAGCCAGATTCGTTCATGGTCTTTTCTCCTGTGAACTTGCTTGAAGGAAGTTGCTGCACTAACGCCGACCCTGGGTATTGATGTTGGCTAGTGAAAGTTCATCCTATGCGGGTATTTCGACCGAAGTTTGTGCGTTCGCAAACACGATACGGAACTGCTGGCAAGCCTCCCCTGTGCGACGCGGTTCGCGCGATGGGCGGATGACAGTGTTCGCCGCTGGCAAGGGCTTTTTAGTGAGGGACGGCGCACCTGGCGCGATGGCATGGTGCGCTTGGCTGTGGCGCGGGAGCGCGGCGCGGAAGGAGCCGCGCGCACCGGGCGAACGGCGTGGAGGTGCCCGACGGCACCCAGGAAAACACCCGCCGCAGCGGGTGGATTTCAGCTACGTTCAACGAAAATTACAACATGCTCCACTGCTTCATGCGCTCATACACGGGCTGGGTCACGCGCGTGGCGGAGTTGCCGGCGGCATTACCGTAATTGTGGATGCCGACAACAAAGCGCTGTCCGTTCAGCTTGATATACACGGGAGCGCCGCTTTGGCCCCCCACCGTATCGATATCGTAGATCAGGGTCTTGCTTGTCACCGTTTTGATGCGCCTTCTCATGCCCCACATTTCCAGAGGCTTGTCGCCCGGATAGCCCGACAGCACCGCCGGCTTGGCCAGCAATTGCTGGCCATCGAACACGCCAAAGCCGAACTTGCCCAGATTGCGCCCGTTGAAGGCGCCCGTCGGCAGCACCACGCAGGCATAGTCGCACTCGGGCTTTTTGTTGTTGACCCAGCCACTCACCGAGCGGAAGGTGGTGGATACGACCGAGCCGTAGGGCCGTACGGCGCCGTTTGCGCCGGGGCTGACCTCGATCTTGGTGGCCCATCCTCCATGGTCGTGCAGGTACACGCAGTGTCCGGCCGTGACGAGGGCCCGACTGCCGATGAAAAAACCCGTCCCACGAAACACTTGGCCGTCGGGGAAGGTGATGCGCAGCAGGCAGATGCGGCGCCAAGGATCGCCGCCAGGATTATAGATTTTCTTGCGGTCATCCGTGCCGATGATGACTTCGATGGTCGAAGCAGCCTCGCTCAAGAGCGACGTTACTTCAGGGCCGACCTCGGCCCCGCTTTCAGTGGCCTCGCCGCCTTCCTGTGCAGCTGCCGACTCCAGCAGCTTGGCAAACATGCTGAACATGTTTTTGGCCGGCTTTCTGCCGAGACCGCCCTTTGGGAGGATGGCGCTGGCGGCGCGCTTGATACCCTGGCGCGCCAGAGGCGAGAGCGACTTCACCAACGTTTTTGCCACCGTCGGGCCGATGGCCGACACCAGCGTCGGAATCAGCGCAGCAAACAAGGGAAAGAACTCTTCGTGCGAAGGCGCGCTCTGCCCTTCGACCGCCGAGCCGGCTTCGCGCACCTCGCCCGTTTCGAACAAGCTGCCGGCGATACCGCTGATGACGTCGAACAAGCCTTCCGCGCTCCCGGACTCGGCAGCTGATTCGGCGTTGGCTGCCTCCAACTGCGCCGCAGTCGCTTCCAGTACCCCTTCCGCGCCGCTTTCCTGTGCGGCGGGGTTGCCCATCTCCGCGTTCAATTCGGCCGACTCGGCGCCCGATTCAGCGGCAAAAACTTCCAGCGCCGCTTCCCCTGCACTTTCTTCAGAGAAAAATTGCCCGCCCTTGGGAGGCAACAGGTTCCCTGGCCTGGTCAGGTTTTGGGGACGCAAAAAGCTGCTTGAACTGGGCACGTCCGTGTAGTCGTTCCCCTGGGCACTGTATTGCTGGGTACGTTGTTGCTGTGCACTTTGCGTTCCGTCGGCATACGTGCTGCCGTTGGGCGGGCCTGAACTGATTGCATTGTCGTCAGATTGAAAGTTATAGCCTGCTTCATTCATGTTGTATCTCCAATGAACTATCGCTAATAAAGGAAGGTTTTACGCATCAGCAATAAGGTGTCTGCATTGATTTTCTGCTGACGGCCAGCCATCGTAATTGGCGAACACGGCGTGCATTTGTGCGTTCGCAATCCTTTCCTCTAACTGCCGAGATGCAAGGGGATCAAGGGGCGGTGCTGACCCGGCGTGCAACGCACGGCTGCTGCCGCGACCGATAAACGTCAGCCGTACGCGATTCGTTTGACGTACGCCAGAACAGGGAGCTTCACGGCCGCTGTCCGGTCCAAGCCTGCATGAACAAAAAAATCGCGGCCGACATCCGGCACGTCTTGTCGATGTATCGCTGGCGTATCCTCGCTGCGCTGCTGTGCCTGGTCACGGCCAAGGTTGCCACGGTCGCCGTCCCGCTGGTTCTCAAGCGCATCATCGACGCGTTATCACACCCCGACCAGCTGTCGCGCTTGCCGCTTTATCTGCTGGCCGGCTACGCGCTGCTGCGTTTTCTCAGCACGCTGTTCAACGAATTGCGCGACCTGCTCTTTGTCCGCGTCACGCTGCGCACGGTCGCCACCTACGCCGAAAAAACGTTCGCCCACCTGCATGCGCTTGGCGCCGCCTTTCACGCCAAGCGCCAGATCGGCGGCTTGCTGCCTGACATCGACCGCGGCACCAGCGGCATTGCCTTCCTGCTCGGCGTGGGCCTGTTCACGATTGTCCCCACGCTGATTGAAATCGGCCTCGTGCTGGCCATCATGCTCACCCGCTACAGCGCGTGGTATGCGGCGATCATCGTGCTGATGTTCGTTGCCTACACCGTTTTTACGCTGCTGTTTACGGCGCGCCGCGTGCTCTACCAGCGGCGCGTCAACAAGCTCGACTCGGGCGCCAAGAGCCAGCTCGCCGACAGCTTGATCAACTACGACACGATCAAGTTTTTCGCCAATGAGGCGCTGGAAACGGCGCGCTTTCGTACCTTGATGCAAGGCTGGACGGAGGCCGGCATGGGCAACCAGCGCGCGCTGTTCACGCTGCACGTGGGCCAGAGCCTGGTGATCGGCGCCGGCGTGGCGGCCATCATGCTGCTGGCCGGCGACGAAGTATGGCGCGGCGGCATGAGCGTGGGTGACCTGGTGCTGGTCAATGCCTACGCATTGCAAGTGTGTTTGCCGCTCAATGCGCTCGGCTTTGTCTACCGCGAGGCGCGCGACGCCTGGGTCAATGCCGAACGCCTGTTTCAATTGCTGCGCGAACAGCCCGACCTGCCGGACTCGCCGTCGCTGCCGCGCCTGCAAGCGGGCGGCGGCGACGTCGTGTTCGAGCACGTCAGCTTTCACTATGATCCGGCGCGCCCCATCCTGCGCGACGTGAGCTTGCGCATTGCGCCCGGGCGCACGGTGGCCGTGGTCGGGCGCAGCGGGTCGGGCAAGTCGACGCTGGCGCGTTTGCTGCTGCGCCTGTATGCGCCTACGGGCGGGCGCATCCTGATCGACGGCCAGGATATCGCCCAGCTCAGCCCCGGCAGCGTGCGCGAGGCGATCGGCGTGGTGCCGCAGGAAACTGCCTTGTTTAACGACACCATCGGCTACAACATTGCCTACGGACGCGTCGGCAGCACGTTCGAGCAGATCGTGGCCGCCAGCAAGGCTGCGCATATCCATGAATTGATCGCGGCCCTGCCCGACCAGTACGACACGGCCGTCGGCGAGCGCGGCGTGAAACTGTCGGGCGGCGAAAAGCAGCGCATCGCCATCGCCCGCGCCATTTTGAAGAGTCCGGTCATCCTTATTTTCGATGAGGCAACCTCCGCACTTGATTCAGATTCAGAGCACGCCATCGAGCAGGAACTGGACCGCCTGTCGCGCAATCGAACTACTCTCATCATCGCGCATCGTCTGTCGACCATTGTGCGCGCGCACGAGATCATCGTCATGGACCGTGGCCGCATTGCCGAGCAAGGCAGCCACAAGGAACTGTTGCGCCGAGGCGGCCTGTATGCGCACTTGTGGCTGCTTCAACAGCGCGATGCGGAAACCTTGCATCGCCCATCATCATAGGGAGGCATTAATGACGGCAACTTTGGCAGCGTCGGGTACGCCGGCAGTTCTCGTGTCGGTGGTTGTGCCCACGCGCAATCGGGTGCACCTGCTCGGCCGCTGCATCAACGCCTTACTCGATCAAACGCTGTTGCCTTGCGAGTACGAAATCATCATCGTCGACGACGCTCCCGACTACCACACGCGCCAACTGGCAGCCATGTGGAGCGCGTGCGCCGCTACGCGCGGCCTGCACCTACGCTACGTGCCCAAGCATGGCGCGCGCGGCCCGGCGGCGGCGCGCAACGTGGGCTGGCGCCTGGCACGCCCCATTGTCGCCTTCACCGATGACGACGCCATTGCCATGCCATCGTGGCTGGCGCAAGGGCTGGCCGTGATTGACGATTGCACCGACGCCGTCTGCGGCCAGATCGACATTCCGTTGCCCGCGCATCCCACCGACTATGAACGCAACACAAGCCTGCACGAGCAGTCCGAATTCATCGTGGCCAGCTGCTTTTTGCGCAAGTCGGTGCTCTTTGCGCTGGGCGGGTTCGACGAACGCTTTCGCCGCCCGTGGCGCGAGGACAGCGACCTGTACTTCCGCCTGCTCGACATGAGCGCGACCATCGTGCGCGCGCCGCGCTCCATCGTGATCCACCCGGTGCGACCCGCGCCGTGGGGTGTCAGCCTGCTGCAGATGCGCAAGATCGCCTTTGACGCCCTGCTCTACAAAAAGCATCCGCAACGCTACCGCGAAAAAATCCGCGCCACGCCGCGCTGGGATTACTACGCGATCGTAGCGCTGCTGGCGCTTGCGCTGGGCGCGCCGGCCGCGCATGCAAGCGTCCTGGCTGCGGCGGCCGGCGCCGCTTGGCTCGCCATGACGGGCCGGCTATGCGCGCGCCGCCTGCGCGGCACCTCGCGCCGGGTTTCGCACGTGGCCGAAATGGTGCTCACGTCGGCGCTGATTCCCCCGCTGGCCGTATTCTGGCGCATGGCCGGCGCCGTCCGCTTTCGCGTTCGTTTCGCCTGAGGAACCAGCATGCGCCCCCTCAAAATCCTGACCTGGCACACCCACGGCAGCTACCTGTACTACCTCACGCAGGCGCCGCACGCGTTCTATGTGCTCTCCAAGCCGGACCGGCCGCCCGGCTACGCAGGGCGCAGCGGTCAAATGCCATGGGGCGCCAATGTCCACGACATGCCAGCCGACAGGGCGCGCCACGAGCAGTTCGACTGCATCGTGTTCCAGGACGACCAGCAGTACGAGAAAGACCAGTACGAATTTTTAAGCGCGCAGCAGCGCGCCCTGCCCCGCATCTACATCGAGCACGACCCGCCGCGCGCGCATCCGACCGACATGCCGCATCTGGTTGATGACCCCAACGTGCTGCTGGTGCACGTGTCGCACTTTAACGCGCTGATGTACGACAGCGCACGTACGCCCACGCGCGTCATCGAGCACGGCGTGCTGGTGCCCGAGCACGTCGCCTACAGTGGCGAACTCGCCCGCGGGCTGGTCGTCATCAACCACCTTGCCCGGCGCGGGCGCCGGCTGGGTGGTGACATCTTCCAGGGAGCGCGCGCGCAAGTGCCGCTCGACCTGGTCGGCATGGCCGCCGAAGAACTCGACGGCCTTGGCGAAGTCGCGCACGCGCAGCTGCCGGCGTTCGCGGCCCGCTACCGCTTTATGTTCAACCCGATCCGCTACACCAGCCTCGGGCTGGCCGTGATCGAAGCGATGATGGTCGGCATGCCAGTCGTGGCCCTGGCCACCACGGAAATGGCGACCGTCATCGAGAACGGCCAGTCCGGGTTCATCGACACCAATCCGGCCACGCTGGTCACGCACATGCAAGCGCTGCTGCGCGAACCGCTGCTGGCGCGCCGGCTTGGCGCGCAAGCCCGGCGGCGCGCGCTTGAACGCTTTGGTATCGCCCGCTTTTCCGCCGACTGGGACCGCGCATTGCGCGACGTCACCGGCATCAGGGCGGCGCGCCGGCCCGGTTCTGGATAGCCTCTTTGCCCGCCACCAGCACACTGTCAAGAACCTCACAAGGAATGACCATGTTATTCGATGAAAAGCATGTGGCCAGGTGCGCCAGCAGCACCGCGGTTCGGCGCGTTGCGATCCTGAGCGACCATGCATCGCCGCTGGCGCCCCCGGGCGGCATCGACAGCGGCGGCCAGAACGTGTATGTCGCCCACCTGGCGCGCGAACTCGCCCAGCTCGGCTACCTGGTGGACATCTTTACGCGGCGCGATTCCATGCTGCACAAGCAGGTCGTCCAGTGGCGCGAAAACATTCGCGTGGTGCACGTGCCCGCCGGACCCGCGCATCACATTCCCAAGGAACACTTACTGCCTTACATGGATGCCTTTGCACGCTTCGTGGCGCGCTTTGCGCGGCGCCAAAGCGCCATGTACGACGTGGTGCATGCCAATTTTTTTATGTCGGGCATGGTTGCCCAGCACCTCAAGCACGCACTGGGCATTCCGTTCGTCATTACTTTCCACGCGCTGGGGCAGGTGCGCCGCCTGGCCCAGGGCGCGGCCGATGCCTTTCCTCCGGTGCGCCTGCACATCGAACAGCGCTTGATGCATGACGCTGACCGCATCATTGCCGAGTGCGCGCAAGACCGGCTGGATATGGAGCAGCTTTACGGCGCGCCTAGTGAGCGCATCGACATCGTCCCTTGCGGCTTCGACCCTCAGGAACTGTGGCCGGTTCCCCTGCGTTTGGCGCGCCAGAAATTGAGCCTTCCACTGAGCAAGTTCGTCGTGCTTCAGCTCGGTCGCATGGTGCCGCGCAAAGGCATCGACACCGTCATCGAAAGCGTGGCCGCGCTGCGCCAGTGCCACGGCGTGGACGCGATGCTGGTGGTGGTGGGCGGGGAAGCTGAGCCCAACGGCGCGCGCGACACACCCGAACTGGCCCGCTTGCGCGCGCTGGCACGTGCCCACGGCGTGAGCGACGTAGTCCAGTTCGCAGGCCGGAAAAACCGCGCCGAACTGCGCTACTTCTACAGCGCGGCAGACGTTTTCGTCACCACACCCTGGTATGAACCGTTCGGCATCACCCCGGTCGAAGCGATGGCGTGCGCGCGCCCCGTGATCGGCGCCGAAGTGGGTGGCATCAAGAGCACCATCATCAACGGCAAGACCGGCTTTCTGGTACCGGCGCGCGACCCGCAGGCGGTGGCCGACAAGCTCGCGCTGCTGCACGCCAATCCCGAGCTCGCCGCCAACATGGGCGACGAGGGCATGCGGCGCGCCTTCCAGCACTACACCTGGCGTTCCGTGGCCCAACAGGCTGCCGCCATTTACGAAACGGCCGTTAGCGACGCCGTGTTTCCTTCCCAACTGTCGCAATAGCAGGAGCCAAGCATGTCAGCAGAGCAAAATCACGAACACCAAAACAATTCAAGCAACCAAAGCAACCAAAGCAACCAAAGCAACCAAAGCCACCAAAGCCACCAGCACCGCCAGCCCCATCCATACCAGCAGTCCGACGTCGATGCGCTCGCCGGGCGCACGGTCTTCATCACCGGCGCGGCCAGCGGCCTGGGCGCCGCGCTGGCCGACGTGCTGGCCTTGTGCGGCGCCGACATCGTGGTCGCCGACATCAACCAGGCCAAGGCGGCGCAGGTGGCAGCTCGCCTGCGCGACATGGGCGCGCGCGCCTTGCCGATCGGACTGGACGTGGCCGACCCGCACAGCGCCGAGCAAGCCATCGCCAGCGCGCTCGACAACTTCGGCCGGCTCGACGTTCTGATCAACAATGCCGGCACGGACAAGACCTTGCCGATCGACGAGCTCACCGCCGAACAATGGCTACGCGTCATCAATACAAACCTGAACGGCCCCTTCCTGCTGGCCAAGCACGCCGCCGCCCACATGCGCAGCGCCGGGGGTGGCCACATCGTCAACGTCGCTTCCACCGCGGCCAAGCGCGCCTGGCCCAACGCCAGCGCCTACCACGCCAGCAAGTGGGGCTTGCTGGGCCTGTCGCACGCGCTGCACGCCGAACTGCGCCCGCACAACATCAAGGTCACCGCCGTGATCGCCGGCGGCATGCGCACGCCTTTCCTGCTCGACCGCTTCCCCGACATCGACGCCGGTTGCCTGCAAGACCCCGTCAATGTGGCCGAGGCGATCCGCGCTGTGTTGCTGATGCCGGCCGGCAGCGTGGTTGCCGAACTGACCGTATTGCCCATGCGCGAGTCGTCCTGGCCATGAGCATCAAGGCAATTTTCCTGGACAAGGATGGCACGCTGGTGGACAACATTCCCTACAATGTCGACCCACTGCGCGTATCGCTGTGCAACGGCGCCGGCGCGGCACTGCGCCTGCTGTCCAAACTGGACTACCGCTTCTTCGTGGTCAGCAACCAGGATGGGCTGGCGCACGGGCATTTCGACGAAAGTGCGCTGCACGGGGTGCGCCACCGCCTGAACGATCTGCTGTTTCGCGAACAGCTGAGCCTGGACGGCTTTTATTTCTGCCCGCACCATCCGGAAGGCAAGGTGGGCGTGTACGCGCTCAACTGCCTGTGCCGCAAGCCGATGCCGGGCATGCTGGTGCAGGCGGCGCGCGAGCACGACATTGACCTGCGCGCGTCGTGGATGGTGGGCGACATCCTCAACGACGTGGAAGCGGGCAACCGCGCCGGCTGCCGCACGATGCTGATTGACAGCGGCAATGAAACCGAATGGCGGCTGGGCAACCACCGCCTGCCCACGCGCGTGGTCGCCGACATTTACGCGGCCGCCGTGATCATTGCCGGCGAAGAGGGAGCCAGGCTATGAGCCGCGCCGAATGGCAGCACGCGCGCAATGTGCTGTGCGTGCGTCTCGATTCGCTCGGCGACGTGCTGATGTGTACGCCAGCGATGCGCGCCATCAAGGGCGATGGTCCGCGGCGCGTGGTCACGTTGCTCACCTCCGAGAGCGGCGCGGCCGCCGCGCGTTACATTCCCGAACTGGATGGCGTGCTGGCATACGCCGCGCCGTGGATGAAAAGCGAGCGCGCCCGCGGTGCGGCGCTCGACGCCGACATGCTCTCGCGCATTGCCGCGCGCCAGTTCGACGCCGCCGTCATCTTCACGTCCTACAGCCAGAGCCCGTTGCCGGCTGCGCTGCTGTGCCACATGGCCGGCATTCCGCTGCGCCTGGCGCATTGCCGCGAAAATCCGTACCTGATGTTGTCGGACTGGGTGGCGGAAGCCGAGCCGGACAAGCTGATCAGGCACGAAGTCCAACGCCAGCTCGACCTGGTAGCTGGCATCGGCTGGCAAAGCGCGAGTACCGGCCTGTCGTTCCGGGTGCCGGACCCGGCGCTGACCAAGGTACGGCGCCTGCTGGCCACGCACGGTATCGGCGCGCAAGACAAATTCATCCTGATGCACCCGGGCGCCAGCGCCCCCTCGCGTCGCTATCCCGCGCGCCTGTGGGCGCAAGTCATTTCCGGCCTGGCCGCGCGCCGCCGCGGCAGCATCGTGCTGACCGGGGAAGCGAGTGAAACGGGCTTGCTGGACGCCATTTGCGACGCCACCGGCGCGCGCGTGCTGTCGCTGGCCGGGCAACTGGACCTGGGCCAACTGGGCGCGGCCATTCAACTGGCCACGGTGATGATCTGCAACAATACCGGCCCGGCCCACATTGCGGCGGCGCTGGGCACCCCGCTGGTGGACCTGTACGCGCTGACCAATCCCCAGCACACGCCATGGCAAGTGGCGCACCGCCTGCTGTTTCACGATGTGCCATGCCGCTTTTGCTACAAGAGCTTGTGCCCGGAAGGCCACAACGACTGCTTGTCCAAGCTGGAACCAATGCGCGTGGTGCACGCCGTTTGCAGCCTGATGGACCAGGCACCCGGCCGCCAGTCTACAAGCGACCGGTTGCCGTGGCCGGCGCGCGGCGCCTAGCACGTTTAGCACGTTTAGCACGTTTAGCACGTTTAGCACGTTTAGCACGTTTAGCACGCCAGGGTGCCGAGGGGCAGAGGGGCCAAGGGGCTAATTGGCCAAGGCGCTAAGGCGCCGGCTGGGCCACCACCCCCGGCAGCTCCCTGGTGGGTCTGGCGAACTTGCCCTTCAAATCATCCACCCCGGACTGTGGCCTGGCCAGCTTTTGCAGCTCGGCTCGCTGCTTGCGCAGCTCGGCGCTGTTGATGCCCAGCCGGCGGTCGCGCCGCTCGACCAGGGTCGGCAAGGCTTCGCCGTCCCGGTTGAACGACCAGGCCAGCATGGCCGGACCGAGCGGCAACTGATCAGACGCGCCGCCTTCGTGACCGGTGTTCCACACGTGCCAGGTTTTCCCGTAACTGTTTATTTTGGAACGCATCAGCGCGCGTTCGGCCGGCGCGGGAATACCCGGCGCGACCAGCTGACCCGACAGGATTTCGGCATTGTGCGGGTGCCAAAACGCTTTCTCTTGCGGGGGCAAGGTGGCGAACAATTTTTCGGAAATGATGTATTCAATGCCGTTCAGGCGCGCGTTGCCGCCGTTGCTGTCAAAGAGCGTGCACTGGGCGAAATCTTCGTTCATCTGGTGACAATAGTGATGCGCTTCCATCTGGTGCTCGGGATGCTCTTTCATCGGGTGAAAGCCGACCATGTACAGGTTGAAAGGCCGCAGCGGCGCGGCCGACTGCAGCACTTTGGCGCCAGCCTCGAGCGCGATTGTCTTGGCCGACTTCGGCTCGCCCGGCACCGGCGCCGTCTGCGCCAGACAGGCGCCGCAAGCGATGCTGGCAAGCAGCGCCAGAGCGGCGGTTGTTGAATTGACCATTTGACGTGCCCTTCGCGTTGACGTGAATGGATATGACCCGTCCATGACGCGCAAGTTGCGTGATCAATCACGTTGCAAAGCCTGGCGCAACACCCTGACACCGGTCGCAGGCTTCCTGATGCATTTTTGTTGATGCCAGCGTTCAATTCCGGTTATGGTGATGACACACCGCGAAAGGAGACTGCTTGTTGAAGCGAGAAAAGCCCGTTGTTGGCCTTAAACCGGGCCTGGAGCCGCCGGCCTTGCCGCAGCTGCATCTGTTGCCCATTCTGCTGAGCGGCGCCATCACACTGCTCGGCCTGCTTGTTTTAAGCGGCTGGCTGCTGCACCTGCGCGTCCTGGTCGAGTTTGGCAACGGCATGGTGGCGATGGTCGTCAATACCGCCTTGTGTTTTACGCTGGCCGGCATCGCCATCCTGCTGCCGGCGCTGCTGCGGCGCCCGATGCCGGACTTGCGCAACATGACCGGCGCCGCGCTGTCCATCCTGGGCGCGCTGATCCTCTTTGAACACGTTTTCGATCGCAATCTGGGCATCGACTGGACACTCCTGCAGGATTGGCTGCTCGACGGCAATATCCGTCCGGGCCGCATGGCGCCCAATACGGCCGTCGGCTTTATCCTGTCCGGTGCCTGCCTGATCCTGATGACGCGCATCGCGAGCAAGGCGCAGGAGCGCCTGTTCCAGATCCTGATCTTTTGCGTGGCCACGATCGGCCTGACCGGGCTGGTGGGCTATACGCTCGCGCCCGAGCAGCTTTTTGGTTGGGCCCGTTCGGCGCGCATGGCGCTGCACACCGCCGCCGCCATGTTGGCGCTGGCGGTGGCAATGTGGTCAAGCTGGCACCATCTACAACGCGGCGAGGGCACCCGCTATTTCGGGCTGGATGACCGCATCGGCTTCATGAGCGCGGCAATTCTGTGCGTCAGCACGTTTACGGCTGGCATGACCGGCTTCGTCTTCCAGCAAACCTTACTGGAAGGTTCCCTGCGCGATAAGCTGCAGTCCAGGCTGGACGGCCAGCGCAGGGTCATCTATACCGTGGTCACCCAGGCCCGCACAGCCGCCGAGCATGCTGGGGGCGACCGCGAATTGACGGCGCATGCGGCCGTGGTTGCCGGCGGCAACGCCAGCGAAGCCGACAAAACCTTGCTCATGGCTGAGATGGACGATTTGGTGCGCGCACGTTTTTTGGGCGCCGCGCTATGGTCGGTGCAAGGCAAACTGCTGTACGCCGCCGGCGCAACCGTCCCGCCGCCTGGCGCCGGCGCACTCGCACTGCCCGGGCACGCCCGCCAAACAGCGGCGCTGGTCTGGGACCAGGAGATCATGCTCGACACCAGCATCGCCTTGCTTGCCGATGGCAAGGCCTATGCCAGGCTGGATCTGCGCCAGCGCCTGCCTATCTTGCAAACGCAACTGTTCGACTTGCGCGGGCTGGGCGAGACTGGCGAAATCGTCATCTGCGCCGGGCGTGTGGCCACGCTGGTATGCCTGCCCTCGGGCCGCCAAAAAGCCACGTACACGATCAAGCGCGTCAATATTGCGCGCCTGCCGCTACCGATGAGCCTGGCCGTAGATGGCAAGGAAGGCTTGCTGGCCATGCTGGACTACAAGGGCAACAATGTGATGGCCGCGTATGCGCCGCTGTCGGACAACCTGGGCTTGGTCGTCAAGCAGGATTCCATTGAACTGTACAGCGTGGTGCGCACCCAGCTCAAGCTGGTAATCCCCGTGCTGCTGCTGTTATTGCTCGGCGGCGCCCTGCTGATGCGCATGCAGATTCGCCCGCTTGTTGCGCGCCTGATCCGTTCTGAACGCCAGGCCCGGGACAAGCAGCTGGAAATGAACGCCCTGGTGGGCAGCGTGGGCGAAGGCATCGTGACCATGAACGAGCAAGGCATGATCGAATCGTTCAACCAGGCTGCCGCCAGCATTTTCGGCTACGCGCCGGCAGAAGTGATCGGCAAGTCGATGCAGCTGTTGATGCCGCCCGAAATGCGCCAGGCGCACCACAACGGCATGCGCAACTACCTGTCGACGGGCAAGGCAAAAGTGATCGGCACTCCCAATGTTGAACTGCCGGGTTTGCGCAAGGATGGCACGCGTTTCACGCTGGAACTCACTGTCAACGAAATCCAGTACGATTCGCGACGCGCGTTTGTGGGCATCGTGCGCGACATTACCGAACGCAAACAGGTCGAAGCGAAACTGATCCACCTGGCGCAGTACGACGCGTTGACGGGCTTACCGAACCGGGCCCTGTTCATGGACCGGCTGGCCGGCGCCACGCTGCGCGCCAACCGCGCCAACCGGGCGCTGGCGGTCCTGTTCCTGGACCTCGATGGCTTCAAGAAAATCAACGATACGCTCGGACACCACAGCGGCGACGAGCTGCTGCGTAAATTCGGCGAACGCCTTAGCCTGGCCGTTCGCAAGTCGGACACGGTGGCGCGCCTGGCGGGCGACGAATTTACCATCATCCTCGAAGAACTGAGCGACCCGCAAACCGACACGCGCGCCGTGGCCGACAAGATCATCGGCGCCATGCGTCACCCATTCGACCTGGCCGACGGCAGCGTCAGCGTCACCACCAGCATTGGCATTGCCATCCACGCCGGCGCGGGCGCCAATGTGGAAGAGCTGTTACGCAAGGCCGACGATGCGATGTACCGGGCGAAATTCAGCGGCAAGAACCGCTGGAGCAACTAGCAGTCCGACAGGCTGCTACGCGAGCAGGCGCGAGTGCTTGGGCAGTTTGGCCGACAGGTAGTCGTGTTGATCGACCAGCACGTTCCTGCCGCTGAGAATGAAGTGTTCGAAGCGGCACGGCGCGTAGGGCACGTACAGCAATGGCCGGAAATCATGCACGAACTTGGACCCTTTAGCCTGGTTGCACGCCTTGCAGGCCGTCACGCAATTCATCCAGCTATCCTTGCCGCCGTGGGTGCGGGCCAGGATGTGATCGCGCGACAGATGCTGGCGTGCAAAGACGTTGCCGCAGAAGGCACAGGTGTGGCGGTCGCGCGCGAACAGCAAGTTGTTGTCGTCGCCCAGCGGCAATTCCTGGCGCAGCATGCGCGTCATGCGTTCGCTGCCGGAGATGGCGATGATGGGCTTGACCGTGAGCGTCGAGAGCACGCCCGCATTCGAGACGCCCCCGCGAAACAGGAATTCGCGCTCGCCAAGTTCCCACGCAACCTTATGGGTCGCATAATAATGGATCGCTTCCTGCGCCGTAATCCAGTCGAATGGATTGCCGGCAATGTCGAGTGCGAGAATCTGCGGAGTCATAAAAGATCACCTCTACTACAATATTAGTTGAAAACGGGCGTGCGCGGACGTTCAGCCGTGTCCGGGTTGAAATGAGGGAAGGAAAAGGACAGGTTTTGGACGAAAACGCCACATATGACAGAGCCGGGGCGAAAAATAGATGGAGTGAGCTGCCGGATTCGAACCGGCGCACGACGGCTTTGCAGGCCGCGCCCTTGGACCTCTCGGGCAAGCTCACATGAAAGGACGTTGCCGCGAGCGCGGCACCGGGAGGGTATTGAAAGTGCGAGGTGGTGCGGGGAGCTGGAATCGAACCAGCATTTCCGGCTTTTCAGACCGGCACTTTGCCTGTTAAGTTATCCCCACGATGAAAACTGGTCCCACCGGCAGAATTCGAATCTGCAGCCTCTGGCTTCGTAGACCAGCGCTCTTCCACTTGAGCTACGGTGGGGAAAACAATGCTGGCCGAAGCGAGCGTATAAGTGGGTTGACGTACGGGGATCGAACCAGTGACCCTTGGAATCACAATCCAGAACTCTACCAACTGAGCTAACGTCAACATGGAAACGGGCAGTGGATGCAGGATTCGAACCTGCGACAACTTGAGTCAAAGTCATACCATCTGAGCTAATCCACAACTGAACAACATTGCACAAGCACTCTCGGGCGCAATCTGGCCCTGGCAGGGCCATGCGCCCCTTGAAAGCGCTTGTGGAATGGGGCGGGAACATCGTTCCTGCCCCGGTCCCCTCCGCATTGGCAGCGCACGTGAGGGTGCGCTACCGATGCAGGCGGAACCAAAAAAAACCTGTCCAAATTGTCAAAGAACATGCATCGGATCCGGGTTGTCCGGGCGACGGCCTCAAACTGAAAGGGCTTGCCTGCAAGCTGTGCGAAAAAGTGCGAAAAACAAAAAGGGCTCGGTGTCCTTGCGGAACATCCGAGCCCTGGAGCTTGACCTTGCGGTCAGCCGGTGAGAAGTTCGTTCTCCCGGCTAGGGGTTGTCCCCTCGGATGTGGTGTGTGTGCCAAGCGCAATGGCCTCGGAAACCGGCCTGCTTGGGGTCATGGCGATGGGAAAAGTCTGGCTGCACCCGGCATGCGCCGGCGGCATCGGTCTGCTGAAGCGAAGCGAACTGCACAGTCGCAAGCAGCGCCAGACCGGGCGCATTGCGCTCGGTTGTCATCTGTTGTTGTGCCGTTGTTTTCACTTTGCGTCCTGAATATAGTGTTGGTGTAGGCCCATTGCTGGGCGAGTGAATGCATTCTCACACGCCAAAAAACGAAAGGCAAGCAAATATTGAAAATAGTTTGCATAATATGCAAATAAAACGCTTCAGGTAGCAATATTTGCGACCGGTGCAAACAAAATAGTACGTTCGGCAGTATGATGGCGCCTGTCGTAGTGAGGTACGACAAACCCATGACCAACACACACGCCCCTGCCCCCAAGCGAACACTCGCGCCCCAACGAAAAGCTGTCCTGCGCGTCCAGGTGCTGATGGCTGAACACGACATTCGCTTTGTGACAGAGCTGTGGAGGCGGCTGAACGCAATGGGCGTGGATATTTCCCATTCGCAGCTGACCCGCGTTGTCAACAACAGCACCAAATCCTTGAGCATCGACTTGCTCGAAGGATTGGCCACGCTGTTCGGCTGTCCAGTCTCGTCCTTGTTCAAGGACGTCTCGGCCGAGCCCGCCTAAAACCCTTGTCCGGCTGCATGAAGTTTGTCGCATTTGTTTCTGCGATGCAGTACCATTTCGTCTTCGCAATTAGTTCCCATCCCGGCCAAGACTTTGCCCCGCTCGATCCCCCATTTCTCACCCCGCCTGCCCTACCGCAACATGGCGCCGCGCGCTTTACAGGAACACGACCATGTTGAACAAGAGTAGCAGACCGGACACCGACAAGCAGCGCCAGCGAGCAGCATCGCGCCTGGTCGTGCTGGCGCTGTGCGTGGCCGTCGCGGCGGCAGCCCTGGCCGAGCTGCGGCGCTGGTCAAGCGACCGCAGTGAAGCGAGGTCGCCGGCCCGCATCGAAACCGCGGCCAAGGGCGACGTCAGGCTGACCAAACTGGCCGACGACCTGATTCCGATGCCGGCCGGCGTGCCGTCGGCGCACGCCAGCACCCTGGCCGCCTTGCCCGGCGGCGCCTTGATGGCTTTCTGGTGGGCTGGCAGCCGCGAAAGCGGACCGGACGTGAAGGTCTACTCGTCGCGCCTTGAAAAAGGTGTCTGGAGCGCCACGCGCGAAGTGGCAACCCGGGAGTCGCTGGGCCAGGCCCTGGGCTTTGGCATTCGCCGCATCGGCAACCCGGTCGCCTGGACCGACCGCAACGGCAAGGTCCACTTGTACGTTACCACTACGGGCCTAGGTGGCTGGGCCGCCTCGCGCATCGTGCACCTGGTCTCGACCGACCAGGGCGACAACTTTGGCGTGCTGCGCGTACTGCCGATGTCGCCCATGTTCAATACCAGCGTCCTGATCCGTACCACGCCGGTTGCGCTGGTCGACGGCGGCTGGTGGCTGCCCGCGTACTTCGAACTTGGCATCAAATACCCGATATTGATGGCGTTCGACGACAAGGGAGACCCACGCTGGCTGACCCGCATCGGAACCCGCACCACCACCTTGCAACCGGCGCTGGTGGCCACGTCGGGCACTGAAGCGCACGCCTGGATGCGCGACGCCGGCAACGAGCACAAGGTGCAGCACGCCATCAGCCACGACGCCGGCGCCAGCTGGGCAGACCAGCCGCCGCTTGAGATGGGGAACCACAGCAGCTCGGTCGCCGCTTACCGGCTCACGCACGGGGGCATGCTGATGCTCAATAACCACGTGCGGCCGGGCGATTCGGCCCGCAACGTCCTGCGCCTGTCGCATTCGAACGACGCCGCCTCCTGGAAGCAGGTGCTCGACGTTGTGCAAGGCAACAACGACGAAGAGTTTTCCTATCCGGCCTTGCAACAAATCGGCGACGAACTGCACATCACTTATACTTCGCGGCGCCAGGCGATCGGGCACCAGGTCTATCGCATCAGTTACGAAAGTTCACAGTAATGCACCTGCCCGACCTCGGACTGCAGTTTATTTACGCTCGCCTGGCTTGGGGCATTGTCCTGGCCGCGCTCTTTGTGGCCCTGTGGCCGCGCCGGTTTGCGTTATCAAGCCGCGCTGTCGCGTTGCTAACGCTCGTCATGGTGGCGTTGCAAGCCATGCCCGGCGCCGCCTCACCCGCTTACTGGCTGGGGCTGGCCTTTCAATGGCCAAGCGCGATGCTGGTTGGCTTGTGCGTTGCCACGCTGTACCTGAACGGCAAACCGGGCAGCCGCGTCATGCCGGACAAGCTGGCTATGCTGATTGCGGCAAGCGGCATCGTGCTGTACCTCGACGCTTTTGGCTTGATTTCCATCGGCTTTTTTTACTGGGGCTTTGGGCCCAACACCGCGCCAATGCTTGGGCTGCTGCTTGCCGTTGGCAGCGCCGTTGCCTTGGCTCGCGGCAAGCTGATGCCCCCCGCTTTTGCCTTGCTGGTGGCGATGATGGGCTTTTCGATCCTGCGCCTGCCAACTGGCAATATCTGGGATGCCTTGATCGATCCGCTGCTGTGGGGATGGGCGCTGGTGTCGCTGGCCCGTCAGGGGACGCGGCGCGTATTTCCGGTGGCTGCGGCTGCACGGTCGACACCGCTTTAACACATTTACGAACAACAAGGAGTAAGGTCTGTGACAACGAACAAGTGGTCTATCCATCCCGTCATCGTGGCGGCCATCGCCATCAATATCTGCGCCCTCGCCTTGGCGGTGGCCTGGTCCGGCAACGAAACGCGCATGTTCACGCTGCTGCATGAAGATGGCATTGTTGAGTGGATGCAGTTCCTGTGCTTTACGGTGATTGCCGCCATGCTCGCCTACGTCGCCATCGACCGCGCAACGCGCTTGCCACGCAGCACGCTGGCCGTGCTCGGCATTGCCGGCATCAGCCTGGTTGTTGCGCTGGCGGCGATGGAGGAAATTAGCTGGTTCCAGCGCGTGCTGAACGTGCCGAGCCCGGATTTTTTTGCGGTAAACAACCGCCAGGCCGAAATGAATCTGCATAACCTGGCGCTGGGGAAGGGCAGTATCCATAAGACCATCTTGCTCAAGTTGATTGTCCTGATCGGCCTGGTTCACAACGTGGTGCTGCCGCTGCTGGCCCGCTCGCGCCCTGGGATCCGCCGCTTTGTGGAGTCGCTCGGCCTGTACTTGCCGCCGCTGACAGCGTCGTTTGCGTACATTTTGCTGGTTATCTTGTCGAACGTGCTGATCGACCATCCGCGCAAGGGTGAGCTGGGCGAACTGTTTGGCGCCACGCACTACCTGTCGACGGCGTTTGCCGCCTATGTGATTGGATCGAACTACGACAGCCCGGCACTGATCGAGCACG
Organism: Massilia sp. TWP1-3-3; assembly: GCF_049897805.1. Lineage (NCBI taxonomy): Bacteria > Pseudomonadati > Pseudomonadota > Betaproteobacteria > Burkholderiales > Oxalobacteraceae > Massilia > Massilia sp. TWP1-3-3. The sequence continues at coordinate 228,835 of NZ_JAFCWX010000010.1, forward strand.
AGGTCGACGCGCGCAAGGTAACGGTGCTGTTCATTATGGTGATGGCCTTCCTGGTGCTGATGGCGTGGATGCTGACCTCGGTTAGCCGGATGGGTGCTGTGTAAAGTTTTGCAGGGCGGTGAGCGCACTGGCGGGGGTGCCGACTGTGGCGGCCGGCGCCGACCATCCGTCTACAGGGCCGCAGCAGCAACAGCCATGCGTTTGCTGTGAAATCGTTGGCCCAACTTCATGACTGAGAAAACACGATGCAGGGAATTGCCATAAACGGAACGATGCTGCACGAAGTTCGGATGCTGATGGAGCCGTACCAAAAAGGCACTGTCAGCAGCCTTTTGTACCCTAAAACTCGGATACGTTTCACGACTGACGGGCACGAACTTCGTCTGTGGTTTCCGGCGATGCTGGCGCTTGAACTATACCGTTCCGGGACACTGCCGCAGGATGCGAAGGAGGAATTTTCGGTCAGCGTCAGTGGCAAGAAAGTTGGAAACTATCGCGTCATCGACTTCAGATACCCAGGCGCGAGTGGGAGCGGCGTCGATATATTGATGGTCTTAGCGAAGGTGGACAAGGTCGTGCCACAGTAAGGGACCTTGAACCGCCGAAGGGTTCCTCCCGACGAACAAGCGGCCGACCAGCCTTTACTAACCGAGATGGCGCCTCGATGCCCCGGGCGACGGCTTACACTGCGCGGCGACACCTCCCCGCGTCGGCGCCATGAAAAAATGCGAAGTCAAACTGTAGGTCTTTATGGCATCTCTGGAAATGATGAGATGGCCATTGTCACTACAGGCCGACGAAAATCCCGGAAACTGATGCGACTGCCCTCGCCTCCAATCTTCTACAACTGCCGCTAAAAGCCCGCCCATGAGCGCGATAAACTTCCTATTTCGAAAACCCCACTTCCCAATCATCGTTGACACCGGCACTGGCCTCATTGGCGCCAAATCGTGGGTAGCGTGCGAAAGGCAGCTTGCGACAGTCACGTTCGCAGACACGGCGCCGCGAGAGGTCATCGACGCGACTGCGGAGGCGTTTTCCCTGTATCCAGAGCACATGGCCTTCTCGCCGCTGACATTCAAAAAACGGTGGACGAAACTGGCTATCATTGAGCTCTATAACAGCGCAAAAGGACCTGGCCGCCCAGAATATCCGACGACGTCGCTCGGCAACAAGAGCCTGGAGAAGGTGGTCACGGACATCGTGGAGCTGCTGACTGCTTCGAAGTGAGTCGGCGAAAGCGGAAATTTCAGATAAATCGTTTATATGATGAAGAGCCTGCCTTGCGAACCATGCGAGAATGCTAGGCGGCGACAAACCGGCCCGCGATGGCCGTCGACAAGAGGCCTTACAGGGAAAATTTCGAAAAATGGCTACAGCATACAAATTTGAGTTCGCGCCGCGCTTCCGTCGCGGCGCCTTCGGCTGGAAGTCGACCGTACCCATCCAGCGCATAAAAGAAGCGCTCGTTGAAATTAAGGGCATCGCGAAGAAGGAGCCGGTCCTGGCCGCCGAGGGGGCCGTGCTCTTCCTGGAAAAGCTGGCGCCGGCTATCGCGCAGGTGGACAGCAGCTCAGGCAGTATTGGAAGCGCCGTCAATCGGGCCATCGAGACCCTCGTCCCAATCATCGCGAAGGCCGGTGTCGCCCGGGCCGTGCGAGAGAAGTGGCTGGAGCGTTTATGGGACGCGCTCCAGGAAGACGATATGCCATACCTCGAGTACCTCGGGGAATTCTGGGGCGACCTGTGCGCAACGCCGGAAATTGCGTCCAAGTGGGCTGATTACCTGTCGCCGACGTTAAAAACGATGTGGGACCATTGCGCCAGCAGCGGCGAGTATGGATACTTCAAGGGGACGTCGGCTTGTCTGAGCGCGCTTTACGCGGCCGGTAGCCATGATGAACTGCTGGCGTTGATAGCGAAATCCGAGTACCGGTACAAGTCGTGGCACAACAGGGTGTGGGGCGCCAAGGCCCTGGCCACAGCCGGGAAACACGTTGAGGCGATACAGTACGCACAGGACACGAAAGGGTTAAACGCGCCGCTGACGGCAATTTCAGCGTTCTGCGAGGGTGTTCTGCTGGACACTGGCTTTGTGGACGAGGCCTATGCGCGCTATGCGGTTAAGGCAACTTATGCGACGACCAATCTGGCGACATTCAAGGCTATTGTGAAGAAGTATCCCAACATGCCAAAGGAAACCATTTTGCGTGACCTGGTCGCGAGCCAGCCCGGCCAAGAGGGGAAGTGGTTTGCCGCTGCCAAGGATGCTGGCGTCTTCCACTTGGCCATCGAGTTAGCGAATCGTAGCCCTTCCGATCCGCGCACGCTCATACGCGCGGCCAAGGACTATGCAGTGGAACTGCCGGAGTTTGCGCTGGCGGCCGGCATGACGGCACTGCGGGGCATCGCCAATGGATGGGGATACGAAATTACTGGGATCGACGTGCTGGACGCGTATGCTGCCGTGATGACGGCGGCCGGGGCGGCGGGCGTGGATGAAAGTGCGATTAAAGCGGATGTGCGATCGCTGATCGCGGCGAGCACCAGTGGCGGGCAATTCGTCGATAGGATGTTGAGCAGGCAGTTGACTAACTAAACAACGGTGCAGAGTTCTGTGCCCCATCGCGCTGCAGGGTTTTTATCTACCATCCCCATTCAGGATCTTGCCTTCGGCGCGGACAGTGCTCCACAAGGTAGGCGCGCAGTCAGTCGAGCAGCGTTGGCAACAGCATGGCGTAGCGACCTTTGTTGTGAATTTTCGCCGTTAAGGAGCCATTTCGTTTTCGGCGTGAAGGCGCCACTTCGCCACCGTTTCAGAGGCTCGAACTTTCATTGAACGGCTAGACTCCCTGGCATCTCGCCTGGAAAAGCCGTGGCAAAACGGAGGTTCGAGATGTATCAATGCCGCCTCACCCGGCCGCGCATACGTCAGGGTGATTCAGACCGGGAGATCGCCTCGTCGAAAATCATGGGCGCAAGAAGATCGCCCAAGTGCGCGAGTTGGCGCGCGCACTTGGGCTGCCTTGCGCCCGACACGGCACTACCGGACGACGCAATTCTGGCATCGGCGCTGGTGCGCAAGGATGCGCTGCCAAGTACCTGCATCTCCACGCTGGAACCGTGGTGCGAACGCGATGAAAGCTGGATCCGCCAATCAAACACGAGGTCGCACGACGCGTTGTTGGCGTCGAGGGCCGGGTATCAGGGAAATGTGGGTGCGGTCAGCTGCGTTTTACAGATGTATTGCCAATATGCTAAAGTTTAGTTTTTAATATATATCGGAGCAAAATCATGAAATTAGAACTCTTCGTGCTTGCAGGCGTCGCTGCCCTGTCTTTCGCAACCGACGCCTTCGCGCAACCGGCCGGAGTGGGCGCGATCGAGGTGAGCGACAAAGTTATTAGCGTCAGCGGTTTTGGATACCACCGTGTTGACGCTGACCGAAAATTGACCCACCTACAGGGGGTATGCTGATCGAAAATTGACCCAGGTGTTCTACTGCTCCTGCCCACATTTTGGGCAGGAGAAAAAAAGGTGATCACCATGG
>NZ_JAFCWX010000011.1:0-220495 GCF_049897805.1 Massilia sp. TWP1-3-3
CCAAACTTCCAAAGACATATTTCCTATAGGCCCGCAACGCGGCTCACGGGCCGGGCTTGTCCAACAAACGGTTCAGATCGAGGCGTCGCTACGCTCGCTCGATCTAACCTTATTCGTTATATTTTTCACACATCGGGAATTAAATGTCGGCCACGCCTCGGGTCGGGGTCTGCCTCGTAGCAGACTCCTTATTAGTTTCATCGACGAAGTAGCTAAAAGTGCGTTGCAAACGACTGCTTATGGCCGGTTCCTGTCGATTGTACGCGACGGCATCAGACCTAGACGAGCTTCTTGAGTACCCGCGCCAGCCGGGCGTTCATGGCTTCGGCTGGTTGGCGTCAACTATCTTGGCCGGTTGGCGTCAATTATCTTGGCCGGTGAAGCGAAGTGTTGTTAATCCTTCTTTTCCTTCGTTTTTTGCTTGGCGGTGGTGTTGCCCGCCGATGCTGCTCGTCGTCGATAGCTTTCCACGTTTAACTCGAAGATGGTCGAGTGGTGTACCAGTCGGTCCACCGCCGCCATTACCCACCACCCTGCGCCTGCGCCATCTCCAGCGCCGGCAAAGTAACGGTCAGAAAGGACGACACCTGGCCGATCAGCTCCGCGGCTTGCTGACGCACCTGCCCCATCTGCAATATCGACAGCTCCGCCTGGCGCACTGCCTGCTGGATCAGCGTGCGCCGCTGCACCAGAACATCGAGCAGCGTCGCATCCGGCGCGCGCCCGGCCAGTTCCGACACCACGGCCAGCGCCACCCAGTGCAAGGTCAGGTTCTTGGCCGACTCGTCCAGGTTGCGCGTTGCCAGCTCGCTGTCCGACATCAGTTGCTGCAGCCGCGCCCGGGCGGCGATCAGCTCTGGCTTGTATTGCGCGGGCGACGTCGCACGGCTAAAGAGCTTGCTAAATACGCCAGTCGGCGCCCTGGTGCTGCCGAGCGCCGCTTCAAGTAGCGCGGGCACTTCCATACCCGCGAACTTGCGCACCAGTTCTGTCACGGGCTGAAGCAGGGCTGCCTGCTCCATCAAGGGCGCCTCCGCCCACTCGGTGACCAGTGACAATTTGACCGGCAGGATGCGGCGGAACAAGGCGGCCAGACGCTGCTCCGAGTTCTGGAACAACACCGGATAGTCGGTCCGGACGGAAGCCAGGGCATCGCGCACCGCGCCGTGATCCTCGCTGTCAAACAGCGCTTTAGGCGCGGCTTTGGGCGGCATGCGAGCCGTCATCGCGGCGGCCGGTACATCATCAAAGGACAGCACCTTGGGCGGCGTGGTCGCGCCGACCGGGGCGGCAGGTTGCGGCGCCGGCGAGGCAAGCTGTTCGTCGCCAAAGTCGAACGCCTTGGGCGTCACCGGGCGCGCGGCGCTGTCCGGGGGCAGCGCCGGCTCCTCGGCGAAGTCGAATGCCTTGGGCGGGTGATTTGTCATCAAGTAGCCGGCGTCGGGAGCGGTTGGCGGAGCCCCGGGCGTCTCAGATGGTGCCGCCGAGCTTGCGGATGAAGGTCGCCAGATTGAGCTTGAAGCCGGCACCCACAGCCTGGAAGCGCCAATCGCCATCCTTGCGGTAAAGCGAGCCGAACTGCAGCGCGGTCTTGTCCGAGTAGTCTTCGTTCAGGTCGTAAGACGCGAGCTCTTCGCCGGTCTCGTCGTTGTACACCTTGACGTAGGCGCCATTCACCCGGCCAAAGTTCTGCTTGCGTGCTTCGGCGTCGTGGATGGTGACCACGATCGGCAGCTCCACCACTTCAGCCTGTACCTTGGCCAGGTCGACGGTGATGACTTCGTCGTCACCATCCCTGTCGCCGGTGCGGTTGTCACCGGAGTGCACCACCGCGCCGTCCGGCGACGTGGTCTGGTTGTAATAGACGAAGTGCGCGTTGCTGAGCATGACGGGTTCGTCCGCTGCGTTCTTCTTGCACAGGAACACTGACGAATCCAGGTCGAATGCCTGGCCGTCGGCCGCATTCACCTTCCACCCGAGGCCGATACGAACGCGCTTCAGGCCTGGGGAGGTTTTTTCGAGGTTGATGCGATGGCCGGTTTCGAGAGTCGTCGACATGGACTTTTCCTTTTTTTGTAAAACGTGTATTTTCGTTGGAATGAGGACCGGGAGCAATAGGAGGCTTCCCGGCTTACCCCGCCGTGGGCGAGAAGCGCGCAATCAACTCGCGTTCGAGTTCCTGCAGTTTCGGCAGCTCGTCCTTGCGGCGCTGCTGGCCTTCTTTCGAAATTTGCTCGAGCTTGTCGAACGCGGTAATGAGCTGCGTTTGCACATGCTGCGCGGTTTCGAGGCTGACCAGGGAACGCTGTTTCACCCGCGCCACCGTCTCGGTGTTTTCCAGCAACATGTCAGCCTGGGCGCGGAAGGCGGCATCGGTGGCGTCGTACGCGGCATTGGCGACGGCGGCGCTCTGCTTGGCCTCGAGCTGCAGCAAATACAGCGAGAATACATTGCGCCAGGCGGGCACTGAAACGTTGACGATATCGGTAAACGTGTCCGTCAGGGAGCGCGCATTGTCCTGGGACAGGCGGATCTGCGGCACCATCTGGGTGGCCATCAGCATGGCACGGCGCAGGTCGTCGATGCGCTTTTCGAGACGCTCGTGACGACGTTTAAGCTCGGTAGCCTGCTGCGCCTCGAAAGCGTTGGCCGCCACCGGTTGCTGCGCAATCGCTTGCGCCAGCGTGTGCGCCCAGCCCTCGCCCTTTTTCACGTCCGCGTCCAGCCCTTGATAATAAATTTCCAGGCCCTTGTACATTTCATCGAAATCGTGGATGCGACCCTTGTGGACGTTGGCGTGGCGCGTCATTTCGCTAACCAGAGTGTCCATGCGCGATTCGACCACCTGGTACTGCGACAGCATCTTTTCCTTGACCGAGCCGAACATGTTCGACACGCGCGACAACAGCCCGCCCGAACGCAGCTTGGACGGGTCCAGGCCCTTGGAGGTGGCAATCAGTTCGTTCAACTGCGCGCCGAAGACGTCCGCGTCCGAGGCCCGCACCGTGCCGAGCAATTTGGCCGAGATCTTGGCCACGCCGGTGCCGGTGGAGCCGCCCAGCGACTCGATGGCTTTGTCGTCGATGCCGGAAATGTCAACCCGGACCAGTGGCGCCGCGCTTACCTCAGGAAGCGAGGCCGGAAGCATGCCTGAAGTGACGGCAGGGGTCAGCAGCGGCGCCAAAGTCGGCGCGCTCGCCACAGGCGGCACCGATCCTGCCTGCGCTTCTTCGTCGGAGGAAAACAGCGGTTTCATAAAATCCCTTCAGGTTGAAAGTGACAACTATCGTAGCTTACCACCGGCCCATCTTGCCGTTCGGGTTAACCCGCGCGCCAGAACGAAGAAATCTCGTTGTCCAGGCGCGCAAGGCCATGGCATCACGCGTACCGCATCAATGCCAGTTTGCAGTGATGGTCGGAATCAGCGTCGTCTGATAGGCGGTACTCAGCGTCGTCTGTCCCGCTGCCGGTGGCGCAAAACCGGCCATCGCATTGACGAGGTTTTGGACCTGGCTGTCCAGCAAGACTTTGCCGTCACTGGTCTTGAACTGTTCCACGTGGTATTGGTTTCCCAGATACCAGCTATTTAGAACAAACCTGTCCGCCGTACCAATGATGTCCACTTGCAAATTGTTGCCCACCCGCTGGAACCAGAGCTGATCGGTCGTGATGCCCGACCCAAACTGCGCCAGATCGATGTTGCCCGCCGTTGCATCGTTTTCCATGATGGTGTCGATGCCGTAACCGCGCCCCAGCAGGTAAGTGTCATTGCCCGCACCGCCCTGCAGGATGTCGGCGCCGGCGCCGCCGTCGAGCGTGTCAGCACCCGCATTCCCGGTCAGTGTATTGATTCCACTGTTTCCGACAAGGACGTTGTTGAGCGTGTTGCCGATGCCATTGATGGCCGTCGCTCCTGTCAAGGTCAGGTTTTCAACGTTGCCGGCAAGGGTATACGTCACACCCGACTGCACCAGGTCGGTTCCTTCGTTCACGTTTTCGGTAATCAGGTCGCCAGCGTTGTCCACCACGTAGACGTCGTCGCCCAGACCACCGAGCAGTTTGTCCGCCCCCGCGCCACCGTCAAGGCTGTCGTTGCCTGCGGCACCGACCAGCGTATTGATGGCGCTATTACCGATCAGGATGTTAGCAGCGGCGTTGCCTGTTCCATTGATGGCCGTCGCACCAGTCAACGTGAGGTTTTCCACGTTCGCCCCCAGCGTGAAGGCCACGCTCGATTGCACCAGGTCGGTGCCTTCGTTCAAGTTTTCGGTCACGATAGTGGCGCTGTTGTCCACCACATAACTATCATTGCCGGTGCCGCCTTGCATGGTGTCGATGCCCGCTCCGCCGTTCAGCGTGTCATTGCCGGCGCCGCCGGCCAGGACGTTGGCAGCCGCATTGCCCATCATGATGTTGTCTGACCCGTTCCCGGTGCCGTTGATCGCGCCGGTGCCCGTCAGGGTGAGGTGCTCGACGTTGGCCGCCAGGCTGTAGCTGACGCTGGACTGCACCAGATCCATGCCCTGTCCCGCGTTCTCCGCAATCACGTCCAGGCCGTTGTCGACAACGTAGACATCGTCGCCTGCGGCGCCCGCCATGCTGTCGGCGCCGGCGCCGCCATTGAGGGTATTGGCGGCGCTGTTACCTGTCAGCACATTGTTCAAGGCATTGCCGGTGCCGTTCAGGGCACTGCTTCCCGTCAGGGTAAGATTGTCGACGTTGGCGGCCAGTGTGTAGCTGACACTGGACTGAACCAGGTCTGTACCTTCGTTCAAATTCTCCGTGATCACGTCGCCCGTGTTCTCCACCACATAGGTGTCGTTGCCCAGGCCGCCCAGCAGCAGGTCCGCGCCGGCGCCGCCATCGAGCGTGTCGTCGCCCGCCGCGCCAGTCAAGGTATTGATGGCGCTGTTGCCGGTCAAGTAGTTGTCCCCTGCGTTGCCGCCTGCATTGACCGCCGCCACGCCCGTCAAGGTGAGGTTTTCCAGATTGGCCGCCAGGGTGTAACTGACGCTCGACTGCACCAGGTCCGTTCCCGCCCCGGCCGCTTCAGTCGTCACATCGGTCGCGCTGTCGACGACATAGGTGTCGTCGCCGGTGCCGCCGGCCATTGCGTCATTGCCGGTGCCGCCATTGAGCAAGTCGTTTCCGGCGCCGCCGTTGAGCGTGTCGTTGCCCGCCAACCCATTGAGCGTGTCATTGCCCGCGCCGCCCACCAGCGTGTCGGCGCCGGCCGTGCCGTTCAAGGTCTGGTTGGTCAGACTGACCACAATGTCAAACACATCCGAGGCCGTCAGGTTGCCGCTATCCTTGGACGTCACTTTGACGCTGACCGTTCCCGTGCTTGGCGGGGTGCCGCTGAACACGCGGGTCGCCGCGTTAAAGCTCAGCCACGATGGCAGTGCGCTGCCATCGGCCAGCGTGGCGCTGTAGCCCAAGGTGTCGCCGCTGTCCGGGTCGGTAAACGCATTGGCCGCAACGGTGTAACTGAAGGCGGCGCCCAGCGACGCAGCCTGGTCCGCCAGCGCTGCGGACAGCACCGGCGCCCGGTTCAGCGCGCCGATGGTCATGTTGACGTATTCGCCGGCCGACGAGTTGTAGCCGTCGGTCCCCCACAGGATGAACTGCAGCGCGCCGACATTGCCCGCGCCGGGCGTTCCCGACATGGTCCGGGTCGCGGCATCAAAGCTCAGCCACGCCGGCACCGCCGAGCCATCTGCCATCTTGATGCTGTAGGTGATCGAATCCCAGGCATCCGGGTCCGTAATGGTGTTGGCCGCAACCGTGTAGCTAAAGACGCTGCCGGCTTTCGCTTGCAGGGCCGGCAAATAACTGTTGATGACTGGCGCATGGTTGTTCTTGGCGCGATCCACTACCGTCTGAATCATGGCCTGGTCCCAGGATGCGCCGCTGGCAAACTCGATGCGGTCGATCTTGTGGTCGGCCGCCTGGCCTGCCACGGTCGTGTTCGCCCCGTAGTAGTTGATCAAGCCGATCTGGTCGTTGGTCCCCTTGATTTTGAAGAACAGGTTGGCGCCGGACTGGAATGCCTGGACGTCCGTCTCAGCAATGCCGCTGCCCAGGCGCAAGGTATCGGTGGCGCCAAGCAGGTCGGTGTTGTCGATCGAATCCTGGCCGTCGCCGCGGCTGAACAGGTAGACGTCATTGCCCTGGTCGCCCGACAGGAAGTCGTTGCCCAAGCCACCAGTGAGGATATTGTTGCCCTGATTGCCCCACAGGCCGTTGTTCAGGGCGTTGCCCGTCACCGACAGCGCGGCCGTGCCGTCCACTGCCAGGCGTTCCAGGTTGGCGCCCAAGGTCCAGCTGACGGTGGCGCGCACGAAATCGTCGCCTTCGTTGGCTTGCTCGACGATGGCATCGCCCGCGTCGTCGATTTCATAATAGTCGTCGCCCAGCCCGCCGAGCAGGGTATCTTGCCCGACGCTGCCAAACAGCGCATCGTTGCCGGCGCCGCCGATCAGCATGTCGTTACCGCCCAGCCCCAACAGATTGTTGTCTGCATCGTTGCCGGTGATAACGTTGTCGAGCCCGTTGCCATTGCCGCGGTAGACGGTGCCCGTCAGCGTCAGGTTGTCCACCGCGTTGGCCAGCAGATAGGATGTCTCGAAGCTGCGTATTTCGGTGTCGATCCCTTCCCCGAAGGACTCAAAAATTCGGTCCGATTGGCTGTCGGCGTAATACGTGTCGTTGCCGGCGCCGCCGGCCATGTCGTCACTACCCTGCCCGCCGTCCAGGATGTCGTTTCCGCCCGCGCCTTGCAGCTCATCGTTGCCAATGCCGCCGGACAAAATGTTGTTCGCCGCGTTGCCGATCAGGGTATTGTCGCCCTCGTTGCCCGTGCCATTCACCGCGCTATTGCCGGTCAGCAGCAAGCCCTCCAGGTTGGCGCCCAGCGTGTAGCTCAGGCCTGTTTCCACCGTATCGAAGCCCGCGTCGGCCGCTTCAATCACCTGGTCGGCCAGAGTGTCGACCACAAAGGTGTCGTCCCCCATCAGCCCTTCCAGCACGTCCGCGCCGGCGCCGCCGTCGAGGCGATTGGCATAGTCATTGCCAGTCATGCGGTTGGCCAGTGCATTGCCGCTGCCGTCGATCGCGCCGCCGCTTGACGCCAAGACCAGGTTTTCCACGTTGGCCGAGAGCGTCGTGCTGGCCGTAGCGTGGACCGTGTCTACGCCTTCGTTGGCCGCTTCCAGCACCACGTCGCCCGTTTGGTCCACGTAGTACAGGTCGTCACCGGCGCCGCCGCTTAAGGCGTCCAGCCCCGCGCCGCCGTCGATCACGTCGTTGCCTGCGCCGCCGGCAATCACGTTGTCGCCTGCATTGCCGGTCAGGATATTGGCCAGTGCGTTGCCGGTCAGCGCCAGATTCAGGTCGCCGGTCATCGTTCCGTTTTCAAAATTGTTACCCAAGGTCACGCTGACGCTGCTGACGACCGTATCGACCCCCTCATTGCTCAGTTCGGTGAAGCGGTCGCCCGCATCGTCCAGCACGTAGGTGTCGTTGCCCGCCCCGCCGGCCAGCGTGTCGGCGCCTTCGCCGCCATCGAGCTGATCGTCGCCCAGGCCGCCCTCCAGGCTGTCGGCGCCGGCGCCACCGAAGAGCTGGTCATTGCCATCATTGCCGTACAGGCGGTCGACGCCGGCCAGGCCGCTCAGCGTATCGTTGCCGGCGCCCCCGCTCAAGGCGTCGTCGCTGGCGTAACCGGTCAGCACGTCATCGCCCGTGCCGCCGTTGAGCAAGGCTTGCCGCAGCGCGGCGCCTTCCAGGGTGCTGCCATCGGCGCTTTTCAAGCGGAAACTGTAGTGCTCGAACACACCGTCATTGAGCATCACGTCGCGCAGGCGAATCGCATCCTGGGTAGCGCGGATTCGTACCACCACGTCGTTGTTGTCGCGCAGCAGTTCCACTCCCGCGAGACCAATCTCGGCGGACACCAAAATTGTGTCGGTCGCTGCAGCCGTATCAAGGAAATTTCTGACCAGCACATCCTGGCCGGACCCGGCTTTCAGGAGGTAGGTATTGTTGTCCGCGCCGCCCAGTAACAGGTCGGCTCCGGCGCCGCCGTCGAGAACGTCGTCGCCCGCGCCACCATCGAGGCGGTCGTCGCCGTCGCCGCCCAGCAAGGTGTCCGCGCCCGCCAGGCCGTCAAGCCAGTCGTTGCCGGCCAGGCCGTTGAGCGTGTCGGCGAGCGCGTAGCCGGTGAGGGTGTCGCCGCCGGCGCCACCGGTCAGCAAGCGCAGCTTGAGCTGCTCCAGCGTCCACGTGGTGCCGTCGTCGAACACCACGTATTCGATCTTTTGCACGTTGTCGCCATCGTTCTGCAGGGCGTTTTGCAAACGCACGGAATCGGTGACCGGCACGCCATTTTCCAGGCGGCTTGGCAGCGTCAACAGAATGTCGTTACCGGAGCGCACAAGCCCCACCTTAGTGGCGCTCACGCCCGCGCGCAAGCGCAAGGTGTCGGCGCCGCCCGCGCTGCCCGAGTAGCCAGCCTCGTCGACGATGTCTTGCCCGTCGCCTACGCCGAACAGGTAGGTGTCATCGCCCTCGCCGCCATGCAGGCTGTCGTTGCCGAGACCACCTTCCAGATTGTCATTGCCCACGCCACCGACCAGCACGTCGTCGTCGGCACCGCCTTGCAATACATCGTCGCTGTCGCCACCGTTCAGGTAGTCGGCACCGCTGCCGCCGCGCAGCGTGTCGTTGCCGGCCTCGCCATACAGGGTGTCATTGCCCGCGTCGCCGTCCAGCACGTCATTGCCCGCCGCACCGCGCAGCGCGTCGGCGCCATCGCCGCCGCTGATACTGTCCGCGCCCGCGTAACCGACCAGGCTGTCGCTTCCCGCCGTCGGCGCCAGCACCCGGGCCTTGATGGCCGCGATGTCCCATACGCTATTGTCAGCAAACACAATCCGGTCCAGTGCATACGGCGTCGTGCCATCGGCGGAGAAAAACTGCGCCACCGTGAGCACGTCCGGCGTGCCTTTGATGCTCAAGACCAGCTCGTTCCAGGCACTGCGCCGCACCTCGATGTCGGCCTGGGTGATGCCCGCGCCCAAGACCAGGCTGTCAATCGACGCATCGGCGTCGTAATTGTTGATGCTGTCTTTGCCATAGCCGCGGCCAAAGCGATACGTGTCGGCGCCGTCGCCACCGGTCAGCTGGTCGTCGTCGGCCCCGCCGTCGAGGTTATCGTTGCCGGCCCCGCCATCGAGATAATCGCGCCCGGCGCTGCCGCGCAATACATCATTGCCAGCCTCGCCGTACAGGCCGTCGTTGCCGCCATTCCCGTCGACGCTGTCGTTGCCGCTGCGGGCATACACAACGTCGTTGCCCACGGCGCCGGCGATCACGTCATCGGACTCGAAACCAAACAAGGTGGAGCCCGCTTCATTGGCCAGCAGCGCACGCGCCTTCACCTCCGCCACGCGCCATACGGTATTGTCGGCAAAGCGTATTTCATCGACGGCATAGCTGGTCGCGCCGTCATTGCTGAAGTAATTGCTGATCGTCACCGAATCGCTGCCGCCGGCAATCGACAAGGTCAAGTCCCCATACCAATTGCGCGTCAGCACAATGTCGCCTGGCGCGATGCCCGGGCCAAAGACGATCGCATCGACCGGCTTGGCACCGTTGCCGTTGCCTTCGATGGCTTCGTAGTTGTTGATCACATCCTGGCCGCAGCCGCGCGTGAAACGATAGATGTCCGCGCCCGCGTCGCCCTGCAGATAGTCATTGCCTGCGCCCCCGTCGAGCACGTCATTGCCTGCCATGCCATACAAGGTGTCGGCGCCGGCGCCGCCCAGTAGCAGGTCTGCGCCCACCGCACCGCGCAACTGATCGGCCGCGCCCGTGCCCACCATGGCCTGGCGTGTCAGCTCTTGCGCCGACCACCTGGTGCCATCGGCAAAACGCACTTCCTGCACCGGATTGTAAGTATTGCTGGGGCTGTCGGAATAGAAGAAATACTGGACGGTGATGGTGTCGCTGCTGCCCGCCACCGACAATATCAGGTCCGAACCGGAGCGCTTCACCGCCACGCTGGACGCACTGATACCGGCGCGGAACTGCACAATGCTTGCCTTGGCGGCGGCCGTGTCATAGCTCGCCTCGATCATATCCTGGCCGTCGCCCGCGCCGAACACATACACGTTGTTGCCCGAACCGCCATTGAGCACGTCATTGCCCGTCCCGCCGATCAGCAGGTCGTCGCCGGCGCCCCCGTACAAGGTGTCGTTGCCCCCCTTGCCGTCCAGGATATCGGCGCCAAGGTCGGCCTGGAAGGTATTGCCGGCACTGTCGCCCGCATAGATGTCGCGCCCGGCCGTGCCTGCGCTGGCCGCGCCGGTCATCACGTTGTAGCCGACGTCGGCGAAGGCTTGCGCCACGGCCGGTTCGGTGGCCGCGCGCAGGGCCAGGGCTACGATCTGATCGGCCCCGTTCCAGCCCAGCGGCGCGAACGACGCGCCGAATGCCTTGTTAAAGTCCAACAATAAAGCGGCGCCCTCGTAGGCATTGGTGCTGGCGAGCGCTGCCAGGCTGGCATTCATGCGGGTAAAGTCGAACGTGGTGCCGGCTTCGGAAATGCGCAAGTCGATCTGATCTACATAGCTGTTCAAACGCATCACAGGCAACAAATTGGCCTGCGCATCGTCGAGCAGACGGGCCCACAGCGAATCGACTTGCGGCGTGCCGTTGGTGGGCACGGGAATCGTGACCCGGATGTAGCCGCCCTGCGAAGATACCGTCGCGTTGCGGTTTTGAAACATGATCTCGCGCAGTGACATTTCGATCTCCACAATCACCGGAATGCGCCCGCCGCCGGAGTTGAAGAGCCGCTGGAATTGATCCCAGTTCAGCGCATCGCCCTTGACCTGGGCCCAGTCGAGGAAGGTGTAGCCGGTAAACGCTTCGTATGCCTGAACGCGCTCCAGTCCGCCCACCATACGCTCGCGCATGGCATCGAACTTGCTCAGCTCGGTGCCCGACAGGGTAGTTCTGAAGACACTGCGCTCGGCCACGCCGGCCTTGATCGCCACGTCCATCCAGCCGCGTTCCTGGTCGTCGAGCGGGTCGCTGAGAATCAGGCCATACCCTTCCGCCAACGCTTGTTTACTGGCGCTGTTGTACCCTGAGTCATTGCCCCACGCTTGCATCAAGGCACCCACCGCGTGCTGGTAGCCGTCGCGCGTGGTGGCATGCTTTACCTGGTTGAACAAGCCAATCAGTTCCGGGCTCTGGGTTGCCGCAGCCCGCAAATCGCGCACCCAGCCGCTGCCGCCAATGTTGGCCACCGCCTTGGCCTGCGCGCTGATGGCGATCGGCGCAAACTGGCGCACGAAGTTGTTTTGCGCAAGGATAAAACTGCCCGCTTGCCCGCTGCTGTCATCGGCGCGCGTATAGCTGCCGCTTTGGGCCAGGATCGCGTCCGGATAGCTGGCATTGCTGGCGGCGCTGGTCAGGTTGATGCTCTTGACCCCGGTGTCGGCCAGGCTTTTCAGTTCGCCGGCCTGGCTGATGCCATCCTGGTTCAAATCGCGCCACACGCGCAGCGTCGCGTACTGGGCATCGCTCAGGTCGAATTTGCCGTCGGCATTGCTATCGAGTTCAGCCAGCGCTACGAATCCATTCGCCGCTTTCTTGCCGGCGTTCGGGCCGCTCGTCAGCACGGTTTCATCGCCGAACAGTTCGGCGCCGGAATCGATCAGTCCGTTGCCGTTGCGGTCCCATACCAGCATGCCGTCGTCGGCTGCGGCCCAGGCCGTGCCGGTCTTGATGGTGTCGCCGTTGGCGTCGAACAGCACGCCCTTGGACAGCGGCGTGATTTCCAGGCCGTCGCCATCGAGGTCGAGAATCAAAGGGTCGACGTAGCGCACCACCTTGGTCTTGACCTTGGGGTCGGGGTTGGTGCCGATGTTCGGTGAGATGCCGTTCGGCATATCTCCCATCGGATTGCTCCACGGCGCAGGCGGGATCGAATCGGGCGCGGGCGGATGCTCGACCCACTGGCGCGGATCGTCCAGGCTGTTGATCGTCTTGCCGGACGCAACAACATCGTAAATCCATTTTTCAAGCGAGACGGTACTGCCATTTTCCCTTGCCGTACGCCAGTTCCAGTACTCGTTTCTGCCCACATCGTTGTTGTAGTAATCCATATTGGTCGAGCGCGGATCGGGCGTCGTCGCCACGCCCTCAACTTCATGCTGGTCGCCGATCGATTTGGCCAGATCGGTGCCCAGGTGATCGGTCAGTTTCGCCTGCAACAGCGCGTGCCGGTACGCGTCGTACATATTGTCGCCACCATTACCCCAGCCGCCTGGATAGCCGCCATTCGCGTCTGCCTGGTTGTGGGCATAGTCGACAAATGTACCGCCGGAATAGTAGTAATCCATTATTTTTCCTCGATTTGATAGCTTGCTTGATTGGCGTGACACGCAAATACAATGATTGATTTTTCTCGTGAAAAACACTTCCCTGCTTCAAGGCTGGGAGCTTTCACCATGGCCGTACCGGACATGTCCAGCGTTGTTGCGCGCCCGTTTTTCTCGAACAGCCACCACGTGCTTCCACCGTCGTGCAGCAAGACGTCGTAGCCCTTCGCGCGCTTCCCGGTCTGCTTTTCAAAATCCTTGCGCGACATGTAAGCCGACTGCAGGCAGAGGTCGGCGTAGCGGTCCGGCACCACCGCCGCCAAGTCCAATTTCCCTCCCGGGCAGTGCTTGATTCCTTGCAGCGCTGACAGAATGTTTTTTTTCAACGCATCGTTTGCGGACTCCGTGCGCCATTTGTCGACCATCAAAAGCATCGCCGCAGCGATGAACACCATGAGGACGGGGCCTGATTTATTCATCTTCATACGTCTCGCAATAAAATGATGGGGGAATGCGCGGGCGGAGAATAGCATGGCGATCACATTATGTTAAGAGCAATATTTATTTTGGTCAACAAAACGCGGGAGGACGCCGCCACCTGTGCGCCTGCGCCCGCTTTACAATGGCGACCATGACGCCTTCTCCCCTGATTGACATTGGACTGAACCTCGCCAACCGCCGCTTTACGGCCGACTGGGAGCCAGTCGTCGCGCGCGCCCACGCCGCCGGCGTGGCGCGCTTTATTCTGACGGGCACCTCGCTCAAGGTCTCTCGGGAAGTGGCGCGGCTGACGGAAAAAATGGCGGCGGGCACCGCCTACTTTACTGCGGGCGTGCATCCCCATTACGCCAGCGAACTTGGTGCCGAAGGGCTCGGGGAACTGCGCGAACTCTTGTCCCATCCAAACGCCGTGGCCGTGGGTGAAACCGGCCTGGACTACAACGGCGACCTGTCACCGCGCCATGTGCAGCGCGCGGCGCTCGAGGCACAGGTCGCGCTGGCCTGTACGCTCGGCAAGCCACTGTTTTTGCATGAACGCGATGCGGCGCAGGATTTGCTGGCCATCCTCGATAACTTCAAGAGTCGTTTGCCAAGATGCGTGGTGCATTGCTTTACCGGCAGCGAGGCGATCGCGCGGCAGTACATCGAACGCGGCTTTTATCTCGGCATCACCGGCTGGGTGGGACAGAAAAACCGCAACCAAGACCTGTTGCAAGCTTTGACAGCCATTCCCCCTGAACGCATGATGCTGGAAACCGACGCGCCCTACCTTACGCCCCCCGGCTACAAACCCAGCGTGGCAGGGCGCAACGAACCGGCAGCCCTACCGCGCGTGGCTGAACTGCTGGCCATCGCGCGCGGCGTGCCGCTCGAGCAGGTGCGCGCCGATGCCTATATGGCGAGCATGAAGTTTTTCGGGCTCAATGATCTTCCGGGATAGGCCGGACCACCAAAAACAGATACGACATGGCGCCCAGGAACGCGATCGCGGCGCCGGTCAGCAAAGCGGGCACGAAGGACCAGGTCTGGGCGATGTAGCCGGTCAACACGGGCGCCAGCGCGCCGCCCAGAAAGCCGCCAAAATTCTGGATCGCACCCAGCGACGCGATGCGGCTCGGCGGCGCCGCCACGGTGGCCAGCGACCAGGCGCAGGCCGACGACGCGTTGGCCAGAAAGATGACCACCGAAATGCAGGCGACGGCCGCGACGTTGCTCTCGACCAGTGCCGCCGGGATCGTGAACGCCACCATGCCCAGCATGCCCGCCACCACCGCGTTGCGGCGCCCGGCGAGCGGCGAGGCCGCACTACGGGCCACGCGGTCCGACGCCCAGCCGGCGATCAGCGCGCCGGCAAAGCCGCATAAAAAGGGGATCGAGGCCACCAGGCCGGCGGACTTCAAGTCCATGTGGCGCGCGGTGCGCAGGTAGCCTGGCAGCCAGGTCAGATACACCCAATTGAGGTACACCGAGCCAAAAAAGCCGAGCATCATGCCCCATGTGGCGCGGTGCCGGAACAAGGCGCGCCAGGCGGCAAAGCTGCTGCCCGGCGCGCCCTCGCTTGCCTGGTCGAGCTGCAGATAGGCGCGCTCGGCGGCGTTCAATTGCGCGCGCACGGGGTCGCGATACAGGACCAGCCAGACCACGGCCATGAGCAGCCCGAGCGCGCCGGTGGCGAAAAACGCCCAATGCCAGCTGCTTGCAGCAATCAAGGGCGCCAGCAGCAAGGGCGCCAGCGCAATGCCCAGCGGCGACGCCGAATTGTAGATGCCCGTCGGCGTGCCGCGCGCCAGCGGGGGAAACCAATTGCTCACCACGCGCGCCGCCGACGGGAATTGCGGCGCCTCGCCAATGCCGAGCGCGATGCGGGCAATGACGAAGTAGCCAAACGTGGCCGCCAGTCCACCTGCGGCCTGGGCCAGCGACCAGACCACCAGGCCAGTACCGAGCAGCCAGCGCGGCCCGATCCTGTCCACCAGCGCGCCCACCGGGAGCTGGCACAGCGCATAGCTCCACGAAAACGCCGACAGCAGTACGCCCATTTCCAGCTGCGACAGGCCGAGGTCGGCGCGAATGAATTCGTTGGCCACCGACAGGGTGGCGCGGTCCATGTAGTTGATGACGCCGCACACCACCAGCAGCACCAGTGACAGTGTTTGGCCGCGACGAATGCGGGGAGGGGTGGCGTGGCTGGAAGATGTAGTCATGGGCAATGCCGGCTGCGCGCTGGAGCGCGTACGTGTCGTGTGGGGGAAAAATCAAGGGCTCGCCAATTGGCCCGACAGACTGTATGCGGTCTGCTCTCTTACGGCAAGAGTTGATTTTTTACACAGGCACAAGGAGGAGAAAACCGCAGCGAAAAACGGCCGGCTCCCGCTCTTTTAATGGGGTGCGTGCGCAAGCTGCGTCAATATCGCATGCGCGGCCTTGATACGCTGCGCAATTGGATAGCTGCGATTTGCCAGCATCACAATCCCAATCTTCCTGTCGGGAACAAAGGCAGCGTAAGCGCAGAATCCTGCGGTCGAGCCGCTCTTGTTGAACCAGGTCGGCCCCGACGGCAAGCGTGGCGCGGCGATTTTCTGCGCCGGGTTGGCATCCAAGAGCATCCCGCTGGCGTTGCCAGCTTGCAGATGTTCCAGCGTGACGGGGTAAGCATATTGTTCCCAGCCCAGCCCTTGCGCCATGTTGCCCACTTTGAAATAAGGAATGTGCGTGCCTTCGATGGCGCGCTGCATCGGCTTTTCCAGACTGCCCGGATCGATATTCAACTGCACGTAGCGGATCATGTCGGCCGCCGTCGATTTGACGCCATAAGCTTCAAAGGCCAGTACGCCGGGATTCATCCGGATCGGCTTGTTTTCTTTGGCGTACCCCCATGCATAGTCCGCCTCGGCCGGCGCCGGCATCCTGATATGGGTGTGGGAAAGGCCTAGTTGCGGGAACAGCTGCTGCTCCATGGCGTCAGCAAAACTGCTGCCCATTGCCATCGCAGAAATGTGCCCGAGCAAGCCGATGCTGGGGTTGGAATAGCGGCGCTGGGTGCCCGGCGCGGCGTCCGGGGTCCACTGGCCGAAGTAGTCAACCATCCGTGCATTGACGACTTCGTCGGGAAACTGCAGCGGCAAGCCGCCGGCGGTATAGGTTCCCAGGTTGAGCAGGCTGGCCTTGTCGATGGCTTTGCCCTTTAACTGGGGGATGAATTTGCCGGGATGGTCGTCCAGCGCCAGCTTGCCCAGCACTTGCGCGTAGGAAGCCAGCGTTCCCGTCAAGGTCTTGCTGATGGAGCCGATCTCGAACAGCGTCGACTCGCTAACAAGCGTCTTTTGCTCGCGCGAGGCGACGCCGTAATTGAAAAAGAATGCCTTGCCGTCGATCGTCACTGCCACCGCCGTGCCCGGCACGTCGTACTGCGCCATCAGTGGGCGGATCGCGCCATCGACGGCCGCGCGCAGTCTGGCCGGGTCGCCGGCGCCATGGCTGGCAAGGGGGACGCAGCAAGCCGACAGGGCGATGGCGAAGCGGGTGGCGATTGGTCGCTTACAGTTCAAAATGGTTTTCCTTGTGATGGCATTGGATTGTTGCATTATGTGCCGCAGGGAGCTGGTCAAGCACTGGCCCTGCCGTTCTCACGGCCCCACTCATACAGCGACTGCAAAATGGGACGCAGGCTTGCCCCGCGGGCGGTGAGCGAATACTCGGTGCGCGGCGGCTTTTCGGGATGCAGCGCGCGGTGCACGATACCGTCAGCCTCCAGTTCGCGCAACTGTTGGGTGAGCATCTTCTGACTCACCGGCGGAATATTGCGCTGCAGTTCGCCAAAACGCATCGTCTCTTCGGCCAGCATGTGCAGGATGATCGGCTTCCATTTGCCGCCGACGATATTGATCGCTGCCACCAGCGGGCAATCGATCGTATTTTCGAGATGCCACTGCTTTTTCATCGCACCTTCCTTTGTAGAGTGACAGGCACTAAAAAGTGCCTACTTGTGGGTTCCGCCCCACTTGTTGACAATCAGGCGCATTGCAGTTCACCCTCGCCAAGGAGCTCCCGTGCCGCCCTCGCTTCAGATTGTCCGCGTTCCCATCCTACCGTTCGGCATGATCAATTGCCACCTGATTATCGGGCCGCTCGGCTGCATCCTGGTCGATACCGGCTTGCCCGGCACCGAGGCGCGCATCGGCAAGGTGCTCAAGCGCCATGGCCTGGCGTTTGGCGCCATCAAGCTGATCGTCATCACGCATGCGCACGTGGACCATGCCGGCAACGCTGCGCGCCTGCGGGCCCTGTCTGGCGCGCCCATCCTTGCCCACGCCGCCGACCTGCGCCATTACACGCAAGAAGACGCCATGACGTTTTGCGCCACCGGCTGGTTCTGCCGCCTGTTCCTCAAGACGGGCTTGATTCTGCAGCCCTACGCGCCATTTGTTCCCGACATATTGCTGACCGGCGACGAGCAGCGCGGCCTGGCCCCGTTCGGCATCGACGGCGTGGTGCTGCCCACGCCAGGCCATACGGCAGGCTCGATCTCGATCCGGCTGGCGAGCAAGGCGGCCATGGTCGGCGACCTGATCGCGTCCGGTATCTTTCTTGGCGGCCTGGTGCGAACCGGCCACGCCAAACGCCCGCCGTTCGAAGACGATCCCGCCGCCACCGCAGCGGCCCTGCAGCAACTGCTCGACGCCGGGGCCGAGCACTTTTACATGGGCCACGGCGGCCCGCTCCCCGCTGCCGAAGTGCTCAGCCATGCTCGCAAGCTGCGTGCCTTGACGTGACGTGATTTGACTGTACGATCACACGGCCGGCAAGCTGGTGTCATCTTCGCGCTTGTCGGACCTTACCGAGGCCAGCCGGTCGATATGAATCAAGCCCTCGGCCGCGGCGTGCGCGGCGGCAAACACGCTGTCCGGCGCCAAAATGAGCTGGGTGCCGGTCGCGCTCACTTCCTCGATCAAGCGGTCGAGCGCCTCGATGCGGGCCGGGTCCGGATTGACGTTGCGAATGTAAATCACGCGTACCGATTTCGGATGACGGCGCACCACTTCCGCGTAAATTTCCGGGTCTTGCTCGCCGCTGTCGCCAATCAGCACGAACTGCATGTCCGGATAGAAACTAAGAATGAGTTCGATCTTGCCCAGCTTGTGGTTGCCGTGGCTGGTCAGCTTGAATACTTCGCGCATGCCCAGCTCGCGCAGCAGCAGCGGGCCGACGGGAATGCCTTGCAGGCGCAAAAATTCCACCAGCGGCCCGAACAGATGCCACGGGCTGCTCGAGACGTAAAACACGGGATTGTCCTCATTCCCGCCGGCGCCTTGCGTGAGCGCCCGGTAAAAGGCAGCTACACCCTTGAAGGGTTTGCGCGTGTGCGAATTAGAGCGCGCCAGCATCAAGGCCATGTTCAGCTTGTTGGTGACATTGGTCCACAGCACCGTGTCGTCGATGTCGCTGATGATGCCAAAGCGCGCCGTGCGCGGCGGCACCATCACGTCGGCATGCACCCGCACTGGCTGGCCATCGTCCGCCAGGCTGTCGGGCAACTCCAGCGCCACCGTCTGCCAGCCGTCGCCCACCGGCCCGGCCGGGGTGATTTCGAAAGCAAAATACCCGCCCTGGTCCGTGACGGTTTCCAGGCTTTGTCCCTGGAAATGCGCGCGCACCCGCTCGCCTGCCACTTGGTCGGACTCCAGCCGCTGGTACAGCGCCAACAGGTTGCTCCAGCGGCTGTCGGCGCTGGCTTGCACCTTGAAGATCGGCTCGTCGAGCACGCGGCCCTTGATCCACAGCTTGCCCGCATTGCCAAAACCCAGGTAGGGCACGACCATCAAATGCCCGCCGGCGCCGCCCTTGCGCAAGGTGCGCAGCGCCGACTTGGCGAACACGCCGGCCGTGCGCGCCAGCCGTTGATGCAGCGCCTGGTGTTCGCGCGCCTCGGCCGCGCTGGCGCGCTCCTTGACCGGTGTGGCCGGCGCCGCCTTTGCCGGGCCGCGCTCCACCCACACCGTCTCGCCTGCAGCGAGCGCCATCTGCAGCGCATAGTCCACTTCCTGCGCCTTGCGTGGATCGGCCGCCGGCGCCAGCACGTGGACCGCCGTGCCGGCGTCGCGCAGGCGCGCCATTTCCTCTTCCGTTGCTACCCCGGGATTGAGATGGAATACGGCGCCGGCCGGCGCTACGCGCGCGACGATGTCGTCAAAGCCGGCGCGGGTCAGAATCAGGAACGGCATGGTCAAATCCTTGTCGATTGTTTTGCTGCTGGCCTCGCAAGGGGCATTATGGATCACCTCGGCGCCAAGGCATCGCGCGCAAGCATCGGCCCTATTGATGACAAAGTACAACGCTTTTTATCGAATGCGGGTCGGGCGCCTGCAACTTGGCCCAGGATGGCAAGTTTTTCACTTTACCAAAAAAACAAGATGATAAAATAGTTACCGCACAGCGACGCGGCGTTTTCACACTGGCCGCGACCCGTCCCCACCCAAAACCGAGCACCAGATCAAGGAAAAAACACGCATGAAACTTCGCTCAACCGCAGCATTCACCTATTCCATTGCAGCGGCTACGGCGGTTTTTTCCACCGCGACCTTCGCGCAGGCGAGCGCCGACAGCGCCCCCGCCGCCAAGCCGGCGGCCCGCTCGGACCAGATTGAAGTGGTGCGGGTTACCGCGCAAAAGCGCCAGGAAGACCTGGCCAAGGTGGCAATGAGCATCTCGGCCGTCAGTGGCGAACAGTTGCAGGCGCAGCACGTCATCGACGTCACCGACCTGACCCGGATCGTCCCGAATATCTCGTTTACCGCCGCCAGCGGCAATGGCGGCGCCGGCCCGGGCACTTCCAACATTGAAATTCGCGGCATCAGTTCGGCCGCCGGTGCGGCCACGGTGGGCGTGTATCTGGGCGACGTTTCCATCACGGTCGGCAACGTGTACACGATGGGCAATGTCGAGCCGAAGTTTTTCGACATCGACCGTGTCGAAGTGCTGCGCGGACCGCAAGCGACGCTGTATGGCGCCAGCTCCATGGGCGGCACCATCAAGTTCGTCCCCAACGAGCCGGACTTGAAAACGCGCGAGTTCAATACCTATGCCGAGTTTTCCAAGCTCAAGGGCGGCAGCACCGCTTACTCGACCAATGTGGTCGGCAACTTTCCCCTGAACGAAGACATGGCGCTGCGCATCGGCGTGCAAGCCCAGCGCGCGGGCGGCTTCATCAAGCAGGTCGATGGCGCCGGGGCGGTGCTGGCCGAAAATATCAACAAGATCTACGACCAGGAATTCCGCGCCGCGCTGAAGTGGAGGCTGACGCGCGCGCTGACCATCACGCCATCGCTGTATCTGCAGCGCGTGGATGCGCGCGATATTGCCGCCTTCAACCTGGAACTGCCGAACTACCAGGCGCAAAAGCAGGTGCGCGAACCGTCCAAGGATACGCTGCTCAGCCCGAGCGTGACCGTCAACTGGGACCTGGGCAGCGCCGACCTGACCTCGTCCACCAACTATTTCGAGCGTACCTTCGACCGCACCCAGAACGGTTCGGCCTACAATAGTTACTCGCTGTCGACTTTCCTGACTTCGACGGACGACGGCGGCAACGCCCCGCCAGCGCTGATCGACGCCATTGCCGGCCTGCCGTCGGCCGTCTACCTGAACAACCACGTGCGCCAGGTGTCGCAGGAACTGCGCCTCGCCTCCAAGCCTTACGATGCGGCAGTGTCCCCGTGGACCTGGCTGGGCGGCCTGTACTTCTCCACGCAGCACACCAACATTGTCGAGAACGATCCGATTTTCGGCGTCAAGGCCACGTTTGCCCAGTTCGGTTTTAACGCGGAAGATCCGAGCATTTTGCCCGGCTCCTTCGTCGGCGCTTTCCCGGGCGACAATTCGTATGCGGGCAACTTTCACTACCGGGAAAAGCAATCCTCGATTTTTGGCGAAGCGAATTACTACTTTTCGCCAGCCTTGCATGCGACCGTGGGCGCGCGCTACCTGAAGGGCCACACCACGCTCGACCAGAAAAATGCCCTGTACCTGGCAGGCGCCGGCAACAACAGCACGACAAGCCTGTCGTCCAAGGCCTTTACGCCCAAGTTCGCGATGACGTGGGAACTGAACCCGACCAACACGATCTATACCAGTGTCGCCAAGGGCTTCCGCCTGGGCGGCTCCAATGTCTTTGTGCCGCCAACCACCTGCGGCCCGGATCTGGAAGCGAACGGCCTTGAAAACGGCCCGCCGACGTACGCGCCGGACAGCCTGTGGAGTTACGAGGCCGGCAGCAAATCGCGCTTCATGAATAACCGCGTGACGTTCAACGCTGCGGCGTTCTACGTCAAGTGGAAGAACATTCAGCAAGGCGTCTACCTGCCAACCTGCGCCTACACCTACAATGCCAACGCCGGGGAAGCGACCAGCAAGGGTGTGGAATTCGAATTCAAGGCCAAGCCAATGGCCGGCTTGACGCTGAGCGCAACGGGCGGCTACGTCAAGGCCGAACTGTCGAACAATAAAGGCGTCGAAAACGGCATCGTCGGTGCGGTCGAAGGCGCGCGCATCCAGGGCGTGCCCAACTACAACGGCGCCATCAGCGCGCAATACAACTTTTCCGTCTTTGGCGACAAGAGCGCCTTCGTCATGGGCGGCATGCAATGGGTAGGTTCGAGCAAGGGTTCGCTCGACCCGGAACAGACCGACCACAACCGTCCGGCGTACCACACCGCTGACTTCAGCGCCGGCGTGTCGCTCGACCGCTACCAGCTGAGCGTGTTCATCAAGAATGCCTTCGATACCGACACCGTGATCCAGCATCCGCAGGTGGCGTCGATTGTGCAGGGCTACCGCCTGGCGCCGCGCAGTATCGGCATGAGCGTGGCTGCCAAGTTCTGAGTGAGCCGGTGATTTTGTAAGCGTGCTGTACAGCTGCCGTGGATTGGCTGTACAGCACCCGTACAGCGCGCCCGGCGCCTGAGGCTGCAATCCCTGCTAAATCAAGGAGTTGGCTGACGACGGCGCGTGGCATGGCGCTTGCGTATGGAAAGGTGACCAGTTCACCATCCAGAGGCAGCGATGACATTCGAAGCATATGCGTATTTCAGGACCCAAGGCAAGCTTCTTGCCGGGGCACCGGGCGACTTGCACCAGCGGGTGCGCCTTTACCAAGACCTGTACCAGGATTCCGGCAAGCGCAATGTGTTCCCGCTGATTGCCGCACATGGCACCTTGTGGGCGTCAGGCTTTTTCAGGAAAGGTGCGCTGGGGGGCTGGCTGTTGTCGCTCGCCTATTTGTTGGAGCCATCCACGCGCCGCGCCAAGCTGCGCTCGCTGGCCGCCTTTGCCGATACATTTCGCGACATCAATCGACGCGTATGCGCCGAAGCGTACGCGCTGTATCACTACACGAAGCGTTACGGCGGCACCCCTTTTATCCGGCGCGTGATCGGCAATGACTTCGCCGACATCCTGTGCGAGTGCCATTTGGCGAACCAGTTCGATGTAGCGTTCACGCAAGCGCAGCGCGAAAAGCTGTTCACCGCCTTTATTGCGTGGGAACAGGAAACGATCGTCGCGCGTGCCGTCACCGAAGCCTTTCACGCGCTGGACTGGCCAGCCGTTGCTTCCCTGGCGCTGCGTCCACGCGTCAATTTCGCCTATTTTAAACATGCCTTCCACATGCAATTTGAAAATTTTGCGTCGCAAGATGAACGCATCAGGCAAGGCTTGCGGGCCTATCGCTGGGCCGAAGAAGTGGAGCTCGAACGCGTGGAGGCGCTTGCCCGGCCGACGCTCTTTGCTGCATTGGGCCAGCGCTTCCAGTATGCTCTCTGTTGGTAATATCCACGTTCACTTTTTCTGATTGCACGCATGCTCATCCGCCGTCTAGTTGCAACCGATGCCGCGCCATTCCAGGCGCTGCGCTTGGCAGGCCTGCACGACAGTCCGTCAGCCTTCGGTTCCACCTACGCGGCCGAGTGCGCAACGCCGCTCGCGGCAATCGAAAGCAAGCTCGCAGCAGGCACGCTCTTTGGCGCATTTGAAGGTGTGGAGCTGATCGGCATCATTGCCGTCGGGCGCGACAATTCTCCCAAGTTGCGCCACAAGGCTTACCTGCGCGCGATGGTCGTGGCGCCGGCACACCGGGGCAAGGGCGCGGCCAGGCAACTGGTCGACCACGCGCTGGCCGCCGCTGCGGCAATGGATGACGTGCGCCAGGTGACGCTTGATGTCACCGCCGGCAATGCACCAGCGCTCCGGCTGTATGAGTCGTTCGGTTTTCGGGAGTATGGCCGCGAGCCGCGCGCCATGCTGGTCGACGGCGTGTTTTACGACACAGTGCTGATGGTGCGCGAAATCGAACCCGGCCAGCTCAGCTGCGAACACCAGGGCCAAGGCGTCCCCGCGGTTTGAGCAATGCCGAAAAAAGACGGTCGCAGGCAGTCGCGCCAGAGCGGTGTGCACCGGCATCTCCGCCGGCTTCTCCGCCGGCTTCTCGGCACTTAAGCAGCTATTGTTCGATTGAAAAGCGCAGCCCCGCATACTGGACCAGGCGCTGCACCAGCGTTAGCCCCATCGCACTGCCGGCGGTCCAGACGCCGCCGCCAGCCAGCCTGCGTTGCGGGTCACCCACCAGGCACAGGGCGCTTTCGGCAAGCATTTTGGCGGTCGAGCCGTAGCCAGGATCGCGGTCGCCCCGCACGCTGACGCACAAGCGGTTGCCGCTTCGCGACTCGCCCGTAAATTGCAGGTCGTAACGCCCGTTTTCGCGCGCCTTCTGGTCCGGGCCTTCACCCGGCTTGGGCAAGGCAAAGCGGCGCAGCAGCGCCCGCGCCGGGCCAAAGCCGAGCAAGGCATGCTGCAAGCGCGCCAGGTGAGCCATGTTTTTTGCGCGCCGTTCACCGCGCACGCCGTCGCCGGTCAGCATGCGCTCGTCGTAAGTAAAATCTTTGCCCCACGGGTGGCCCAGCAGTGCATTGGTGCGGTGGACGTTCTTGGTGTTGATGGTGGCCATCATGAACGGCCCGGTCCAGGCCTGGGCCCAGTCGTCATAGGCAGCCGAGTCGCCCTCGGGCTGGGGCGCCCCGGTAAAGCCGGGCGTGAGCGCGAACGGGTCGGCCATGGTTCGCGCCAGTGCCGGGTCGCGGCCCATGCGTTCAATGGTGGCCAGGCCGCTGGCCAGCGTGCCGCCTGAAATGCCGCCCTTGATCACGCGCACGCGGCCGCGCACTTGCGTCAGCGGCTCGCCGAAACGTTGCTGGGCCTGGTCCTGCAGGTAGACCAGGCCCAGGTCAAAGGGAATCGAATCGAAGCCGCACGAAAAGACAATGCGCGCCCCGCTGGCCTTGGCCGGGGCGTCGAGCCGGGGGATCATCTGCGCCATCCAGCCGGGCTCGCCGCACAGGTCCACGTAATCGGTGCCGGCCTGTGCGCACGCCATGACCAGCGCCTCGCCGTGCAGCTGGTAGGGGCCGACCGTGGTGATGACCACCTTGGCGCGCGCCACCAGGGCGGCCAAGGCCGCGCCGTCGATGGCGTCGGCGGTGATCAGGGCGGTGTGCCCGGGTGCCTTGACCAGCGCGCGCACCTGCTCCAGCTTGGCTCTGCTGCGGCCCGCCATTGCCCACTTGATGTCGCTGCCGGCGCCGTAGTGTGTGGCCAGATACTCGGCCACGAGCCTGCCCGTGAAGCCGGTCGCGCCAAAGACGATCAGGTCAAATTCCTTGCTCATGCTGGTTCCTCGTGCCGCTGACTCGTCCTGGGTCACCATATCACCCTTTTTGCATCGCCAGGAGATAGCCGATGCCTTCAAAACCGTGCAGGCGAAAGCGCTGGGTCAGCGGATTGTAGCCGAGCCCGCGCCGGTCCTTCAGTGTCAGGCCGGCGCCGGATGCCATGGCCAGCAGTTCGCGCGGCTTGATGAAACGGCGGTATTGGTGGGTCCCGCGCGGCAGAATGCGCAGCACGTATTCCACACCCACGATGGCCGCCAGGTAGCTTAGCGCATTGCGGTTGATCGTGGAAAAGAACACCCAGCCGCCCGGCTTGACCATGGCGGCGCAGGCGGCGATCACCGCTTGCGGGTCGGGCACGTGTTCGAGCATTTCCATGCAAGTGATGACGTCGTAGTGCGCCGCATGGGCAGCGGCCCAGTCTTCGGCGCTGCTCTTGCGGTAGCCGACATCGATGGCTTGTCCCAGCGCGTGCGACTGCGCGATCTGCAGCGGCTTTTCCGCCAGGTCGATGCCGGTCACGCGCGCACTGCGATGGGCCATGGCTTCGGCCAGAATGCCGCCGCCGCAGCCCACGTCGAGCACCGCCTTGCCGGCCAGGCTGCTAAGACGATCGATCCATGCCAGCCGGTGCGGATTGATGCGGTGCATCGGCTTGAACTCGGAATGTTCGTCCCACCACCGTGCGGCCAGGCTGTTGAAGCGTGCCAGTTCGGCCGGGTCGGCATTGAGTGGTGCGATGCTGGTGGCGTTGGTATCCATGCTGTTTTTCCCAGAAAGTCGAATAAAAAATTACCAGTTGGCGCGGTGGCGATTCCAGCGGTACAGAAGGCGGGCGAGCACGCGGTACAGCGGCCCGGTCAGCCAGTAGAAAGGTGGCGCCAGACGGGCCAGCCAGCGCTGGCCTCGGGTTTGTGCCCAGAGGGTGGTAAAGGCGCGATCGCCCACCTGCATGTGGCCGGCGGCATCAAGCACATGCAGGCGCTCGCGCAGCAGTTCCAGGTCAATGCCCAGTTGATCGGCCACTTCCGGGTGCGTGTGAACGTCAACGAACTCCACCGCGCAGCCGTGCATTTGTTTTTTCTGGAAGCAGATGCCGGCGTCGCACACCGGACAGGCGCTGTTGTAGTAGACGGTGGTGGGTGAGGTAACCATGCAGATGAATATACACGCTATTTAGCTAAATAGCTAATTAACTAAACAGGACAGTGTGGTGTATGATGAAGGAAGACCCCACTTTGAAACGCTGCCATGGATCAAATTTTTGCCGCCCTTGCATCCACGCCGCGCCGTAAGATTCTCGCTTACCTGTCCGAGACGGAACTGTCAGCCGGCGACATCGCTGCCCGCTTCGACATGACCAAGCCATCGCTGTCGAAGCATTTGAAGATCCTGGAGTCAGCCGGGCTGATCGCGAGCGACAAACGGGGACAGTTTGTGTTTTACCGGCTGCAGGGAGATAACCTGGCCAATACGCTGGCCGCTTTCCTGCAGGCGGTGTGCCCGGTATCGCACGGGCTCAAAAAAGAAAGCCGCGCCCTGGCGGCAAAGAAAAAACTCAAGCCTGAATAAAATGTTAGGCGGAAAAGCAAAGCGCCTTCCACCCTGCGCCCTCGTCGGCTCATGGTGGAAGGCGCTTCGCTTTCCCGCAGTGTGATGTCAAGTCCCGGTGCTGGGGACCTTGCATTTACCTCTGCTTGTTACTTCTGCTTGTCACTTATGCTTGTTACTTCTTCTTCTTTGGCATCGGTGCGGCCGGCGCATCGTCGACTGCCGCCGCCGCCGCGGCGCCACCCGTAAAGCTGGCCCAGTCAACCTTGGCGTCCAGCGACTTGATTTCGTTCCAGCCCGGCTCGTAGTCGCCATCCTTCAGTTCCGGCAATTCGCGCTGCAACATTTGCTTGAGCGCAGCCACGTCGGCCGTCTTGCTGCCGCTGAAAGGCCGCGTGACCAGCACGTTTTGCACCGACAGCGCCTGCACGTTGTACACGCCGATATTCTTGTAGCTGAACGGGCGCACATTGTAGGTACTTGGAGCAGGAACGTCGAAGCCGGCCAGCGTCAGGCCGCTGTTTTGCGCCAGGCGCGTGATCTGCCCGTGCGGCCAGCCGGCCACGGTAAAGGCGGCATACGCTTCGCCCTTGATGACTTTCTTGAACGCGGCGTCGTCGCTGTCAACGTCGATGTAGCGCATGTTGTAGCCGAGCGACTTGTCGAGCTGGCGCACCAGCAACTGGGCCGAACCGACCAGCGCCACCGGCGCATTGCGCAGCTCCGACATCTTGCTGATACGAACGGATTTAGACTCGCCCTTGAGCACGCCGTATTTCTTCGGGCCTTCAAACGTATAGCCGTTGGCCGAGGTGACGATGTGCAAGTAATTGCTGTTCAAGGCCGCGACCACCAGCAGGTTCTTGATGTTCTGGTCGCCTTCGGCCATCTTCTTGAGTGCGTCCAGCGAGACAATGCCAACGTCGGCTTTTTTGATCGACAGCGTCGTCAGGTTGTCCAGGCCGCCTTCGGTGTTCACTTCGCACAGCGACAGCGCATTTTTCGATACGCGCGTCATGTCCGAAAACAGTTTCGAGTACCCCTTGCCCGCCGGCCCGGTCGCCACTTTCAGGCCATCGCAGGCAGCTGCAGGTGCGCCGTCGACCTTGGCGGCCTGGGCCGCCGTGACGCTCATGCCAAACACCAGGGCGAGCAGCAGTTTGTTGTTCATTGTTGTCCTCATTGTCTGATTTTAAAGATTAAAATTCTTGTTTTGCGGCGGCGCCGAGTCGGCAGGTGCCGCTTCGACCGGCGCTGCTTCACCCTGCTCGACGGCCGGCCGCGCGCCGTCGATGGCGCCGCCCTTGGAGGACTGGCTCGATAAGAATGCTGCGGCGAGCACCAGCACAATAATGAGTGCCGAGCCGCCCCAGCGAATGACTGTCCAAAACATCGCTTATCTCCCTACTTTATCGGCAGCTGCCAGGTTGATCGACGTCAGGTCGATCGTCATGCCGTCGTCGAACGACAATTCTTTCGAATTGCTCAATTTCGACGCTTCCATTTCCAGTTCGGAGAAGACCTGGTTGAAGTTGTCGCGCACGCTGTCGAAAGCTTCGTCGGCCAGCATTTGGTCCAGCAATTCCTGGCCGCTGGTGGCGTTCAGGTTCTGGATCGCAGCTTGCCCGGCCTGCCCGAATTTCCATTCGAACTTTTTATCTTCAATAACGTCGCTTAACTGCTCGAGGGCCAGCTCGGCATTCTTGTATTTGCCGACCAGGATCTGGTGCGCTTCTTTCATCGCGCGCACCGCATTTTCCTGCTTGGTGGCATCGTAGCCCGGCTTTTGGCGCTTGCGATCTTCGATCATGTCGGACATGCTCTTGATCTGGGCGCCAATGCGTACCACGGCTTCCTTGAAGGACGCCACGCGCTGGCGCTTTTGCATCAAAAAGTTTTGCAGCTGCTCGATCGGATTGGCGCGCGCCTCCGCCTTGCGTGCGGCTAGCAAGCGGTTTTCCAGCTTTTGCCCCATCAGCGGCAGTGCCTGGAACAGACCCACGCCGACGGCGCCGATCGCTCCCAGCGCCAGCAACCCCAGGCCGCCGTTGACGGCGCCCCAAATGACAGGCGCCAAGACCGCCAGCACGCCGATGCAGCAAAGCGCTGCAATGATGCGTACGGTCCACACGCGCTTTTGTTCAGCCGCTTCGGTTTGTGCGTTGCTACCTAAATTGTCCACTCTGTCTCCCGGTTCAAGGCGTTGTCAGTATTACAGTTTGATACATTAGCAATTAATTCGCCTTTTGGCGAATTTCGCGACCTTACGCTCGCGCAACGGTGCATTCCTGAGCAGAATAGGGATTTTTTGGCGAAAAGTCGAAGGTTAAATGGGCGCCCATTTACCGCCGGTCCGCGCTTACTGCTTGAAGGCCCTGGCGTCCATCGGTTTGACGCTGCCGCAACTGGCGCCCAGCCATACCGAGCTGGCCTCTACTGCCATCGTCTGCTTGTTGGCCGGATCAGTGGAGACCATCCGCATGCGGGTGGTGTAGGAATTGGGCCCGGTCATGCGCAGCTCGCCCTCGCCTTTGGACGGCGGCTGGGTGCAGGTGTAGCTAATTTTCATCACCCCGCCGCTCATCTTGCCATTGCTGTGCGTGCAGGCGCCCTGCTGTCCGCTAAAGTTGCCGGTTTGTTTTTGCTGCTTGATCATGTCCTGGGTAAGGCACATTTTCATCGACGTCGAGCCGTCGGCATTAGTGGTCATCTGCATGCTTTGCATCGCCTCCATGGCCCCGGCCTGCTTGCCCATTGCCGCCTTCATGTTGTCGCGCTGCGCGGGCGACATGCCGTCCATCATTTTTTCCATCATGCTGGGCAGGTCCGCCATCTGCTGGCGTTGTTCCGGCGTCATCTTGGCCATCACTTCCTTTTGCTGCTTCAACATGTCGCCGATCTGGTTGTTGCCGCTGACTTTGCTGCTGACCTGATACAGGCCGGGTTTGAAATCCTGGGCCAGCGCTGGCGGCGGCAGCAAGGTGGCCACGGACAATAGGGCAAGTGCGCTCAAGTAAGTTTTCATGGTGTCTCCTTGGGGAAGATTCCAGTTTAGCGCGCTTTTGCATGAAGACCGACGTTGCAATGAGCCGGGCGGAGTTTTGACGTGGCGTGGCATTTGGCTACACTATGCTTGCCTTCCACATACCGAGTGAGCCGATGACCACGCCCGACGACACCTTTCACGCAACAATCAACCCGCTGATCAAGCCATTTCTAGTGGTGCAGATTGGCTTTGTGATGTGCATGACCGTGATCGGCATACCGTTCGCGCTGATCTGGTTTCTGGGCGTGGGCAGGTGGTGGGCGCGGCATTATTACGACAAGCTCGAATGTCACCTCAGCGACCGAACGCTGCGCTACCGCAAGGGTATCCTGGTCCAGGTCGAGAAGACCATTCCGCTTGAAAATATCCAGGATGTGACGTTCGTCGAAGGCCCCATCCTGCGTTACTTTCACCTGAGCACGCTCAAGTTTGAAACGGCGGGCAGCAGCGCCGGCCAGGCCAGCGACATGCACTTGACAGGCATCGTCGACGCCCACGAGTTTCGCAACCGGATCCTGGCCGCGCGCGATGCGCTCAAACAGCAGCAGCGCGGCGGCGCGCAGGAGACGGCGGCGGCGAACGCGCAGCTTGAAGCGATGCGCGGTATCGAACGCAAGCTCGACGAGATCATTGCGTTGATGAAGCGCTGAGCATCGCATCGCAGCAGCGTTACATCGTCCCCGCGTTTGCGAAGACGATGTTGTTCTTGTTTTCGAGTTCGCAAACTGCGCCGGTTCTGTTAGGCCGACTGATCTCAACGCGTTTAACTAGACCCTCAAACGCGGGGCGATGTGGTGCTGCCGCACCGTTGCCACTTTTCGCGACGGCCTCTGAAGCGGGGATCTTGCGGCCGCGTCGATGGTCAAAGAAGAAAAGGAGACGCTCGTGATAGAACTCGATCACTTTATCGTATCGTCACGCGACAAGGCAGCTTCCGCCGGGCAACTGGCCGGGCTGCTCGGCGTGGCGTGGGGCGAGGCTCGCTTCGGCCCGTTCATGGCGGTGTACCTGAACGACGGCCTGACGCTCGACTTCGTCGATACCGACCAGCCGTTCCCGGTTGAGCACTTCTGCTTCCGGGTGCCGCCGCAGGAATTCGACGCCATTTTGGCGCGCCTGCAAGCAGCCGGCATTGCCTACCGCAGCAAGGTGGCGGGCCCCGTCGACCATGAGGTTGACACCCAGTTCGGCGGCAAGGTCGTCTACTGGAACGAGCCGGACGGGCACCAGTGGGAAATGCTCACCGTCAGCTACGCCCGGCCTACCTGAACGGGCGCGCCGAGTCGCTCGTGGCCGCGTCGGTCTCGATCGCGGCGACGGCTGTCACGCTATCAACGGCGGGGACGATCTTGGGTCGCTGCGCCGCTATTTCAGGCCTGGCGTTGAGCGAGGCGAACGGACCGGCGTTCAGGTTGTAGGCTGCGATGGCGGCGGCAATGGCCGGATCGCGCGCCAGTTGCTGCGCATTGTTGACAGGCAGCGGCTGCGCCAGCGGCGCCGCAACGGCGTCGCTCCGCATGGTCGCCGGCACGGGCTGGACAACTGCGGCAACAAGGCGATCGCGCAGCGGCGCCCCGAGTTCGGCCGGTTCGGCAAGTTCCGGTGCTTTGGCAAACCGGCGCCCTTCCAGGGCTTGGCCAAGCCGGGTTTGCGCGCCCTCCTCGTCCAGGCGACGTTGCTCGAGCGCATTGTCGGTAGCGCGCATGGCGGCCGCCTCTGCGCTCTCCCTGGTCTGCGCGGCCCCCGCTTGCGTGGCACGTCCCGCCGCGATGGCGTTGGCAATGCGTTCGTTGGCGTCGCGTTCGGCTTCGATACTATCGGCGATCAGGTTGTTCGCGCCGCGTTGCGCCGCGTTGTTCTCCACGGCCTGTTCGTCGAGCATGCGCGCCGTCTGCGCGCTTGCCTGTAGCGGCAGCGTGGGTTTGTCTGCTTCGGCGACGGGGCGCGGGGCGCCGGCGTTGGTCTGTGCAGCATCGTCCACTGCCGATGCTACCGCCGCCGCGTCGGAGGCAATGGCGGGTGCAGTTGATGGCAAAGTCGGTGGCAAAGTCGGTGGCAAAGTCGGTGGCAAAGTCGGTGGCAAAGTCGGTGGCAAAGTCGGTGGCAACGTCGACACTGCGTTGTCCGCGGCACGCTCGGCTGCAAAACTGGCGTTGGCTTCGGCCACCGCCGGCGGCGGCGCCTGTGACAGCGCCAGCACAGGCTTGGGTGTTTCAGCTAATAATTCTTGCAGAAATGCGTCGTCGGTGCCTTGTGCAGGAATGGGGGCGGCAAATTCCGGCAGTGCCTGAGCATCCTGATTGGCGGCCGGCGTCGGCAGGCCCGCAACGGCACTGTCGTCCGCCAACAGCACCGTGGGGTCCACGCCTGCCTCGGCGGCAACCCTGGTCAGCACGCCGAACGCGGCAGCGGTACGTTCGAGCAGGGCCGTGGCGCCGGCGGGGTCGGTACCGAGCGCGGCCTGCAGCACGGCAGTGTCCACTTTCAACACCGCGGCCTGCCCCGGATCGGATGTCAAGGTCAGCCCGATGGCGGCAAGGTCGGCACTGTCGTCGGCGCCCTGCGCGTTAAATTGCTGGCTGAACAGCGTGGCCAGCGATGGGTCGTCGGAAGTTCCCGTGATCAGGCTGGCCTGCAAATCGTTGGCGCTTGCGGATAGCGCGACGGCAGAGCTGGCGAGCGCGGCGATCGACTCTTCCGAGGCTGCTTGCGCTTCGCCGGCAGCCGGGTTGGCCTGCAGTTCGAGCAAGCGCTTCTGGAACAGCGTTACCGCCGACAGGAAACGCCCCAGCGGCGACAGGTCGACCGTTGTCTGCGCCACGAGCGCGGCGGCGGCCTGCGTTTGCTCGGCGGCTGACACTTGCGTTGCGGTAATAGGAGTGATGAGGGCGGCAGCGCCCATTGGCGCGGAGGAAACCAGGGGGATGTTCATGATGAACCTTCCGAATTGCTGTATCTGTCAGGCGATTATGCGCCTGTTTCACGCTTGGCTCCGTTCGCAAGCGTAGGTTTAAGCAACAGGTCTGCGGGCGGAAGTGCTGTCATGGTCCACAGCACTCCCGCCGCCGGCCTTACTTGAGGAAGGGACCGTTGACGCCAATCTTACCGGGCGCCGGGTTGCCCGGCAAGTCCAGCACATAGATGCGCGCGTTACCCTGGCCGGACACGGACGTGGTCAAGCTGCCGCCAGTGACGACCTTCACATCGCCGGTGACCGCATCCTTGTAGGTGCCGTTAGGGATGGCATTGAACGTCGCACCGCCGCTGACCGACACGAGTACAAAGCTGTCCACCGCGCCGAGCGTATAGCGCCGTTTGTAGGCCATGTTCCCCGAAACGTCTTCCGTCGAGTACTGGCCCTTCTGCAACGCAGGAATTTTCCGGCGAATCTGGTTCAGGCGCTGTACGTGCTGCACCAGCGGAGTGCTCAAGGTTGTCGCCACGGCGCCGGAAGCTGACGCTGCAACCCCAAAGTCGCTGGCCGTGACGCTACCCTCGATATGCTTGCCGAAGTAGGCGCGCCGTGTGGTCTCCAGAGCGCAGGTTGGGCCGC
Source organism: Massilia sp. TWP1-3-3 (assembly GCF_049897805.1). Taxonomy (NCBI): domain Bacteria; kingdom Pseudomonadati; phylum Pseudomonadota; class Betaproteobacteria; order Burkholderiales; family Oxalobacteraceae; genus Massilia; species Massilia sp. TWP1-3-3. The sequence continues at coordinate 32,758 of NZ_JAFCWX010000011.1, forward strand.
AATCGATCTGCTTGCCGGCCTGGAACTCGATTTCCGAACCCTGGTACAAGGTCGGGATACCGCGGAACGTCCACATCAGGCTCATGTTCTCCGCCCACGCCGCAGTGCCGCCTGCGTAGGCCGTCGAGGATTTGTTCGGCCCAAAGTCATGCGAGTCCACGTACACCATATTGTAGGTGGCGTCGTTGACGCTGTCGTCCGAGTCCTTGCCGTTCCAGAAGGCGTTGTTGGCGTCGCCAAAGTTCATGTGCATGCGCATGTCGATGATGTTCATGCCTGAGAATTTGCTGCGGTCAGGCGCATGGTAGGAGTTGCCGGACAAAATTGCATTGGTCGATGTCGGCTGGCCAGCGGTGCCCAGGTTGTTCTCATAGTTGAACTGGTCCAGCGCGGCCTGCACATCGTCGGCAACATAGTCCTTGCGTTCCTTCCAGGTGAAGAACTGCGCCGAATGGTTCACCGAACCGCGGTTCCACTTGTCATTGACGAAGGCACCCACTTCACCTGCCATGTAGAAGTTTTTGCCTTTTTCGCCAAAGCGCGCCTGTGCCCGCGCCTGTAATTGCGGCAGGAAACGGCGGTTCCAGGTCACCCGTGGCACGTGCACCGCGGTATCGATTCTGAAGCCGTCCACACCCATGTCGATGAAGCGCTGATAGGCGCCCAGCAGGTACTGCTGCACTTCCGCGTTTTCGGTGTTGAAGTCCGCCAGGTCCTCGTGCAGCCAGCAACTGCGCGAATCTTCGCCTTCCCAATTGCCGATCCAGCACGCATGGTAGTACTTGGTCGGGAACATGCCCGAGGTCGCGCTCGGCCACTGGCAGTTGTAGCCGGTGGCTGTCGGCACGCCCCAGGAGCGGCACGTATTTCCGGCCGGCTCCGGCGTGGACCACAGGTCGCCGTTGTAATAACTTTTGCCGGAGGTCGGTTCGATCGCCAGGCCGTTATAGGTGAAATCTGGATTGGGCAGGTCGTAAAAGCTCGACCATTTGGTGTCGCGGATGCCAAACACCTTGGGGGTAAACAAGCCCTTGGCGCCCCAGCGCGAGCTGTGGTTGATCACGATGTCCTGGATGATCTTGATCCCCTTGGCATGGGCCGCGTTAATCAGATCCTGGTAGCTGGCGCCGGGCGATTCGAGCCGGGCATCGACCTGATAAAAGTCGTACGTATGGTAGCCGTGATAATCGTAGTCCGAGCGGTTCAGCGTGACCGGCGTGATCCAGATGGCGGAAAAACCGAGCGCCTTGACGTAGTCGAGCTTGTCGATCAGGCCCTTGAAGTCGCCGCGAAACATGGGGTCGTCGTGGGCCACATTGCCCGAATTGACGTGCTGGCTGCCGCCCCGGTTGTTGCTGCTGTCGCCGTCGAAGAAACGCGCCGTCATTACAAAATAAATCGACTCTTCGCGCATGTCGGTGCCAAGTGGCGTGCCCGGCGCGACCACCACGGCATCGCCCGTCGTGACCGATGCCGCAGCGCTGGCCGCCGATACGTTGCCCGCTGCATCGCGCGCCTTGATGGTATAAGTGTAGGCGGCGCGCGGCAGCAGGCCCGAATCGGTCAGCATGTTGGTGCTGCTCACCAAAACCACCGTGCCCGCGCCGCCGCTGCGGGTGATCTCGTAGCCGCTGACGGCCACGTTGTCGGTCGACGCGGTCCACTTCAGCGTGACGGCCGTGCCTTGCGCCGTGGCCGCCGCGCTTTGCGGCACCGTGGGCTTTTCGTTGTCCAGCGGCGGGCATGGATCGCTTGCCGCTGCGGATACCACGCCATCCTTCACCGTTGTGGCTCCCACGCCGATGCTGTAGTTGGCGCCATTGTTGCTGTCCCAGCTGCCACTGCCGTTGTTGAACGCAGCCGTGATGCTGGCAGCGCTGCCCAGGGCGATGGTTTTTTTGGCCCAGCCGGTGCATGCCGTTTCGCTCATGGCGGTGCCGGGGGGGCAGTCCAGGTGCCATTCATCTGATAGTGGATGAAGGCGGCGGGCCAGCCGCGCGTCTTGGTGTAGTAGTAGACAAGCGCCGTGTTGGTTCCGCCGTTGGCGGTGCGGACGGCGACAGCGCTGCTGTAGGCCGAGAAGTTGCCTGAAGTGTCGCGCGCGCGCACCGTGTACGCATAATCGGTCGCTGCGGTCAGCGTGCTGTCGGTAAAGATGGTGCCCGTCGGAATACCGACACGCACGCCGTTGCGATAGACCTCATAACCGGCCACGCCAGTGTTATCGGTCGACGCAGTCCAGGTCAGCGTCACGCCAGTGCTGGTCACATTGCTTTTCGCCACATTTGTCGGCACGGTGGGGAGGGTCAGGTCAACGGGACATGGGTTGCCGCTGGTGACAGCGCCACCGCTTACCTGGAAGGTACCCGTTGCGATGGCATAGTTCGCGCCGTTTTTGCTGTCCCAGGCGCTGGCGCCATTGTTGAAGGCGACCGTAAAACTGCTCGCGCTGCCCAGCTCGACAGTCTTCACCTTCCACCCGGCGCAGCTGGCACTGTCCATCGCCACCCCGGGAACGGCTGTCCAGCTGCCGTTGATGCCGTAGTGAATGTATGAACTGGTCCACGACGTGGCGCTCTTGTAATAGACCATGCTGGTGGCCGCGAATGCGCCCGGGCTTGCCAGCGCTGCGGCAAGCCACAGAATCAGTGGTTTCTTCTTGAAATGCATGTTTTGGTCCTCGATGGTCGAACGTTGAATAGCCCCTGCCAGGCGATCCAGCGTTGAACAACCGCACAGGCGTGAAAAATCGCCTGGCGAGGCCAGAATGCAAAGGACAGGAAATGTGTAGTGCGTCTCAAAGGTGCCCCGTTATCGGGGTCATAGGTAGCGAATGCGTATTAATACTACTTAAGAACTTAAGCGAAGAGCACCGGTTTGAAGCATGCCGGCATTTCAAAATGTACCCCAGTTAATGGAATTTCGTCAAACTGTTTACGTAGTATTACTACTTTATTGTCATCGACACAGCAACCGATGATGCGGCACGCAGCAAGCCCAGCCCATGATGGAAAAAGGTGCGCCCTGTGGCGCGGTGGCGTCAGGGCGCGCCGCTGCCGGGGGTGAATCGGTGCTATTCTCCCGGGCAATTCCATTACCCGTACCTGCCCCATGAATTTCGCCGCCACCGCCGCCCTCTCGCTCGCCATGTCCACCGATGCCTTTGCGGCCGCCGTCTGCAAAGGCGCGGCCCTGCACAAGCCGCAATGGCGCGAAGCCTTACGCACCGGATTGATCTTTGGTGTCATCGAAGGACTCACGCCGATTGTCGGCTGGCTGGTGGGACGCGTTGCCGCCCCGTATGTGGCTGCGTGGGACCACTGGATTGCGTTTGTTCTGCTGAGCGCTATTGGCGCCATGATGATCCGGGCCGGGCTGTCGGACGATGCGCCCGAAGAAGAGAAACCGCAAAGCCACAGCTTCTGGCTGCTTGCGCTGACCGGTTTTGCCACCAGCATCGACGCCATGGTGGTGGGTGTCGGGCTGGCCATCATGGGCGCCGACATCATGCTGACCGCGCTGGCGATCGGCGTATCGACCTTCATCATGGTCACGATGGGCGTCATGCTGGGGCGGGTGCTGGGCCTGATCGCCGGCAAGCGCGCCGAGCTGGCCGGCGGCCTGATCCTGATCGGCATCGGCTGCCTGATCCTCTACGAACACACCCGGCCTTAAATCCTCCCTGCATTCCACACTGGGGGAGATTTGCTGTTTTTGTTGCTTTTTTGGGACTATTGAAAACGTGCTAACTATAAGGGTTGTCGCTAAGATATTCTTTCGCTATAGAGCAAGCGTTCGTTTATCCCGGCACCATCACAGCGTAGAGGCAGACAATGGATAAAATCTGGTTGGCGTCCTATCCCCAGGGCGTTCCTGCGGAAATTGATACCGCGCAGTACACCTCACTGGTGCATTTGCTGGAAGAGTCGTTCCAGAAGTTTGCTTCGCGTAATGCCTACGTGTGCATGGATGCCTACCTCACCTACGGCGAGCTCGATGCGCAATCGAAGAAACTGGCCGCCTGGCTCCAAAGCCGCGGCATGAAACAAGGCGCGCGCGTGGCCGTGATGATGCCCAACGTGCTGCAGTATCCGGTCGCCGTGGCCGCCATCTTGCGCGCCGGTTTTGCCGTCGTCAACGTCAATCCCCTGTACACCCCGCGCGAACTTGAACACCAGCTCAAGGATTCGGGGGCGGAAGCGATTATCGTGCTGGAAAATTTTGCCACCACGCTCGAACGGGTCATCGCGAAAACCGCCGTCAGGCATGTCGTGGTGGCCAGCATGGGCGACATGCTGGGCACGCTGAAAGGCATGCTCGTCAATTTTGTGGTGCGCACCGTCAAGAAAATGGTGCCGGAGTTTTCGCTGCCCAACACCGTTACCTTCAAGCAGGCGCTCGCGCAAGGCGCGCGCATGCCCTTGTCGGCAGTCACCCTCACTCACGCTGACGTCGCCTTTCTGCAGTACACGGGCGGCACTACCGGGGTCTCGAAAGGGGCGACGCTGACCCATCGCAACGTGATCGCCAACGTGCTGCAAAACGATGCCTGGATCCAGCCTGCGCTGGCCAAGCCGCCCCAGGTCGACGCCATGACCATCGTCTGTGCTCTGCCGCTGTACCACATTTTCGCGCTCACGGCGTGCAGCCTGATGGGAACGCGCTGGGGGGCGATGAACGTGCTCATTCCTAACCCGCGCGACATCCCGGGCTTCATCGAGGAGCTGCAGAAGTACAAGTTCAACATGTTCCCGGCCGTGAATACCTTGTACAACGGCCTGATGAACAATCCGCAATTTGCCAAGCTCGATTTTTCGGGACTCAAGATTTCACTGGGCGGCGGCATGGCGGTGCAGAAGGCCGTGGCCGAGCGCTGGGTCAAGATGACCGGGTGCCCGATCCTGGAAGCCTACGGCCTGTCCGAAACCTCGCCCGGCGCGACCAGCAATCCCGCTGACGCCTTGGCCTACACCGGGACTATCGGCTTGCCGATTCCCTCTACCGAAGTGGCCATCCTGGACGACGACGGCCAACCCGTGGCGCTGGGCCAGCCCGGCGAAATCGCCATTCGCGGGCCGCAAGTCATGGCCGGCTACTGGAACAATCCCGGCGAAACGGCCAAGGTCATGACGGCCGACGGCTTCTTCAAGTCGGGCGACGTCGGCATCATGGACGAGCGCGGTTACACCCGCATTGTCGATCGCAAGAAAGACATGATTTTGGTGTCGGGCTTTAATGTGTATCCGAACGAAATCGAAGGCGTCATCGCCGCCCATCCGGACGTGCTCGAGTGCGCCTGCATCGGCGTGACCGATGACCATTCCGGCGAGGCAATCAAACTGTTCGTGGTACGCAGGAATGCGTCGCTGACCGCCGAACAGTTGATGGAATTTTGCAAGGCGCAATTTACCGCTTACAAAAAGCCGAAGTACATCGAGTTCCGCGACGAGCTCCCGAAAACCAACGTCGGCAAGATCTTGCGGCGCGAGTTGCGCGACGAGAAGCAAGCAGCGTAATCCGTGGCGCAATGCGTTGCGCTTTTTTCGCGCTACGGTCCGTGGAAAACGTAGGGCGGAAAAGGGCAAGGCCTGCATTCCGCCAGCGCTTCACCCGCTCCTAGCGGATCAGGGATGGCATAACGCCGCTGTTGTTCTTGATCTTGGCTTCGCCCATGTTGCCAAAATAGACGTCCAGATCCTGCTTGGGCCGGAAATTGGTTTGGTGGAACTGGAAGGTCTTGGCTTCAGGCTTGCGCACGTTGCCCGGGAAGCACAGACTGACCAACTCGCCCGCTTCGAGCTTGGTAACGTTCAGCGTAAAGTCCTCAATGCCGTTTTTCCATGCATTGCCGTTCTTGAGCAGGTAATGGACTTGCTTGCCTTCGACGTAATTGTTGCCCGCCTTGGCTTTGGCCTTTTTCCAGGCGCCCATGAAAGCCTTGTCGGCGCAATATTTGGTGGTGAAATCGCCTTGCACATCCCACGTCGCCGGCCCCGTGGAAACGAACGGGCGATACACATGGTGCACGCGCACGATATTTTTGGGCGCAAATTTTTGCTTCCATACATAGCTGATCTGCACGGTCCAGGCGGGCCCCGCAACGCCGGCCGCGTTTTTGGTCCACAGGTTCTGTTTGCCCAGCATGAGTTCCTGGTTCGGCGTGAGCGGATTGAACGCAAGCTCCACGCCAAAGGCCGGGTTGTAGGCGATCTGCGCATCGGTCAAGCCCAGTTTGCGCAGTTGCGCCGTGACGCTCGCGTCCTTGTACTTGGCCGTCATCACGGTCTTGAACTTGGCCGGCTTGCCGTCGACGGTGATCATCAGGTTGCTCGGTTCGCCGTAATAGGTGCTGCCTTCTTGCCGGGCCGGGTATTCCGGCAATGGAAAGGTAATCGTCTCTTCCAGTTCGCTGGCCGATTCGTTGAGCAGTTCATAGTCGGCGCTGACGAGCGTGCGGCTGATGCCGATCACTTGTTTCTTGAGCGCGATGCGATCAGTGTTATTGAGCACGATGCCACCCACCGGGACGCCGTTCATCCCTTCGCTTGCCAGCGCCAACACGGGCACCAACAATCCAGCCAGTAGTAAATTTTTCACGATCAATATCCTTCCGCTATGTTTGCTTCAACTGGCAATTATAGCAATATTGACCACCCGCCTGTTTTCCCGGCGCCGGGCGGGGCGCAGGTATGAGCCGCGCCGCAGTCAGGTATGCGTGGCGCCGGTACGGGGCGGCGCGTCGCGAAAGTCGCCCGGCGCCACTGTGCCGGCGACGGTGGCGTCGCGCGGCGCGGCCGGATGCAGCCAGCCCATGACCAGCGTGGCCGCGGCCGCGCCCGCCAGTTGGGCGCCGATGAAGGCCGGGGTATCGCCCGCACGGATGCCGGCAAAAGTGTTGGTGGCCGCGCGCGCCAGCGTCACCGCAGGATTGGCGAACGAGGTGGATGCGGTGAACCAGTAGGCCGCGGTGATATAGGTCGCCACGGCGAACGGCGTCATCGCCGGGCGGCTGCGCGAGCAGCCGATGATCACCGCCAGCAGGCCGAAGGTGGCGACGAACTCACTGAACCATTGTCCGCCTCCCGTGCGCGCGTGCGCCGATGCGGACAACAGCGCCAGGTCGAACATGGCGTGTGCGGCCATCACGCCGGCAAAGGCGCCGGCCACCTGGACCGCAATATAGGGCAGCACTTCCCGGCGCGGCATGTTCTCTTGCCAGGCCTCCGACAAGGTCACGACCGGGTTGAAGTGGGCGCCCGAGATGGTGCCAAACATCAAAATCAGCGCGACCAGCCCGGCGCCGGTGGCCAGCGCGTTGGCCAGCAGTGCGATGGCGGCGTTGCCCCCGGCCAGCCGCTCGCCCATGATGCCGGACCCGACCACAATGGCCAGCAACAGGGCCGTGCCCAGGCCTTCGGCCAGCAGGCGGCGCGCGAACGTCATGCGCCTGCCTGTAGGGCAGGGTTGCAAACGGGCAGGCACGGATTGCCGCCGCAGCAATTCTCGGTCAAAAAGCCGATCACGCCGTTCATGGTGGCGAAATTGGCTGCGTAGATGATGTAGCGCCCTTCCTGGGAAGGGGTGAGCAACTGGGCGTGGGTCAGTTCCTTGAGGTGAAACGATAGCGACGACGGTGGGATGGCCAGCTGTTCGCTGATTTTGCCGGGAGACATGCCCGCGGGTCCGGCCTGCACCAGCAGCCGAAAGACGGCCAGGCGAGACTCCTGTGCGAGGGCGGCCAGGGCGGCGAGTACGGGTTTGGTTTGCATTGGCTACTCCATGTTCTATATTTCCATGATAGTCGAAACATGCGAAGTGGGCAATAGCGCGCGCTTATGTCTGCGCAAGGGCGCCATTATTGGCACCTGCCTTACACCGGCTTGGCCACCATCAGCCAGAACACGATCACCAGCGCAACGAACGCGGGAATTCCCAACACCACCCAAAGGCGCAGGTAGCGCCAGTATTGGGCCGGCAGTTCCGTGCCGTCGCGCGCGGCAAGCTGCGCCATGTCGCGCATCTTGAGCTGAATCCACACCACGGGGAGCCAACACGCCCCGGCCAGAAAATACAGGCCGATCGAGTACATGATCCAGCGGCTGCTGAGCGGATAGCCGGCCACGTAGATCATGTAAAACCCCGTCAGCGGCTGGATCACGATGGTGCTGGTGGTAAAAATCCAGTCGGCCAGCACCACAAAGCGGCTGACCACGGCAATGGCGCGCACGTCGCGGCTGATACTGGTGAACAGCATGTAGTAAGCCGATCCAATGCCGGTGCCAAACAAAAAAGTCGACGACAGGATATGCAGCCATTTGACAACCATGTATTCCATCTTATTTTTCCTCGAGTTCGTAAAGCAGCCAGATGGCGGCGAGCATGGGCAGGTTTTTGGTCAGCGGCCCATACGGATGCAGCAAAAACTCCGGCAGTTTGATCGCGATGACAACGCTGTAAAAGCCGATCAGCCCCAGTTGCGCCAGCCACAATGACCGCCGGCGCTTCATCAGCAGGCAGGCCAGCCCCAGCAACAAGTCCAGGCCGGCCGCGCCGTACAGCATCAGCGGCGCGAGTTCGGGCGGCACGCCAGTGCGCTCAAGCAACTGGTAGCTTTGCTCGGCAGGATACAGCCCTGCCGATACCAGCGCCGTCGCCAGCCAGACCAGAGCCACCGACATGCGCAGCACGGGCAGCAGCCAGCCCAGCTTGGCCCGCACCCGTTCCGCGTCCGGGTCGTCGATAAAGCTGGCCGGTGCGCGCGGCGCGCGCGCCAGCAGGCGCGCCGTAGGCGCCGGGTCGGCGCTGTTGCCGCGCTCGAGCATGCGCAAGGCGTCCGGGTCGAGCATGCCGATCCGCAAGCGCGCAATCAGCCGCGCCAGCGCGCCGGGCAGGCGCAGCACACGTAGGCGCCCGAGCCCCATGCCCGCGCGCAGCAGCGCGAGGTAGTCGGAAAAGGGCAGCGCCCGCGGCCCCACCAGCGCCACGCGGCGCGCCGTGCCGCCGTCTGGCCCCACCGGCAACGGCTGGCGCACCAGGCTGGCCACGGCGTCGGCCACATCGTCCACGTGGATGGGCTGCACCAGCTGCGCGCTTTTGCCGAAGCGCACGCTAAACGGCATGCTCGCCAGCGTCTTGAAGATGCGCGCGTTGGCGCCGCTCCTGCCGTAGACCAGCGACGGCTGGACGATAAAGGCGCGCAGCGGCAAGCGCGCCAGGTAATCGTCGGCCGCCTTTTTGCTCAGGTGATAGGGCGTATCGGCATTGTTGTCGGCCCCCAGCGCAGACAGCTGAATCACCAGCTGCACGCTGTCCGATTCCGCGCAGGCGGCAAACAGCGCGCACGGCGTATCGGTATGCAGTGCGGCGAAGCTTTGGCGCCCTTGCTCGCGAAAAATCCCGACCGCATTGATCACCACATCGACGTCGCGAAGGCGCGCCAGCCAGAGCGATTTGTCGGTATCCTGCGTGAAGTCGGCATGGATGTACGTCAGGCGGGCATTGGCGCCCTTGGGCGGCGAGCGCATGGCGCAGAGCACGTGATGCCCTTGGGCGAGCAAGGTGGCCTGCACGTGTTTTCCAATAAATCCACTTGCTCCTGTCAGCAAGATGCGCATGCGTTCTCCCGCTCGGGTTTTGATGATAGATACATGTTTCGACGCCGAGTTCAACCCGAATTAGACCAGGAGGATATATGCAATCTTGGGAAAAAGCCATGCAACGAGCTCTCGTGTCCGGCAGCTCTGCCAGCGTGCTCTCGACAGTGGCGCTGGCCGCCATGGGACAGCGCGAAACCGGCAGCATGGCCGCGCCCACCAATGCGGTGAGCCATTGGATCTGGGGCGACGAAGCGGCCCGGCACAATGAAACGTCGGTGCGCCATACGCTGGTCGGCTACGTCATCCACCACGCCAGCGCCACGTTCTGGGCCGTGCTGCTCGAACGCTTCCTCGGCGCCAGGCTCGACAAGAGCGACTTTCCCGCCACGCTGGCGGCGTCGACCGCGGCGTCGGCGGTAGCCTGCTTTACCGATTATCAGCTAACCCCGCAGCGCTTGCATCCCGGCTATGAAAAGCGGCTCTCGACACCAGCGCTGGCGCTGGTCTACGGCGCCTTTGCGCTTGGGCTGGCGGCCGGCGCGGTTGCCGTCCGGCGCGACCATATGCATTAAGCGCCGGCCATGGAACCGTTTGTGCTCGCCTTGGCCGCGCATGGCTTGATCGGCGGGGCGGACGTGATCGTCAACCACGAGCTGATCGCCCGCATCCCGGCGCAAGCGGGCGCCGGCCCCGAGGAACGGCTGCACAGCGCGCGCGAGCTGATCTTCGCGCTGCTGTTTGTGGCCGCATCATCCTGCTGCGGCAAGGATGGGCGGCGGTTTTTTAAAACGCGTACGAAGCGCGCGCATACACAAAGCGCCCGCTGCGGCCATACGGCGCGTAATTGGAAAACGGCGTATTGCCGGTAGTATTGATCAGCAGTGAAACTGATTCCGGATAGGCGTCAAACACATTGTCCGCACCGAGCGCCAAGTTCACCTTGCTCGTGACGGCGTAGCGCGCTTCCATGTCGACCACGGTTTTCGGCTTCATCGTCACGTCCGGCGCCGGGGCCACGCTGGGCGAAAACACTTCGCCGTAGCGCGTGGCGCGCAGCGTTGCGCCAAGCTTGCCGAGCTTCCAGTTGACGCTGGCGTTGCGCTTGTTTTTCGGCTGGCCGCGCTCGAACGACAGAATATTTACGCGCGCAAACAGCGGCGGCGCCGGGTTGAGCGCCGACAGTTCGGCCGTCTCCGGAACCCGGGTCACTTCGGTCTTGGTGAAGTTGGCCGCCAGCGTGAAGTCGAATTTGCCCGCTGTACCGGCGTTCAGCGGCCAGCCCAGCACCACATCGACGCCCTTGGTGGTGGTGTCGACGCCATTGATGAAGAAGCGGCCGCCGCCGCCGGCAAAGCCGCGCTGCACCAGGTAGGCGCGCACGTTGGCCTGGGTCAGGTTTTCCGACAGCACGATGCGATTGTCGACCTCGATACGGTACGCGTCGATCGTTAAATTGGCGCTACCAAAGCGCGCCACGGCGCCCAGCGACAGGTTGACCGACTTTTCCGCCTCCAGCGGCTTGGCGCCAAAAGCAACGGCAATCGGGTCCGTCGGCTTGAAGGTGGTGATCTCGAACGGCACGCCATTGATGAAGTTGGTCGACGTGGTCGTAAAGTTTTGCTGCTGCGGCGACGGCGCCCTGAAGCCGTTTTGCACCGAGCCGCGCACCGCGAACTGCTTGGTAAAGTCGTAGCGGCTCGACAGCTTGCCGGCCAGGCTATTGCCGTAGTCGGAATAATGCTCGCCGCGCACGGCGACCGACGCCAACAGTTTTTCCGTCAGGTTCGCCTCGACATCGACAAACGCGCCCACCGCCGTGCGGCTGGTGTCAGATTCGTTAGCTGGCTGAAAGCCGGGAAACACTTGTGCGCCCGGGGCCGACACGCCGCCATTGGCCAGCAGCGCGCCACCCTGGCGGTAGGAGTCCGGTTCGCCGGCGAACAGAGCGTAGCCTTCGCGCCGCGCTTCCATGCCCAGCGCCACGTTCAGCGGCGAGGCGAGGCCCGCCATCGTCAGCGCGCGCACGCCCGTCAGGTTAAACACAGTCTGGTCGTATGAAAAACCGCCGGCGTCAAACTCGGTCTTGCTGGTGGGCCCGATCGAGCGGTTCAGCGTATTTTCAATCTGGAACGACATCTTGTTCTTGCCGTAGCCGAGCGACGCATCCATGTTCCACTCGCCCGTCATCCAGGTCAGCCCGCCGGTAACGGCAAAGTCGTCCACCGTGGGGGCGATCACCGGCAAAAAACCGTCCGGATAAATGGACAGGATGTTGCGGTCGTCCAGCGCGCGCCGGAACTGCCCGGCCGACTTCGCTTCACGCTTCTGGTAGCTGGACCAGCCGTAGACTTTCACGCCATTGCCCAGCGTATTGCCGGCATTCGCGAACAGCGTGGCCTGCTGCATTTCCGGCTCGCCGTAGTAGGCGTTGAAGCGGTTGATGGTGTTTTCGCGCGGGTCGAAAGCGGTGCCGATCTTGGGGTATTGCTGGCGCATGTCGTAGCCGCTGCGCTCGGTGTGCTTTTGGTCCTTGAATTCGGCCGCCAGCGTGATGTGGCCGCTCTCGCCCCACGGCAACCCCTTCCAGGCGCTGACGGTGGTGCTCTGGCCGTCGGTGCGCTTGCGCGAGGTCTGGTTGGTCCAGCTGCCGCCGGCGCTCGCTACATCGGCGAGGAAATCGTACTCGGTCACGCGCGCGCCATAGGTGACGCTCGCTTCGCCGCCGTCGCGGTTGGTTCGCAGGCGCACGTTGACAACGCCGGAAATGGCGTCCGAGCCGTACTGGGCCGCGGCGCCGTCGCGCAGCACTTCGATGGTCTTGACGATGGCCGTTGGAATGGTATTGAGGTCAACCGAGGAGGCGCCACGCCCGATCGTGCCGTTCACGTTGATCAGCGCCGACGCGTGGCGCCGCTTGGAGTTGACCAGCACCAGCGTCTGGTCCGGGCCCATGCCGCGCAACGTGGCCGGGCGGATCGTGTCGGTGCCGTCGGCCAGGCCGGGACGGGGAAAATTGAGCGAGGGCAGCGCGACCGACAGCGCCTGGTTAATTTCGGTCACGCCGCTGATCTTGAGCGACTCGGCCGAGATGATGTCGACCGGGGACGTGGTGTCGAACGCGGTGCGGTTGGCAACGCGGGTGCCGGTGACGATTACCGTGGCCGCATCGGCCACCGCCGTGGGCGGGGGCATCTGGGCCAGCGCCCCGGAACTGGCGCACAGGGCGCCGATGGCGACAGCGAGGATGTGTTTTTCAGGCGTCAAGCGTACATGCATGGAGTTCCCTCATGGAGTGGTACATCCTATTTGTCAATAAGTTGCCAATAAGTTGCCAATAACCCTACGGCGATACTGGAGCGTGCGCCATCCAAAGTCAAATCCCGCGCAGATTTGATCTCCAATTAACAACAGTGTTATTTATTTACGTCAGAATGGCAGGACGCGTTGCGTCCTGCCCAATATTCAAGCCTTGCGCTTGAACAGGCGCGTGGCGCCGGTCACGGCCAGCAACACCAGCGCGCCGGCGACCAGACCTACGGCGGCCGAGAACAGGGTCGACACAACCGGCCCCAGCACGCGGCCCACGGCAGGCGCCGCGCCAGCCCACGCCGAGGCTGCCTCCGACATGTGACCCAAGGCCGCCACCCCGTGCACCAGGATTCCGCCGCCGACCATGAACATGGCCGCCGTGCCGACGATGGTCAGCAGACGCATCAGTTTTGGTGCTGCCATCAGCAAAAAGTTGCCGATGCGTTGCATCAGCTTGCTGCTCGTTTCCTTCAGATGCAAGCCGAGGTCGTCGATCTTGACGATGCCCGCCACCAGGCCATAGACGCCGACGGTCATCACGATGGCGATGGCGACCAGCACGCCAAGCTTGGTCAGCAGCGTCGCGTTAGCCACCGTGTCGAGCGAAATGACAATGATCTCGGCCGACAGGATGAAGTCGGTGCGCACGGCGCCTTTGATCTTGTCCTTTTCCAGCGCGCACAAGTCAACCGACGGGTCCGACAGCGCCTTGACCAGCTCATCGTGGTGTTTGGCGTCTTCTTCCTTGCTGTGCAAGAATTTGTGCGCCAGCTTTTCGCAGCCCTCGAAACACAGATAGGCGCCGCCCACCATCAGCAGCGGCGTGATCGCCCAGGGCGCAAACACGCTGATGCCCAGCGCCGACGGCACCAGGATCGCTTTGTTGATGAACGAACCCTTGGCCACCGCCCACACGACCGGAATTTCGCGGTCCGGGTTGACGCCCGACACTTGCTGCGCGTTGAGCGCCAGGTCGTCGCCCAGCACTCCCGCCGTTTTCTGGGCCGCCACCTTGCTCAGTACCGCGACGTCGTCGAGGATGGAGGCGATGTCGTCGATCAATGCCAGCAAGCTGCTTGCCATGTGTAATGCCCCGCTCTGGTCGAAAAATCACATTTTACCCGACTCGGGCAGGCCAGCCGTGGTGCGGGCCAGCGCGTTTTTTCGCATTTCATCCCCCGATTCCTGCAACTCGTCGCTTTTCAACACCGCCTGGCGCGTGCATACGTATAGTTTGAACCATGCAGCGCCACCGGCCCCGCATCCAGCTGTTACACCGGAAAAGCTTCACTCCATTGATGCTCAACGAGGAATCGACATGAATACCGACCTGAACCAGCCGCACCCAGCCATCCAGCATCCCGTTGCCGCGCGCCCTGCGCGCCCCGTCAAACGCAAGACGCGCATCACCATTTATCTGGACGACGAAGTGCTCGAAACGTTCCGTTCCTTGTCCGAGCAAAGCGGCAAGGGATACCAGACGCTGATCAATGCGGCATTGCGCACGCGCCTGGCCGTGCCCCGCATGGAAGCTGCGCTGGCCGAGTAAACGCGGCGGCGCATCGAAGCAGGCCAGTAAATGGCGCAAAAAGCGTACCCCGAAACGTCGTGATCCAGTCACAGCGGGGCCTGCTTTTAAGGATGGCTTTCGGAATTTGTTACACGTGGCAATAATTATGCTAATCTTCCCGCTCTTTTAACTCGGGAGGATTGTATGAAAAAAGGCGAACTGATTGCAGAATTTGCAAAGCGTACGGAAATGTCCGGCGTGGCAGCTAACAGCGCAGTAAACACCATGCTCGAAATCATCACCGAGCGCCTGAAAAAGGGCGATACGGTTGGTATCACCGGTTTCGGTACCTTCTCCGTTGCCAAGCGCGCTGCACGCAAGGGCCGCAATCCATCGACCGGCGCACCGATCAAGATCGCTGCATCGAAGTCGCCAAAGTTCTCGGCAGGCGCGACCCTGAAGGCTGCGGTCAATCCAAAGAAGAAGTAATCGCTACCCGCGCGGCCCGAAGCGACGACGCCGGTCCCTGACCGGTTTCTTCGCTTCGGGGCTGCGTCTCCCGGGCCGCGCGCTTGCGCTTTGCAGCATGACGTTTTCAGTCTTTTTTTTCCGTCTTTTTTTCCGTCTTTTTTCCCTCTTCCCGTCCCGCGCATGCTGCTTTCCACCTGGATCACCTTCGTCATCGCCGGCGCCATCATTGCCGTCTCGCCCGGCTCGGGCGCGGTATTGTCCATGGCGCACGGGCTGGCGTACGGCGTGCGCAAGGCCAGCGCCACTGTGCTCGGCCTGCAACTTGGCCTGCTGCTGGTGTTCACGATTGCCGGCGCCGGCGTGGGGTCGCTGCTGCTGGCTTCCGAAGTCGCGTTCAACATCGTCAAGATCGTCGGCGCGCTGTACCTGATTTACCTGGGCGTGAACCAGTGGCGCGCCAAGGCTGCCGCCACTGCCGACAGCGACGCCCCCGAGGCGCATCCGTCGCTGCGGCGGCGCGTGGCGACCGGTTTCCTGACCAATGCGACCAATCCCAAGGGCATCATCTTCATGGTTGCCGTGCTGCCCCAGTTCATTTCGCGTGGCACCCCGCTACTGCCGCAGTTGCTCATTCTGGGCGCCACCATGGTCACGATCGACACCATCGTCATGCATGGCTACGCGTTCCTGGCCTCGTCGATGCAGCGCTACTTTCGCGACGCCGGCGCGGTCAAAAAGCAAAACCGTTTCTTCGGCGGCATCCTGGTGCTGATGGGAAGCGCCCTGTTTTTCGTCAAGCGCGGCGCCAACTGAACCTGCTCCAACGTGGTGTGTAGCGGCGCCATGCAAGCCGATATGCAACCCTTTGTAATTACTGTTGTCCGCCTGGTCGCTCATACGTTGTAATGAAGTGTCGGCATGCGTCCGCCTTTTTACCATCCTCCTGGAGCCATTGATGAGTACTCGATTCCTTCGCACCGTGACGCTGGCCGTGCTTGCCGCCTGTTCCGCGCTGGCACTGGCCGACACCCCAAGCCGGGTCGGCCGCATCGCCATGTCCCAGGGACAGGTCGGCATCAGCGGCGAGCAGGGCGACGAAACCAGCGCCGCGTTGGTCAACTGGCCAGTTACCTCGCATAACCAGGTCACCACCGGGCGCGACGGGCGCACCGAAATCCGGATCGGTTCCACGGCCGTGCGCCTGGACGCCGATTCCGCGCTCGACATCACCGAACTGGACGACGACAGCCTGCGCCTGCATCTGCACTACGGCAGCGCCAGCATCCGCGTGCGCAACGCCGACGTGCTGCGTGGCTTTACCCTGACCACCCCGCAAGGCGAAATCCGCCTCCTTGAAACGGGCCAGTTTCGGGTCGATGCAGGCCGGCGCCAGGACAGCACCGAGGTCACCGTATTTAGCGGCGTGGCGCAAGTGGACGGCGGCGGCTCGCGCCTGACGGTGCGCGCCGGCAAGCGCGCTGAAATCGGCCAGGACGACGTGCGCACCGGCTTTGCCGTGCGCGACAGGTTTGACGAATGGGCCCTGTTGCGCGACCAGCGCGATGAGCGCTCCGAGTCGGCCCGCTATGTCACCACCGAAATGACCGGCTACGAAGACCTGGATTACAACGGCGCCTGGCGCAACGACAATGAATACGGCCCGCTATGGTCGCCCCGCAATGTGCCTTACGGCTGGGCGCCGTACCGTGACGGCCGCTGGACCTACCTGCAGCCATGGGGCTGGACCTGGGTCGACAATGCGCCCTGGGGTTACGCGCCGTTCCACTATGGCCGCTGGCTCATGGTCGATCAGCGCTGGTGCTGGGCGCCGGGGCGCAATATTTCGCGCGTGATCTGGTCGCCGGCACTGGTGGGCTGGGTGGGCGGCAACAACTGGAACGCAAATTTTGGCAGTGGCAGCACCCGCCACGCCGCGCCGGCCACCGGCTGGTATCCGCTGGCCCCGCGCGATGCTTATGTACCGAACTACCGCATGGCGCATGACAATCTGCGCTACCTGAACCGCAATGCAGGCAGCGCCCAGCCGGATATCCGCAGCCGCGCACCGCAGTACCGCGACGACCACCCGCGCGCCGGCTTGACCGTGGTGCCGCACGAACAGTTCCGCCAGCGCGGCACGGTTGTGGTGCCAACGGCGCCGCGTGGCTCCGTGTCGCCAGCGCAATTGTTCACCGGCAGCAACACGCCGGTGATGCCGCCGGCGCCGCAAATGACGGAACGCGAACGCAGAGGCGACGGGCGGCGGTTCGAGCGCGAACGTGGCGAGCAGGTGGAGGCTGCGCGCAACATGAGCTCAGCTGGCGCCGTGCAGGTACAGCCGTCGCCGCTGGCCGGGCCGGATGCGCGCCGCGTGAGCAACTTTGGCAACGACGCCCGCCGCCAGCGCACGCCGGAGCAAGTTCAGGTTGCGCCGGCGCCGGCCGCAATTATGCCGGCGCCGGCGGTCATCCTAAGCTTGCCATCGCAGCCAGTGGTGGCGCAGCCGACCCGCGACGAGCGCATCAGCCGCTACAGGCGCTCGGATGAGGAACGCGATCCCGACGTGGAGCGCGAACGCCGCGCGCGCGGCGCCGAGTCGTTCCAGCAGCAGGCGCGCATTCAGCAGCAACAACAGCAACAACAGCAACAACAGCAACAACAGCAACAACAGCAACAACAACAGCAACAACAACAACAACAACAACAACAGCAACAGCAACAGCAGGCCCAGCAGCAGGCTCAGCAGCAACGCATGCAACAGATGCAACAGCAACAGATCCAGCAACAGCAGATCCAGCAACAGCAGATGCAGCAAATGAGAGCCCAGCAGGTCCAGCAGGCGCAGCCGGCCCCGCAACAACCGGTTCAGCAAGTCCAGCAAGCTCGTCCTCAACCGGAGCAGCAAAACGCGGCTCCGGAGCGACCTGTGCGGGAACGAGCCCGTCGCGCCAAGGAAGACGCCACGGACCTGCGCTAGCGCCAGAAACGGGTAAAAATGCAAGGCCAGCCAAGTGCTGGCCTTCTTTTTGGCTACAATGTGAACCTGCCGGCCCGTTGTGCGGGCCGCGCCTTGTGTTTATTCTAGAACTGGATTTTGTATGATCTCCCCAGAAGACTCCCTTATCGAGTATCCCAGCGACTTTCCGATCAAGGTGATGGGCCCCACGCACGAAGATTTCGCCGCGACGGTCATCGACGTCGTGCTCGGATTCGACCCGACATTTCATATCGGTCGCATGGAAGTGCGCCCTTCGGCACAGGGCAATTACACCGGCCTGACCGTCACGGTGCGCGCGATTAGCCGCGGACAGCTAGACGACCTGTATCGCGCCCTGTCGGCCCATCCGATGGTCAAGATCGTCATGTAACCGTTGTCGCCGCTGACCATGCCACCCCACAGCGCCGCGCGCGTGCGCGACCTCGGCCGCGCCGACTACGAGACCACCTTCGCCGCCATGCGCGCCTTTACCGACGCGCGCGTGCCCGACACGCCGGACGAACTGTGGATCGTCGAACACCCGCCCGTATTTACGCTTGGCCTGGGCGCCGATCGTGGCCACGTCCTGGCCGGGCCCGGCATTCCAGCCAATGCGATCCCCGTCATCCAGACCGATCGCGGGGGCGAAGTGACTTTCCACGGCCCAGGCCAGGTGGTGATTTACCTGCTGATGGACCTGCGCCGCAACAAGCCGGGCGGCAAGCTGTACGCGCGCCAGTTCGTGGCAAAAATCGAGGAGGCGATCATCAATGTGCTGGCGGCGTATAATCTTGGTGGCGAGCGCATCGCGGGCGCCCCCGGCATTTATATCGCCGATGGGGCGTGCAAAGGCGCCAAGATTGCCGCGCTTGGCCTGAAAGTGCGCGGCAACGGCTGCACCTACCATGGCGTGTCGCTCAATGTGGCGATGGATTTGGCGCCTTTTTCCTGGATCAACCCGTGCGGTTATGCGGGCCTGAAAACGGTCGACATGCGCAGCATGGGCGTCAATGCCCCGCTGGCCGAGGTGCAGCGCAGGCTGGCCGACGAACTGCTAGAGCAATTGGCAACTGTGGGCGCGCAGCCCGAACCGAACAATACAACCGAGCACGCAGCGACATGACCTCCGAGACCGATACCAGCACCGCCCCCGCCTACAACGCCAGCGACAAGCAAAAAGGCGCCAGCAAAACGTCGCGCATCCCGATCAAGATCGTGCCGATCGCCCAGATCGAGCGCCTCAAAAAGCCCGACTGGATTCGCGTCAAGGCCGCGTCGGCCTCGACCCGTTTCTACGAGATCAAGGACATCCTGCGCGCCAACAAGCTGGTGACGGTGTGCGAAGAGGCGAGCTGCCCAAACATCGGCGAATGCTTCGGCAAGGGCACCGCCACCTTCATGATCATGGGCGACAAGTGCACCCGCCGCTGCCCGTTCTGCGACGTCGGCCACGGCCGCCCGGATCCGCTCGACGCCGACGAGCCGCATAACCTGTCCCGAACCATCGCCGAACTGCGCCTGTCGTACGTCGTGATCACCTCGGTCGACCGCGACGACTTGCGCGACGGCGGCGCCGGCCACTTTGTCGAATGCATCAAGCAGACGCGCGCGCTCTCGCCCAAGACCCGCATCGAAGTGCTGGTGCCCGACTTCCGCGGGCGCCTGGCCAAGGCGCTGGCGATCTTTGCCGACGGCCTGCCCGACGTCATGAACCACAACCTCGAAACCGTGCCGCGCCTGTACAAGGAAGCGCGCCCCGGTTCGGACTACACGCACTCGCTCGAACTGCTGCGCGACTTCAAGGCGCTGTACCCGAACGCGGTCACCAAGTCCGGCATCATGGTCGGCCTTGGCGAGACCGACGAAGAAATCCTGCAAGTGATGCGCGACCTGCGCACCTACAATGTCGACATGCTGACCATCGGCCAGTATCTGGCGCCCTCGGGCGACCATTTGCCGGTGCGCCGCTACGTGCACCCTGACGTCTTTAAAATGTTCGAGGCCGAAGCGTACAAGATGGGCTTCGTGCACGCGGCCGTGGGCGCGATGGTGCGCAGTTCGTACCATGCGGACGAGCAGGCGCATGGCGCCGGCGTGCAGATCAGCGCCTGATCGCGCACCGACGGCAAACCGACGGCAGACCGGCTGCACGCAGCGTGACGCGGCCAGCATTGACGCTGGTGCTGCTGCCCGGGATGGACGGGAGCGGCGAGCTGTTTGCAGCATTTATCGCGGCGCTGGGCGACGCGGTCGTGCCGCTGGTCGTGTCGTATCCGCCGGGCGAGCCGCTCGATTACGCGCTCTTGACGGCATTTGCGCGCTCCCGCTTGCCGCCGGACCAGCCTTTCGTGCTGCTGGGCGAATCATTCTCAGGTCCTGTTGCCATTGCGCTGGCGGCGTCGCCGCCCGGCCTGGTGGCACTTATTTTGTGCTGTAGCTTCGCGCGCAATCCCGCGCCCGCGCTCACCCTGTTCAAGCATGTGCTGGGTGCGCTGCCCATGTCCGCCTCGCTGACTGGTTTGATTGCGCCGCTTTTGCTCGGTTCCGCTTCCACGCCCTTGCTGCGCGAAGCCTTGCGTGCAGCGATCGGGAAAGTCAGTGCGGCGGTCATGCGCGCCCGCTTGCGCGCGGTACTCGACTGCGATTATTCAACGCTGATGCGCGCCGTCGTCGTGCCGGTGCTCTATTTGCAGGCAGCGCAGGATCGGGTAGTGGCCGCCGGCGCCGCGCGCTATCTCGCCACGCTTCAACCGCAGCTGCACATCGTCCCGATCGCTGGACCGCACCTGCTGCTGCAAGCCGCTCCCGTTACTGCGGCGCTCGCGGTTCGGCGTTTCATCACTTCCCTGGCAACTGGCTGAACAAGCCGCACCTCTATTTCCTACTGGATTGCCTACTTTGATGGCTCTCTTTCATATGTGAGCTGCACTACATACGAAGGCGCCGATGCACCGTATAAGTTGATGTTCAACAAATACGAACTGCGGTGCAGAGCCGCTCAATCAAAGGAAAATACCATGTCTACCAAGATGATGATGTCATCAATCGCCGCCGCCGCCGCCACCACCGTACTGTGCTGCACAGCGCAGGCCGCGCCTGCAACGGCGCCAAAAGCTGAACCGCACATGCAAAAGGTGCTCGACGCATTGGGTTCGCTCGGGGGCAAGCCGATCGAAACGCTCACCCCGCAAGAAGCCCGCAAGCAGCCAACTCCTGCCGACGCGGTCAAAAAAGTGCTGACCGATATGGGCAAAAGCACAGCGCCGGAAGCTGGCGTCACCGTCAAGGACATGATGATCGCCGGTCCGCTGGGCGATTTCCCCATCCATATCTTTACGCCCGAAGGCAAGGGACCGTTCCCGGTCATGGTCTACTATCACGGCGGCGGCTTTGTCATTGCCGACACCAAGGTCTATGAAGCGTCGCCGCGCGCGCTGGCGAAAATGGCAAAAGCCGTCATTGTCGCGGTGGACTACCACCAGGCGCCCGAGCACAAGTTCCCTGCCGCACCCAACGATGCATATGCCGCCTACACCTGGGTACTGAAAAATGCACAAAGCATCAATGGCGACGCTACCCGCGTGGCGGTGGGCGGCGAGAGCGCCGGGGGCAACCTGGCCACTGTGGTGTCGATGATGGCGCGCGACAAAAAGGAGCCCATGCCGGTGCACCAGCTGCTGGTTTATCCGGTCGTCAATGACGACATGGAAACGCCGTCCTACAAGAAAAATGCAGCCGCCAAGCCGCTCAACAAGCCGATGATGGCGTGGTTCTTCAAGCATTACGGTGGCGACCCTAAGAATGCATACGCGCTGCCAATGAAAGCAACGACGCTCAAAGGCTTGCCGTCGGCAACCGTGATTGCCGCCGAAATCGACCCGCTGCTGTCGGAAGGGAAAGCTTACGCGGACCGCTTGAAGAAAGATGGCGTTGCAGTCGTATATAAAAGCTACCCCGGCGTGGCGCATGAATTCTTTGGCATGGGCGCCGTGGTTCCGGCAGCCAAGGATGCGGAGCAGTTTGCTGCCGACGCCTTGACCAAAGCTTTCCAGAAGCCGGCGCGCTAAGGTTTTTTTGGTACCAGCAGCGGCGGTGATTGCGCCGCTGCATCTGGCCCTTGGGGTGCGCTCTCCAGAATAATCAGGCTGGTATCGCCCACAGCTGCCGCCTTGCGCTGCACGATCTGCATGACAACAGCCTTTTGGTTGAACGGTTTCGGATGATGGAACCAAAACATGGGCAATCCTGGTCAATGACGGTTTTTGTCAGATGGTCCCTATGTCGGAAATAGCAAGTCCTTGAAAATTTGACCCCGTTTCTGCGCCTGGTCCGTTTCATTCGATAACAGAACTGTTTTCGATTGACCCGCCCGCCGTCCCGGCATCCATTTTCAAAGGATTTTCCATGCGCCACCCCATGATCGCCGCCTGTGCCCTCGGCCTGCTGAGCACGCAATGCCTGGCCGGCGTCAGCGCGCCCGTCACTTCCGTGACGCTGTATCCAGGCAGCGCCACCGTCACGCGCACGGCGCAGGTCAGCGCAGGCGCTACCGAAGTCGTGTTGCCCGGCTTGCCCGCCAATGTCGACCTGCAAACGCTGCGCGTCAAGAGCGCGCCGGGCATTCGCATCGCTGCCGTGGTGACGCAGGAAGCGGCAAGCAGCACGCCAGTCAACCCGGCCGAGGCAGCGCTGGCAGCGAAGATCGAAGCGCTCACGCAAGAGCATGCGCTATTGGGCGCCGAAATCAAGTCGGCAACCATCGTCAAAAATTACATTGAACACTTTGACGCCGGCGCCGGCGCTGGCCAGAAATCAACGGCCGGCATCGATGCCAAGGGCTTGGCGGCCATTATCGGCACCCTGGGCCATGGGGCCAGCGAGTCCCTGCTCAAGATCGAAAAACTCACCGTCCAGCAACGCGCCATCACCGGCAAGATCGAGGCGCTGCAGCGCGACCTGGCCACCGCGCAATCGGGCACCAAGGATACACGCCAGGTCACGGTTCGGCTGACCGCCGCGAACGCGGGTACGCTGATGGTGAGCTACCAACTGGCCAACGCCGGCTGGAAGGCGCTCTATCGCGCCAGCCTCGATTCGCATGGTTCGACGGTCGACCTGGAACGCCAGGCAACCATCATCCAGAACACCGGCGAAGACTGGAGCAAGGTGAAGATGACCTTGTCGACCGCCAAGCCGGGCCAGTCGCCGGTGGGCGCGCAGGCGCAGCCGTGGCTGCTGTCATGGCGCGCGCCGCAACCGGCCAAGCCGACGTCGTTCAATTTTGCAGCGGCGCCGGCACCGGTCACCGTGTCCGTATCGGGGAACAGGAACCGTGTTGCCGTCGACGAACTCGACACCAGCTTTACGGCCGAGTCGCAAACCACCTTTGCAACGCAATTCGACGTGCCCGGTTATGTCACGCTGGCCTCCGACGGGCGCGAGGTGACGGTGTCGCTGTCGAGCCAGACGCTGGCGGTCAAGCAGCATCTGCGCGTGACGCCGCGGCTGGAAAAATTTGCCATTGTCATGGCGGAAGCCGCCCGTCCGGACGGTGTGTGGCCAGCCGGTACCATCCAGTTGTTCCGCGACGGCAGCTATATCGGCGCCACCCAGTGGGCCTTGCAAGATGGCGAGAAAGCGCTGTTTTCATTCGGCCGCGATGAACTGTTGACGGTATCGGTGGCGGCGGTCGAAGGCATGTCGGGCAGCAAGGGCATCTTTAACGGACGCGCCGCGCGCAACATCGCCGATGTGTTCACCCTGGTCAACCGCCACAAAAAGGCGATAGACGTGATCGTGATCGAAGCATCGCCCGTAGCCACCGCCGAAGAAATCAAGGTGCAGGCGACTTTCGAGCCGCAGCCGGGCGTCCTGGCCTGGGAGGAGCGGCGCGGCGTGGTGGCCTGGACCACGAAGTTGGCGGCAGGCGACACAGCGAAGTTCAAGGTCGCTTACAGCATCAATTTTCCCAAGGATGGCGCCATGGTAGGACTGCGCTAGGCGGCAGTGCCTGCGTGGCCGGATCCACCTTCACCGGCTTAAAAATATTGCCACGTCGCAATACTAGTGATACATTTAAAATGTCCCTCACACTTTTGGAGCAGCGGCGATGGCATCCACCCTTAGTCCCGGCATAGCAACGCAGTCGCAAATCAAACTGCCCCCCGTTATTGCTGCCAAGCCAAAGGCGCCACCGCCACCGTCTGCCCCGCCTGCCAAGCCGTCCAGCATCGTCGCTGTCGGCAAGCCGAAAGAGGACCTGGGCTTGTACACGGCGGCCAAGGCCGTGCCTGCGGCTGTAGCGGGCACACCGGAAGCGCTCGAGACGAATGAAAAGGGCGTTGTGGCCGGGACTGGCCGGGTGGTGCTTGACATCGAAGCGTCCGATTCGGGCTACGCCAACAAGATTTACTATTCCACCGACAATTTCAAGACCAGGCAATACGTCGGCATCGATAACCAGACCGGCACCGTTGACCTGGGCACCTTCAAGCCGGGAACGACAATCCAGTTCGGCATCGACAACGGCCAAGGTGATTTTTTCACTACCGGCGGCAAATCCGCCAATGCAGACCAGGTCGACCATACGCAGGTCAGCAAGCTGGCCGATGGCGGCGTGCGGGTTGGCTTCGAAGACTTGCGCGGCGGCGGCGACCGCGATTTCAACGATGCCATCATCAAGGTACGCAGCGTGCCCGCAGCCGCGCCGCCCGTGTCCGCGTCCGCGCCCGCGTTCGCCCCGGTATCGGGCAATCCGACTGCGCTTGTTCCGCCCAGGCCAGCCGCCGCGCCGGTCGTTGCCAAGCCGGACACGGCAAAGCCTGTCCTCACGCCCGCCGCAGTCAAAGACGCTCCCCTCAAGCCGGCAACGACAGTACCAGCAACGCCCGCTGTCACGAATACTGCCGTGAAGCCGGCAACGCCGGCGCCGGTTGCGAACAAGGATGTGGCGCTCCAGCCGACCATACCGGCCGTGGCGCCTGCGCCGGCGGCGAAACCGGCGACTACGACCGTGGTGCCGGTGGCGGCCAAACCGGCGGCGGCAACAACTGCATCAACTACGGCAGCTACGGCGCCAAAACCAGCGACCAGTACCACCACTGCCGGCGCCAAGCCCGTAGCACCGACCAGCAGCAACGTCGTGGCCAACGACAAAGGCAACCGTTCCGGCCTGGGCGATGGCACCAATCCCGGCCAGGGTTCCGGCACCGTCAACTCGCCAAACCAGGGCACGCTGAACCCCGGCGGCGTGCGCTGACCGCGATCAGGGCATTGGGGGCTGCCAGCGGTAGTGCCCCGTAATCTCATATTTGAAGAGCATGTCTTCTTCCTGGGCGCCGCCGCCAATATTGTGAATCATCTGCGGTACGCCGGCCTGTGACGGCTTGTCGCCGACGATGCCGATATGCGTCAGGTTGCCCGGCAAGCGCCAGGTGACTACGTCGCCAGGCAAGTAATCGCGGCCGGCCTTGCTGGGTGGCACGGTTGTTCCATGGCGCGCGAAAAAGGTTGCCAGGTTGGGAACCCGCCGATGGTCGATATTCGTGTCCGGCTTTTTGAGCTGCCACTTTTGTGCGTGGGGATACGCACCCCATGCCTTGACCATATCCTGGTGCACCAGTTGCTGCAGGTCGACGCCAAGCTTGCGGTAGGCACGCACGACAACGTCGGTGCACACGCCGCGCTCGAGCGCAACGTCACCCCCCGGGTAGGCCAGCTTCTTGTAAGCGGGATCATAGTACAGCGTGACGCCAACCTGGCTGCGCGCAGCGTCGACCAGGCTGATCGCCGGCCGGGCTTGTGTGAACGCGGGCAGCAGGGCGAACAGCAGGATGGGCAGCAGTTTAGGCATGGGAATCGCAGGTTGTAGTCGGAACTGCAATCTTGTCATGCTTCTGGCCGTCCATGCACTCGCCGCTTGAATAAATCGTACAATCTTGTGACCCTTTGAAGCGAGACTGTTATGAGCAACGAAAAATCCTATACCCCCGAAGCGCTGAACAAATTTGGCGCGGCAAGCTTGCCCGGCTATCTGGGCATCGAAATCGTGGGCATTGCCGACGGCGAAGCGTCAGCCCGGCTGGAGATCAAGCCGCATCACCTGGCGCCCAACGGCTATCTGCATGCGGGCACAGTCATCACGCTGGCCGACACGGCCGCCGGCTATGCCTGCATTGCCAGCCTGCCCGAAGGCGCCAACAGCTTCACGACCATCGAACTGAAGTCGAACCACCTCGGCACCGCGCGCGATGGAGCGATCGCTTGCGTGGCCAAGGCGGCGCACTTGGGCAAGACAACGCAAGTGTGGGATGTAATCGTTACCAATGAGGTCAACGGCAAGACAATTGCCCTGTTCCGTTGCACGCAAATGATTTTGTATCCAAAGTAATGCTAAATTGAACGCATTGTTTCGCGTTATCGAGTAACCATGAAAATCATCACCGCACGATGGGCTTGCAGCGCCCTGCTTTGCCTGGCTTCTGCCGGCATGGCCCAAACGCCTGCGCCGGACGCCGCCACTTTCCATGGGCTTGGTGGCAAGAGCGGAATCAAAAAGATTGTGGATGCCTTGATTCCGCTGGTATTGGCCGACCCGAGGATCAAGGAATCGTTCGCCGATAGCGACATGAAGCATCTGGCCATGCGCCTCGAGGAGCAGTTTTGCGCCCTCAGCGGCGGGCCGTGCACCTACCAGGGCAAGGATATGGTCGAGATCCACGATGGACTCAACATCACGCGCGCGCAGTTCAACGCGCTGGCCGAGGATTTGCAGATGGCGATGGAACGCGTGGGCGTGCCGTCGCGCTATCAGAACAAGCTGGTGGCAAAGCTGGCGCCGATGCAGCGCGCGATTGTGACGAAATAACTTTCCTCACCTACACGGCGCGCGCAGCTCAGCGCACAAGTCGCAACTTTAGTGCACTCGAGAAGCAAACCAACATCATCCTGGCGCACGCGGCGACGATGTAGCTCAGAGCCGAACCCAGTTACCCTTGTACAGTATCGGCCCCGTCGGTCCATTCGGATCCGGCGAGCCACCCTTTGGCTCGAGCGTCACGGCCAGAACCGCCACATCCGCACTGATCGCGTTTTCCGCCAGCACGAAATGGCCACGCTTGTCCGCCAGCACGCCCAGCGAACGCGGATTGCCCGACTTGGGCACAGCCCACAGGTGCAAGCTCTTGTCGGCCGCCACGTGCGCACTGTTGATCACTCGCACATCAAGCGCATGATTGCGCGTGTCGGCCGTGACCACCAGCGCGTTTTGCGCCTTCTCATCGGTCAGCGTGGCAACATAATTGATGCTTGGCGGCTCCACGCCCGTCTTGCTCAGCACCAGCACCATCAAGACCGCCGCCAGCCCGGTGGACACCACGCCCAGGCCGCGCCAGAACGACAGGTTGTCGCTGATCCACGCCTGCCAGCCGGACCCCGGCGCCGCTTTCAGGTTCAGCCTGCGCTCGATGCCGCGCCAGACCGACTTGGGCGCCTGCACATCACCCGCAAACTCGGCCATGGGGGCCAGGCGCTGCTGCCACTCGGCGGTGATGTTGCGCAGGTCGGCGTCATTGTGCATCCAGCCTTCGTAGCGGCGCCTTGCCCCACCCTTGAGCGTGCCCAGCACGTACTCCGCCGCCAGCTTTTGCCGCAGCGCCAAGTTGTGACGAATGTTCATGCTTGCTCCCGTTTCGCCAGGCAGGTACGCAGCTTTTCGAGGCTGCGCCTGATCCAGGTTTTGACGGTTCCAACTGGTAGCTTCATGTGCTCTGCAACTTCGCTGTGCGACAGGTCGTGGTAAAACGCCAGCGCCACCGTCTGGCGCTGCAATCCCTCGAGCGCGGACATGCACCAGGCCAGCGCCTTGGCGTCGCCACTCATCTGCAGCGCCTCGATCGGGGTTCTTTGCGGATCCTGTAGAGCATTCATGATTTCACTATCAAACTGTTCCGCGTCGATTTCGACCGAGACGTCGCTGCGCCGGAGGTGGTCGAAAGCCTTGTTCCGGACAATGGTCGCCATCCAGGTCATCGGGGCGGCAAGATGGCTCTGATAGCTGGCGGCATTGTTCCAGATCGCAACGAAACTCTCTTGCAACACCTCTTCCGCAAGTTCGCGCTTGTTCAATATACGCAGCGCGAAGCCAAACAGTTTCGAAGAAGTTGCATCGTATAAAAATCGGAAGGCGGTAGCATCGCGCTTGGCGGCAGCGGCGAGCCAGGTTTTCAGTTGCTGCGGGTCGAGCGGTTTGACGTCGATGGACACTGCAAGCCTTTGGAATTGGGTCGGGATAGCCGCGCTCGTGCGCGGCCGCGCTGGCTGAGGTTATCTCATCTACATACGGAAATACAACATAAAAATTTGCGAAATACCGCAAAATAGTTGAATCCAATCCGACGCCGTTGACGTAGACACTAAATCATTATTAATTTATGGCAATATAAAGCTTATGGGAAAAAGACCTCGCACTCGCACTGGCACTCGCACTCGCACTTTCACCTGCATCGCCGCAGGCGCCTTGCTGCTGCTCAGTACAGGCACGCTGGCGCAAAACCGGCCAGATGTCGGCAAGCTGACGGCGACGGGCGGCGTGAGCCAGGTTGAAGGCGCGGGCGGCGGTGGTCTGGTGCCGTGGGCGCTGATCACCGGTTACGGCACGCGTGACAGCTGGGGCGCCAACGCGCACGTCACGGCGCTGCGCACGCAGGATTATTCGCTCTCCAGCGCGGGCGTGGCGGTCGGGTTTGCCGACCGGGTCGAGCTGTCGCTGGCGCAGCAGCATTTCAAGGGTAGCCTGGCGCCGCTGGACCAGCTCAGCATCCGGCAAGATATTGTCGGCATCAAGGTCAAGCTGGCTGGGGATGCGGTCTACGACCAGGACCGGGCAATGCCGCAAATTGCCGTCGGCGCGCTGTTCAAGCGCAACCGGGGCGTCGGCGGGCTGGGTGCCCTGGGGGTGAGCAATGTCACGCAACTGGGGGCCAAGGATGACAGCGGCACCGACTATTACGTGGCGGCGACCAAGGTGTTGCTCGATTCCAGCCTGCTGCTGAACGGCACGCTGCGCGCGACCAAGGCCAACCAGATGGGCTTGCTGGGCTTCGGCGGGGACCGCCATGACAGCTACCAGGCGATGCTGGAAGGCTCAGCCGCGTACATGTTCACGCGCAAGCTCGTCGTTGGCGTGGAGTACCGCCAAAAACCGCATAACCTGGGCGTGGATGATGAAAAGGCGTATTACGATGTGTTTGTCGCGTGGTTTCCGACCAAGCATGTGTCGGTAACGGCAGCGTACGTGGGGCTGGGCGATGTGACGGTGTTCAATCCCCGGCGCCAGCGCGGCATGTATGTGTCGGTGCAGACGGGGTTTTAAGCCGCCGCATCGATTCAACCTGCCAGCGCATCTTTCAGCAGCGCATGCAGCGCCGCAAAATCCGGCTCGCCCACGTAGCGCTTGATAATCCTGCCCTGCTTGTCGATCACGAAGGTAGTTGGCGTGAGCTGCACTTCGTTGAACGCCTTGGCGATATCGCCGCCGCTGTCGAGCGCCACGGTAAAGGGCAGCTTGCGCGTTTCGGTGAAATTGATCACGTAGTTCGGCGGGTCGTACTTCATCGCCACCGCGACAAACTCCAGGCCCTGGCCCTTGAACTTGTTATAGGTGTCGACCATCTGGGGCATTTCTTTAACGCAGGTCGTGCACGACGTGGCCCAGAAATTGACCATCACGACCTTGCCGCGCAAGCTGTCCGTGCTGATTTTTTTCCCGGCCAGATCGATAAACGTCACTTGCGGCGCCACCGGCGTGCGGCCGATCGTCAGGTAGGCGCCCAGCGCGATCGCGCCCACCAGCACCCCGATAATGGCCGGCTTGATCCAGTGCGAACGGGGCGTGTTTTCGGCTGTCATGATGTCAGAGCTGCACGCCCTTTTGTGGCGACAAGGCGCGCATCTCGTCTTCGGTGATGTACTCGAAAATCTTGACCACCTTGTTCACGCCGGACACGCCGCGCGCCACGTCGGCGGCAACTTGCCCTTCGCGCTGGGTGACGCGGCCCATCAGGTACACCACGCCGCGCTCGGTAATGACCTTGAACGAGGTAGCCGAAATCGTCTTCATGTCCACCAGGCTGGCTTTGACCTTGGTGGTGATCAGCGAATCGTTGGCGCGCGCCGTGTAGGTGGCGGGACCGGCAATGGTCAGCTCGTTGGCAACCGATGCCACGCCGTCGATGGCTTTGACTTCGCGTTCGACGGCCGCCTTCATGGCTTCATCTTTCACCTCGCCCGTCAGCAGCACCTGGCGGTTGAAGCTGTTGGCATTGATGTGCACGTCAGGGCCGGTAATTTTCGGCAAGCGCATGTCGGCCTTGACGGAGATGGATTTGTCGTCTGCCTGGGCGCCCAGCGTGCGGCGGTCGGCGGTAGCGGCGGCGGCGCCGGCAACGCCGCCCACCACCAGCGCCACGCAGCCGGTCAGGCTGCTCAGCAAGGCAAGGCACAGGGTGGCTTGCGCCAGCGGCCGGCCGTATTTCGCGAATGGTTTCCCAGATTTATTCATTTGCATCTCCTCCGAACAAGGCGACGTCGATACCGTCGCATATGCAGTGTATGGTGACCAGATGGACTTCCTGGATGCGCGCGGTGCGCGAATGGGGAACGCAAATGTTGACGTCCGCGTCCGTCAACAACTTGGCGAGCGCGCCGCCGTCTTTGCCGGTCAGCAGCACCACGCGCATTTCGCGCTCCAGCGCCGCTTCAACGGCGGCAATCACGTTGGCCGAATTGCCCGACGTGGAAATGGCCAGCAAAATGTCGCCGGCCTGGCCAAAGGCCTGGACCTGCTTGGAAAAAATCTCGCGGTAGCTGTAGTCGTTGCCAACCGCCGTCAGGATCGAGGTGTCGGTGGTCAGCGCCAGCGCGGGCAGCGGAAAGCGCTCGCGCTCGAAGCGGCCGACCAGCTCGGCGGCAAAATGCTGGCAGTCGGCGGCGGAACCGCCATTCCCGCAGGCCAGGATCTTGTTGCCGTTCGATAGCGCGCCGAACATCAGCTCGACAGCTTGCGAAATGGGTTGGACCAGGGAGGCGGCGCACTGAAGCTTCAGTTCGGCGCTCTCGTGAAAGTGGGCGAGGATGCGTTGATTATTCATGTGGGGATTATAGTGCAATGGCTGGCACGGCCGGGCAAGCGCGGTTAAATTTGCTTACACGTGATCTTGCACCCTGGGCTTACACCTGAATGGCGTCGCGCAGCCAGTCGAGCTGGTCGCCGTCGATCGCCACCACGTCAAAACGGCAGGGCGGCACGCGGGGAAAGCGCTGCAGGTAGGTTTCGGCGGCGCGCACCAGGCGCCGGATCTTGGCCGGGGTGATGCTGGCCGCCGCGCCGCCATGGGTGGTGCCTGCGCGCTGGCGCACTTCGACGAACACCAGTGTTTCGCCATCGCGCACAATCAAGTCGATTTCACCGCACTTGCAGCGAAAGTTGCTCTCCACCAGGCGCAAGCCATGCCGCTGCAGGTGTGCCAGCGCGTGCTGCTCCCATCCCTCGCCCTGGCGCTGTTTGGCGCTCTGCCGGATGGGCCACATGTCACTGCTTCTTGTCGACCAGCTTGAAACTGCCGCTCTGGTACACCGCGCCCGGCTCGACGCGCTCAAAACGGGCAACGCCGTTGCCGAAATTGACCGCCAGGCGGCCCGTCACGCCATCGATGCGAAATGCTGACACGGGCTTCTTGGCAATTTGTAGCGTGACGCGGAAGGCATCGATGCCCAGCGCATACAGGCGGTCCAGATCCGGGGTGCGGCCGGCGCCCAGAAAGCGCGGATAGACCATCACAGCCGGATTGTCGCCCTGGATCTGCCACGGCATGTCGAGCAGGCGCAAGCCATCGAGTTCAGGCATCGAGCCGCCGGCCGTCAGGCCCGGATTGACCGAGGAGGCGCCGTAAGCCGGCAGCTCGCTGCCCAAAATGGCGCGTACCTGGCGCGCCTGCTCGGCGTCGAGCGCGGCGAACATGATGGCCGGCATCTCGGTATCGACCCGCGCCTTGAGCTGGACAATGGCAGCATCGCTCAGGTAACCGTTCGAGGCCGTCAGTTCGGCCAGCTGGACCTGGTTGCCCAGCTGCTTCCATTGCGCCGCGAACGCGGCGGCCAGGCGCCGTTGCCACGGGCTGTTGCCAGATACGACCAGCGCACTGGTGCCGGGATGCTCGGCCGCGGCCCACTGGGCGACCTGGCGCGCTTCATCCTCGATCGACAGGCCGATCACCAGCATGTTGGGCGGAATCGGGTTGTCGATACCGCGCCCGTCCGGGTGGTTCAGGGCGATGGTCGGCTTGCTGACGGTGCCGCTGGCGGCCACGGCGCCAACGCCTGCGCGCGACAGCGGGCCGACGATGATGTCGTTGTCTTTCTTGGCCGCCATGTAGGCGTTCAGTGTTTCGTCGGTGTCGTCGCTGGTTTCGATAACGTTGACGACGACGCCTTCGCGTTCGTGCTCGTAGGCGGCCATGAAGCCGGCGCGCAGCGCTTCGGCCGGCAGGCGCAGCGCTTCGGCGCGGGTGGGCAGCAGCAGTGCGATGCGCACCGGCGCGCGGCCGGTGGGCGTGGTGGAGGAGGTGCCGGAAAACGCACTGTCGGGCGTTTCGACGGGCATGGTCTGGACGCTGGCGCCGGGCGCTGCGGCCAGCGGGGGCAACGCATTCGGCAGTGCATTCGGCACAGCGCGCGGCGCCGTGGCGTCGGCCGCGCGCGAACCCGGCGGTGCTCCACTTGTGTTTGCCTGCATTGGCGCGCACAATCCCCCCGTCGGATCGCAGGGCATTGGCGTGCTGCACGCCCCCAGCAGGGCAACACCAGCGGTGGCAAATACGCCTTTCAACATTTTCATAAGCATCACATCCTCAAATGACAGAAGAACAGTCCAGTCCGATCGTCCAATTGCCCGTCATGGCCGAAGCTGCACAGCAGTCCTATCCTACCGCAACCCTGTACATTGTAGCCACCCCCATCGGCAACGTCACCGATATCAGCGTGCGCGCCTTGCACGTGCTGGGCATGGTCGACGCCGTCGCCTGCGAAGACACCCGCAACACCGGCAACCTGCTCAGCCGTTTTGGCTTGTCGCGCCCCATGCTTGCCGCCCACCAGCACAATGAGCGCGAAGTGGCCGACAAGATCGTGCACCGGCTGTTGGCCGGTGAACGCATCGCCCTGGTGTCCGACGCCGGCACCCCCGGCGTGTCTGACCCCGGCGCGCGCATTGTGGACGCGGTACGCGCGGCCGGCCTGCGCGTGGTGCCGGTGCCGGGCGCGTCGGCGGCGGTGACGGCGCTGTCGGCCAGCGGCTTGGTCAACGACCAGTTTTACTTCGTTGGTTTTTTGCCGGCCAAGGCCAAGCAGCGCGAAACGGCGTTGCTGCAATTACTTACCGTCAGCGCAACACTGGTGTTTTACGAGGCGCCGCACCGGATCCTCGATTGCGTCGAAGCACTGGCGCTCGTGTTCCAGCCGGAACGCCAAGTGGTGTTTGCGCGCGAACTGACCAAGCTGTTTGAAGAGATCCACCGCTGCCCGCTGTCGGACGCGCTGGCGTGGGTCAAGGCCGACCCGCACCGCGAAAAAGGGGAATATGTGGTGCTGCTCGAAGGCGCCGCCGGCGGCAGCGATGCGCAGGAGGCCGAGGCCGAGCGGATCTTGAATATTTTGCTGGCCGAATGTTCGGTCAAGCAGGCGGCCAACCTGACGGCGCAAATTACGGGCCGCAAGAAGAACGCGCTGTACGACCGCGCCCTCGTCATCAAGGGCCAGGCGTAGGGCCCCGTCTTTGGCTCCCCGCCAGTGCGCGAATGTCACTAATCCGCAGAATGTAACTAATCCGCACTCTGCGCGCCCATTGCGGTCAAACCGTTGGCGCGGGCCGCTGTCAGTGCCGACCTCGTCGCGCGAGGCATGTCGGGGGACTATGAGCAGCGGGCCAGCGGTGCCGGGGCGGCTCGCGCACCTTTTTCACCGCTCCTCAACAAAATTCGCCGACGGCCCTTGACCATACCCGCGCCAGCCGTTATGATTCTGGTCCTCGGAGTGTGGCGCAGTCCGGTAGCGCACCTGGTTTGGGACCAGGGGGTCCAAGGTTCGAATCCTTGTACTCCGACCAGTATTTCTTATGCAGGCTGACATTGTGGTTCTCGTCAGCCTGTCATATCCCTGCTTTATAGCTGTTTCTTTCAGTACCATCCCCTCAGCTTTCCCCTTGTTCGGCACAAGCCGGCAATCGTCATGTCAATGACGTGGCAAGGCTGCTGCCCTGGCTGGCAACGATGGCTTCGATCATTTCTTGCGAATACGGGTCGCCCTTCACCTCCGTGGCAACGATCATGGCCCGCCATAGCGCCACGATATCAACGCCCAGCTTGTCGAAGCGGGTCAAGCCGCAAGCATAAATGCCCTCATACGACGTTACCGTATCGCCCAGCTTGTCACAGCTTGCCCTCTGCGCAGCCCGATAGGCCGTGATTTGTTCCGTGCTCCACAAACCGGTTTGCTGCAAGGCTTCCAACGCCATGGCTTCGGCGCCACCTTCGTGGATCCAGGGGTTGTCCCCGCCGACGCCCCCGCGCTCGACATTCATTTGCCACAGATGCGCCATCTCGTGCGCGACGATCTTGGTCAGTAGCTCGCGCTTTTTAGGATGGTCGCCAATCAATTGCTTGCCTTCGAAGCGGTACGCAAGTTGTCCGAGCACCGCGCCGCCATTCAAGGATAGGCCGGGCGCGTCAAAGCCGACGATTCCCACCATGACGAACATCTCGTCCTGCAATCGGCGCTGGTAAGCTTTTTCATAATACCGGCCCATCGCCGCGCCGGTGTCGAGCACCGTTTCGCGCGCCCAGTCCGGGGTTTGCGGGTCGATCAGGAATACGGTGGTGCCGGAGCGGTACGGCTTTGCCGGGCCAAAATAGGCATACCCGCGTTCACCACCCGGGGCCAGCTTGTTGAGGGGCGGTGCAATCACGTTTTCCTGCCCCAGTCCGGTCAGGCGAATATCGGTTGACATGGCCGCGCTTTGTTTGCCGCGCTGCACGTCGCCCTGCAAGTGCCCCAGGAACAGGGCCACGCCGCCGTCGGTAAAGCCGTTGAAGGGCGCGTAGAATTTTTGCAACTTGCCGTTGTACCTGCCGATCTCCACGCTCAGCGTGCGAAATGGCTTGCCGCCGAGGGAAATCACGTCGAGCTCCGCGTCAGTGGTCATGCGCATGCGCGGGGTGAGAATGTTCCACGCGGTCGCGCGGTATTCGCCAACCTTGGCAAGTTTAATCGCGGTGACAGCTTGCGGGAACTGATAGTCAACCCGCCAGCTATCTTTGGCGACGTGGGTCACGTTCACTTTGACCGCGGCGTCCGGCGCTGTTGTGGCGTGCACCAAGGGCGCGCCGAGCACCAGCAGGATGGTCGCCGCATGGCGGAGAATGTGACGCAGGAACATGGCTTGCCTCGGCTCTGTAAGGAGTGGCAATCTTACCGCAATCGCAAGCCTGTGTTGCAAAATAATTAAGGATGCGGCCTCGCAAGGACGGTTGCGCTTACTTTCCCAGCTCGGGCATGAAGAGGCCCACCGCAGCGAGCAGGCAAAAAACGGCGCCGGTAAACATCCAGGCCCAATTGGCACCCGTTAGCTTGCTGTTGCTAATGCCTTGCGGATCGCCGCAGCTGATGTTGATGAACTGCTGGGCACG
Organism: Massilia sp. TWP1-3-3; assembly: GCF_049897805.1. NCBI lineage: Bacteria > Pseudomonadati > Pseudomonadota > Betaproteobacteria > Burkholderiales > Oxalobacteraceae > Massilia > Massilia sp. TWP1-3-3. Next base: position 68,359 of record NZ_JAFCWX010000011.1, read on the forward strand.
GTGGAAGCTGAAGTACAGCGGCACCAGCAACAACAGCGAGATGTAGTCTGTATAGGGGGAGCCGATGTTTTTCCCCGCCAGCCTGCCCATGACGTTCGACAAGATCAGCAGAGCCACCAGGAGCGTCGCGTCCGAGCTGATATTCCAATTTAGCGGGCGCATCTTTTCAATCGCATATTCTTCGACCTTGCGAAACAGCGAATGGACGAAAAAAACTGAAAAGAGCGCGCGCGGAATCGGCCAGATATTCTGGTCCTGCGAGCTGGCGTAGCGGCATCGGTCCTTGTAGCTGCTCCAGTTCTTGTAAAACCAATAGATTTGATACAGTCCCAGTGTCAGGAAGAAAAGCAATGCGAGCTTGCGCGTAGAAACGACATAGAAGGCGTTGTCGCCATCGCTGCCTGCATCGCTTCGCTTGCTCAGGTCAGCTTTCGGTGGTGCGTAGACGGAGTCGTGCATGAGGCCTTGATTGTTATGTGGATGGTGTGATCGTCAGCCGGCCAGCTTGGCCGCCAGCGCATTGCCCGCGCGGCTGGAACCCTTGCGCCCCAGGTGCTGCGCGATGAACTGCCCGGCGTCGACCACCATGTCCAAATCGATGCCGGTCGCAATCCCCAGCCCGTGCAGCATGTACAGCACGTCTTCGGTGGCCACATTGCCGGTCGCGCCCTTGGCGTACGGGCAGCCGCCCAGGCCCGACACCGACGAATGGAAAATCGACACGCCCACTTCCAGGCTGGCGTAAATGTTGGCCAGCGCTTGCCCGTAGGTATCGTGAAAGTGCCCGGAAATGCGATCGATGTGAAATTCTCCGGCGGCGCGCAGCATGACGGCCTGCGTCTTGCGCGGCGTGCCTACGCCGATGGTGTCGGCAATGTCGATCTCGTCGCACCCCAGTTCGCGCATGCGGCCCACCACGTCGGCCACCGCGTCGAGCGGCACCTCGCCCTGGTACGGGCAGCCAAAGGCGCAACTGATGCTGCCGCGCAGGCGCAGGCCCCGTTCCTTGGCGGCCTTGGCCACGCCTTCGAAACGGGCGATCGATTCGGCGATCGAGCAGTTGATGTTCTTTTGCGAAAATGCCTCCGAGGCCGAGCCGAAGATCACCACTTCATCGGCGCGCGCCGCGAGCGCAGCGTCGAACCCTTGCATGTTCGGCGTGAGCGCGGAGTACAGCGTCCCGGGACGGCGCGCAATGCCGGCCATTACTTCGGCGCTGGTGGCCATTTGCGGCACCCACTTGGGCGACACGAAGGAGGCGGCCTCGATGTTGGCAAAACCGGCCCGCGACAGGCGATCCACCAGGTCGATTTTCACGCTGGCCGGCACCGACTGCTTTTCGTTCTGCAAGCCGTCGCGGGGACCGACTTCAACGATCTTGACGTGGGTTGGTAACGATGGGAGTGTCATGATGGGAGCCTCTTGTTCGATTTTTTTGGATCAATATCCAGCGTGACGATCCACCAGGTCCGCCACCGCTTCGCCACGTTCGAGCGCAACGATTTTTTCTGCAATCTGGGCCGCGCTCACGTCAGGTAGTGTCAGCGCCGCCACGTGCGGTGTCAAGCTGATACGGGGCTCGTCCCAGAACGGATGGGGCGCCGGCAGCGGCTCGCTGCGAAATACATCCAGCGTGGCGCCGGCAATATGGCCTTTGCGCACCAGCGCCAGCAAGTCCGTTTCGGCCACGTGGGCGCCGCGGCCCACGTTGATCAGGTAGGCGCCTTGGGGCAGCAGCGATAGACGCCGGCGCTCGAGCAGGTTGGCGGTGTCGGGCGTGAGCGGCAGCATGCACACCAGCACGCGGGTGCCGCGCAAAAAATCGTCCAGGCCGTCGGCGCCGTGGAAGCATTGGACGCCGTCGATCTGTTTGGCGCTGCGGCTCCAGCCGCGCAGTGGAAAATCAAAGGCGGCCAGTGCCGCCAGTACGCGCCGTCCCAGTACGCCCGCGCCCATCACGCCGATTGAAAAATCCGCTTTTTCAAACTGGGGCAATGGCTGCCAGATGCCGCGCCGCGCCTGCGCTTCGTATTCGTCAAAGCGGCGAAAGTAGCGCAGCACCGCGTAGGCCACGTATTCGGCCATCTGTGCGGCCATGCCGGCGTCGCCCAGGCGGATGATGGGCACTTGCGGCAGCTGGTCGGCAAATTTCATGATGCCGTCAACGCCCGCGCCGGTGACGAAGATCGCCTTGACGTGGGCCAGGTGCTCGAGCATGGCCGCAGGCGGGGCCCAGGTCACCGCGTAGTCGCACGCAGCGATGGCCGCGCCTTCTTGCCAGACGATGACGTCCGCTTGCGGGAGCGCGGCGGCAAAGCCGCGCAGCCAGGGTTCGGTGACGCCGTCGGCGCGGTGGAGGAGGATGCGCATATTTTCCAGTCGGCTTGACCACATCGTCCTCGCGAAAGAAGCAGTTGCAAAAGTCGTAGATCGGAAAAGCGAAGGCGCATTCCGACATGCTCGCGCCCCGGCGACGCCGTCGGAATGCGCTGCGCTTTTCCGACCTACCCTTTTGCAACTGCTTCTTTCGCGAGGACGATGTAGGTTTGAGGTTGTTGTGTGCTTACGCTGCGGTCTTGAACGCCAGCAGCGGGGCCCCATCGGCCACCTGGTCGCCCACCTGGTACAAGATTTCCTCCACCAGCCCATCGCTCGGCGCGGCGATGGTGTGCTCCATCTTCATCGCTTCCATGATCACCAGGGGATCGCCCTTTTTCACCTGCTGCCCTTTGCTGGCCAGTACCGCCACCACCTTGCCCGGCATCGGCGCCGTCAGCCGCCCGCCCGCCGCTTCTACTTCGCCGGCATGCGCCATCGGGTCGTTGTAGGTCAGCTGGAAGTGTCGCCCACCGGTGAAAACATGGAACACCTCGCCATCGCGGCGCACCGTGCCGTGGATCGACGTGGCGCCCAGCTTGACCGACAAGTTCGCGCCTTCGCGCGCCGTCACCGACAGCGCCGCATCGATGCCGTTGACGATCAAGTCCCAGCCGTGCGCATGGTAAGTGAGCGCCACGGTATAGGCTTTCACGTCCCGGCTGGCGGTGTACTCGTCGGCGAACGAGAGCTGGCGCTGGTAGGCGCTGTTCAGGCGCCAGCCAAGGGCATTGCCCCACGGGTCGGCCGGGTTGGCCGACTGCGCCGCCGACGCATCCTTCTCCGCTTCGATCAGCGCGACGGCGGCCAGCGCCAGCGCACCGACGGGAGCGGACTTCGGCGCTGGAAACAGCGTGTCGCCGTTACGCTCGATCAGGCCGGTGTCCAGGTCCGCGCTGGAGAACGCGGCGCCTTCCACCAGCCGCTTGAGAAAGGCGATGTTACTGGCCAGCCCCACCAGCTGGAATTCGGCCAGCGCCTGCGACATGCGCGCGAGCGCCTGCTTGCGGTCCGCGCCCCATACGATCAGCTTGGCGATCATCGGATCGTAGAACGGCGAAATGGCGTCGCCTTCGCGCACGCCGGAGTCGATGCGCACTGCTGCGGGTGATCCGCCGGGCGTGCCGCCCAGTTCAAAATTGACCGCGTCCGGGGTATCCATGTTGCGCAGCGTGCCGATCGACGGCAGGAAGCCCTTTTCAGGGTTTTCCGCATAGATGCGCGCTTCGATCGCGTGGCCATGAATGGCCAGTTCGGACTGCATTTTTGGCAGCGGCTGGCCGGCCGCCACGCGCAGCTGCCACTCCACCAGGTCGGTACCGGTGATCATTTCGGTCACCGGGTGCTCGACCTGCAATCGCGTGTTCATCTCCATGAAGTAGAACGAACCGTCCTGGTTGGCGATGAATTCAACCGTGCCGGCGCCCACGTAACCAACCGCGCGCGCGGCCGCCACGGCAGCTTCTCCCATCGCGGCGCGCCGCTCCGGCGGCATGCCCGGCGCCGGCGCTTCTTCCAGCACCTTTTGGTGGCGGCGCTGCACCGAGCAGTCGCGCTCGTGCAGGTAGACGCAGTTGCCCAGCTGGTCGGCAAACACCTGGATCTCGATGTGGCGCGGACGCTGCAGGTATTTTTCGGCCAGTACCTTGTCGTCGCCAAAGGAACTGATCGCTTCGCGCTTGCACGAGGCCAGCGCCGCGACAAAGTCTTCCGAGCGCTCGACCACGCGCATGCCCTTGCCGCCCCCGCCCGCCGAGGCTTTGAGCAGCACCGGGTAGCCGATCCGGTCGCCCTGCTCGCGCAGGAAATCCGGATCCTGGTTCTCGCCGTGGTAGCCCGGCACCAGCGGCACATCGGCCTTTTCCATCAGCGACTTGGCGGCCGACTTGGAACCCATGGCCCGCATGCTTGCGCCGGGCGGCCCGATAAACACCAGGCCTGCTTCGACGCAGGCGTCGGCAAAGTCGGCGTTCTCGGATAAAAATCCATAACCCGGGTGCACCGCCTGGGCGCCGGTGGCCAGCGCCACGGCGATGATCCTGTCGCCGCACAGGTAACTCTCCTTGGCCGCGGCAGGACCGATGTTCACCGCTTCATCGCACACCGCCACGTGTTTTGAATTCGCATCCGCATCCGAATACACGGCCACGGTCTTGATGCCCATGCGGCGCGCGGTGGCGGCGACCCGGCATGCGATTTCGCCACGGTTGGCGATGAGGATTTTAGTGAACATTATGCGTTTCCGTTTTGTGTTTGGAGTGGTTCGATCAGCCGCCGCAAGATGCTTTTGGCGCCTTGTCGAGCGTGGATGCGCGCGTCACCAGGCCCAGCTTGGCCAGCAGGACGCGGTCGTCTTCGGCTTCCGGATTGTCGGTGGTGAGCAGCTTGTCGCCGTAGAAAATCGAATTGGCGCCCGCCAAAAAGCACATCGCCTGCACCGCTTCGCCCATCTGGCGCCGGCCGGCCGACAAGCGCACGCGCGCCTGCGGCATGGTGATGCGCGCCACGGCGATGGTGCGCACGAATTCGAACGGGTCGAGCGGGTCCAGGCCATGCAGCGGCGTGCCTTCGACCTGCACCAGGTGGTTGACCGGCACCGATTCCGGATAAGGATTGAGGTTGGCCAGCTGGGCGATCAGCCCGGCGCGCTGCAGGCGCGATTCGCCCATGCCGACGATGCCGCCGCAGCACACCTTCAGGCCGGCGCTGCGCACCCGGCCCAGCGTGTCCAGGCGGTCCTGGTATTCGCGGGTCGAGATCACGTTGCTGTAGAACTCAGGCGCGGTGTCGAGGTTGTGGTTGTAGTAGTCCAGGCCGGCGTTCTTCAGGCGGTCAGCCTGGCCTTCCTCGAGCATGCCCAGCGTGGCGCAGGTTTCCAGGCCCAGTGCCTTTACTTCGCGCACCATCTCTTCGACCTTTTCCATGTCGCGCTCTTTCGGGCTGCGCCAGGCCGCGCCCATGCAAAAGCGCGTGGCGCCGTTGGCCTTGGCCTGGCGCGCGGCGTCGAGCACGGTGTCGATGCCGAGGATCTTCTTCGCTTCCACACCGGTGTCGTAACGCGCCGCCTGCGGGCAGTAGCTGCAGTCTTCCTCGCAGCCGCCGGTCTTGATCGACAACAGCGTCGCCAGTTCCACGTCGCCCGCCGGGAAATGCGCGCGGTGCACGTTTTGCGCCTTGAACATCAGGTCGGCGAACGGCAGGTCGAACAGCGCCAGCACGTCGGCCAGCGGCCAGGTGGCGGCGTCGGGCAAGGTGATGGCGGGCGCAGGCGCGTGGAAAGAGACGGCGGTGGTTTGGGTCATATTGGTTCCTTCAGGGTTCAGTCGTTCAGTCTCGCTTGGAGGGAAAGCCGGGCAGTCCCGCGAGATCAATAAATTTGGCCGCTTCTGCAGCCGTCGCGTTGTTCAGGTAAGGCACGCGTCCCAGCATCGGGGCCGGGATGCGCGCGGCCAGCGCGGCGATGTTTTCGTCGGCAAAGCACATGTCGGGGTCGATCTCGTTGACCACCCAGCCGGCCAGCACCAGGTCGCGCCGCACGATCGCTTCAATCGTCAGCAGCGCGTGGCTCAGGCAGCCAAGGCGCAGGCCCACCACCAGGATCACCGGCAGGTTCAGTTGTTCGGCCATCTGGGCGCTGTCAAAGTCGTCCGAAAACGGCACCCGGAATCCGCCCACGCCTTCGACCACGACCGCGTCGGAGGCGGCCGCCACTTCGGCGTAGGCGGCAATGATGGGCACCGCTTCGATCGCCACGCCATCCATGGCTGCGGCGATGTGCGGTGCGCACGCCTCGCGCAGCATGTAGGGCGTGGTCAGGTTGCGCGGCAGGTTCACGTTGCCGGCGGCGACCAGCAGGTCGGCGTCTTCGTTGTGCAGTTCGCCGTCGACCATCGCCGCGCCGGCTGCCACCGGCTTCATGCCGCAGGCGCGCACGCCGCCGGCGACCAGCTTGTGCAGAATCGCGCACGAGACCAGCGTCTTGCCGATCTCGGTGTCGGTGCCGGTCACAAAGCAGCTAAAGCGCGACGGCAAGCCTTCGACGCCGAGCGCCGGTTCAGTTTCCACCACGGGTTCTTGCATGACTGCCGGTTCGGCGTCGACCATGGGGACTACGGGGACTACGGGTTCATTGAGGCTCATGGCTACTCCTCCAGTTCATTGAGCGCAGCGGCAAGCTGGGCGACTTCATCGTGGGTGTGCGCGGCGGACAGCGTCACACGCAACCGTTCCGTTCCGGGTGCTACCGTGGGCGGGCGGATGGCGGGAACCCAAAGGCCGCGTTCATACAAGGCTGCGCCCGCGCGCAGCGCTTCCTCATTGCTGCCAATGAGGATGGGCTGGATTGCCGTGTTGGACGGCACACGCTGCCAGCGCTTGAGCACGACCTCGCGGTCATACTGGGCGATCAGCGCGGCCAGGTGCTTGCGGCGTGCCGTGCCCTCGTCGCCATCAATGATGTCGATACTGGCGAGCAGCGCATGCGCCAGCGCCGGCGGCGCCGCGGTCGTGTAGATGTAAGCGCGCGCGCGCTGGATCATCAGTTCGATCACGCTCGCGTGCGCGGCGACGAACGCCCCGCCCACGCCGGCAGCTTTGCCCAAAGTGCCCATGTAGACCAGGTTGGCCGAGCGCAGGCCAAAGTGCTCGAACGCGCCGCGGCCATGGTCGCCCAGGATGCCAAAGCCATGCGCGTCGTCCACGACCAGCCAGGCGCCGTGCCGTTCGCACAGCGCCAGCATGCCGGCCAGCGGCGCAATATCGCCGTCCATGCTGAACACGCTGTCGGTGACCACCACCTTGCTGGTGGCATTGCTGGCGTCCAGCAGGGCGCCCAGGGCATTGAGCTCGCAATGGGCGAACACTTTGACCTGTGCGCGCGCCAGGCGGGCGCCGTCGATGATCGATGCGTGGTTCCAGGCATCGGAAAATATCTCGGCATCGGGGTTCTCGCCCAGGGTGGTCAAGACCGCAAGGTTGGCCATGTATCCCGTGCAAAACGAGAGCGCGCGTGCCGATTCAAGATGGGGCGCCATAAATTGCGCGAGCCGCTCTTCCAGTTGCTCGTGCGCCTGGCCATGCCCGCTGATCAGGTGCGAGGCGCCGCTGCCGGCGCCGTACAGTTGCGCCCCTTCGCGCAGCGCCGCGACCACGCGCGGATGCGACGCCAGGCCCAGATAGTCATTGCTGCCAAACGAGAGCAGTGCCTGTTCGTCCACGCCCACCCTCACGCGCGCCGCGCAAGGCGTTTGCACCACCCGGCGCCGGCGCGTCAATCCTTGCGCCTCCAACTGGGCCAGCGTGCGCTCGATTTCTTCTATCATTTTCATTACGGACCAATCACCGATTCAAATACCAGTCGCGTGCGTTCGGCCAGGGCGCTGGTTTCCTCATCGTTCAAAATATACGGCGGCATCAGGTAGACGGTGCGCCCGATCGGGCGCAGCAGCAGTTCGTGTTCCAGCGCGCTGGTAAAAAAGCGGCGCGAGAATGTGGCCGCGCGCGCGGCGTCCGCCTCCACCGCATCAAAGGCCCAGATCATGCCGCGCTGGCGGAAGTGGCGCACCCGCTCGTGATTGACCAAGGGCGCCAGCGCCGCGCTCAAGCTGGCGGCGCGCAGCTTGTTATTGTTTAGCACATCGTCGTCCTCGAAAATCTGCAGCGTCGCCAGGGCGGCGCGGCAGGCCAGCGGATTGCCGGTGTACGAGTGGGAATGCAAAAAGCCGCGCGTGACGTCGGCGCTGTAGAACGCCTCATACACTTCATCGCGCGTGAGCACCAGCGAGAGCGGCAGGTAGCCGCCGCTGATGCCCTTGGACAGGCACAAAAAGTCGGGCCAGATGGCGGCCTGCTCGCAGGCAAAAAACGTACCGGTGCGCCCGCACCCGACCGCGATCTCGTCGAGGATCATGTGCACCGAATGGCGGTCGCACAGTTCGCGCACCAGCGACAGGTACAGCGGGTCGTGCATGGCCATGCCGGTGGCGCACTGCACCAGCGGCTCGATGATGATCGCGGCGATCTGGTCGGCCCGTTCCAGGAACAGGTTTTCGACATCCTGCGCGGCGCGGCGCGCCACATCCTGCGCGCTTTCGCCAGGCAGCGCGCCGCGCGCGTCCGGGGAGGCGACCACGCGCGCCGAACGCAGCAGCGGGCCGTAGGCATCCTTGAACAGCGCCACGTCGGTCACGGCCAGCGCCCCGATGGTCTCGCCGTGATAGCTGCCCTTCAGGCACACGAATTCCTGCTTGCCTGAGCGGCCCGCATTGCGCCACGCATGGAAACTCATTTTCAGCGCGATTTCCACCGCCGACGCGCCGTCCGAGGCATAAAACGCGTGGCCCAAAACGCGCCCGGTCATGTTCGAGAGCTGCTCGGACAAGCGCACCACGGGTTCATGCGTGAAGCCGGCCAGCATGGCGTGCTCGAGCCGGTCGAGCTGGTCCTTCAGGGCCGCGTTGATGACCGGGTTGGCGTGCCCAAACAGGTTGACCCACCATGAACTGATGGCGTCCAGGTAGCGCTTGCCCTCATGGTCGTATAGCCAGACGCCGCGGCCATGGCTGACGGCGATCAAGGGCACGGTTTCGTGGTGCTGCATCTGCGTGCAGGGGTGCCATACGCTGCGCAGGCTGCGGTTGACCAAGTCTTGTGGCATCAGTTCAGCCACGACGGCTTGCGTTTTTCGAGGAACGAGGCAACGCCTTCGCGTCCTTCGTCGGACGAGCGGATGTTGGCGATGCGTTCTGCGGTGTCGACCACGAGCGCGCTGTCGACCGCCTTGCCGCTCACTTCACGCACCAGCACCTTGGCCTCGCGCACTGCGTTCGGGCTGCTGGTGACGAGCGCCTTGACGATGCTCGCGACGTGCTCGTCGAGCGCCTCGGCGGCCACGATGTCGTGCACGAAACCGATCCGGTGCGCTTCCTGGGCGGTAAATTTTTCAGCCGTCAGGAAGTAGCGCCGCGCCGCGTTCTCGCCCATGGCCTTGATCACGTAGGGCGAGATGGTGGCCGGGATCAGGCCGAGCTTGACTTCCGACAGGCAGAAAAAGGCGCCGTTGGAGGCGACCGCAATATCGCATGCCGCGACCAGGCCCATGCCGCCGGCGTAGCAGTCGCCCTGCACCTTGGCGACCACCGGCTTGGGACACAGGTAGATGGTGCGCAGCATGTCGGCCAGCTTTTCCGCGTCTTCGGCGTTTTCGGCGTGCGAATAGAGCGCCATTTTTTTCATCCAGTTCAAGTCCGCGCCGGCGCAAAATGCGGGGCCGTTTGCGGCCAGCACGATGGCGCGCACGCCGTCGTGGCGTCCCAGTTCGCTATAGGCCAGCGACAGTTCGGCGATGGTGAATTCGTTGAACGCATTGCGCACGTCGGGACGATTCAGCGTGACGGTGGCGACCATGTCCTTGACGGCGACGGTGAGAGTTTCGTATTCCATGTTCGGCTTTCCTTACATGCGGAAGACACCGAACTTGGTGTCTTCAATTGGCGCGTTCAGCGCGGCGGACAAGCCCAGGCCCAGCACCATGCGGGTGTCGGCCGGGTCGATCACGCCATCGTCCCACAGGCGCGCGGTGGCGTAGTAGGGGTGGCCCTGGTGTTCGTACTGCTCCTTGATCGGCTGCTTGAAGGCGGCTTCCTCCTCGGCCGTCCATTGTCCGCCTTTGCCCTCGATGCCGTCGCGCTTGACGGTGGCCAGCACCGACGCGGCCTGGTCGCCGCCCATGACGGAAATGCGCGCGTTAGGCCACATCCACAGAAAGCGCGGCGAGAACGCGCGCCCGCACATGCCGTAGTTGCCCGCCCCAAAGCTGCCGCCGATGATGACGGTGAACTTGGGGACGGCGGCGGTAGCGACGGCGGTGACCATCTTGGCGCCGTTACGCGCGATGCCTTCGTTTTCGTATTTGCGACCGACCATGAAGCCGGTGATGTTCTGTAAAAAGACCAGGGGGATCTTGCGCTGGCAGCACAGCTCGATGAAGTGGGTGCCCTTGAGCGCCGACTCGGAAAACAAAATGCCGTTGTTGGCGATGATGCCGACCTTGACGCCGTAGATATGGGCAAAGCCGCAGATCAGCGTGGTGCCGTAGCGCGCTTTGAATTCATCAAACTCGCTGCCGTCGACGATGCGGGCGATGACTTCGCGCACGTCGAACGGCTTGCGGGTGTCCACCGGGATCACGCCATACAGTTCTTCCGGCGCGTATGTCGGTTCGCTGGCGGTGCGCAAGGCCATTTGCTGCACCTTGGTGCGGTTCAGGTTCGAGACGATGGTGCGCGCCAGCGACAGCGCGTGCAGATCGTTTTGCGCCAAATGGTCGACCACGCCGGACAGGCGCGTGTGCACGTCGCCCCCGCCCAGGTCTTCGGCCGTGACCACTTCGCCGGTGGCCGCTTTTACCAGCGGCGGGCCGCCCAGGAAGATGGTGCCCTGGTCCTTGACGATGATCGATTCGTCGCTCATCGCCGGCACGTAGGCGCCGCCGGCGGTGCACGAACCCATCACCACGGCAATTTGCGGAATGCCCTTGGCCGACAGATTGGCCTGGTTAAAAAAGATGCGGCCGAAATGGTCGCGGTCGGGGAACACGTCATCCTGGTTGGGCAGGTTGGCGCCGCCCGAGTCGACCAGGTAAATGCACGGCAGGTTGTTCTGGTCGGCGATCTCTTGCGCGCGCAGGTGCTTCTTGACCGTCATCGGGTAGTAGGTGCCGCCCTTGACGGTGGCGTCGTTACAGACGATCACGCATTCCTGGCCGGACACGCGCCCGATGCCGGTGATGATGCCGGCCGCTGGCGCCGCGCCTTCATACATGCCGTAGGCGGCCAGCTGGGAAAACTCGAGGAAGGGCGTGCCCGGATCGAGCAGCATCTGGACGCGGTCGCGCGGCAGCAGCTTGCCGCGCGCGACATGCTTGGCGCTGGCGGCGGCGCCACCGCCCGCAGCCATGGCCGAGACCTTGGCGCGCAGGTCGTCGACGATGCTTTGCATGGCTGCCGCGTTGGCCTTGAAGTCGTCGCTGCGCGGATTGAGTTTGCTGTCGATGTGGGGCATTGCGATCCTTATTTGTCCGGGAAACTGCCGTCCAGGTAAAACCAGCGTGCTGCGCCGCCGGCCTCTTCGCGCACGAAGCGGCTCACTTCATGCAGGCGGTGAGCCCGGCCATTGATCTTGTAGCGCGCCACGAATTCTACGGTATCGGCGTTTGGTGATGCGGGTGAGTCTACTTTACGTTTACGTAAACGTAAAGTGGATTCTATCGCCAGCCCCAGCCATTGGACGCGTTCGTTTTCATCGATGATGGGCCCGGCCGGTAAGGTGTCGGGGTGCCAGGTGGCGCGCAGGTAGGGCTCGTCGCGCAGGGTGTAGGCCGTGTAGCGCGAGCGCATCAGTGCCTCGGCGCTGAGCGCGATTGCGTCGCCGGCAAGGTAGGGACCGCAGCAGGCGGCCAGTGAGGGGCCGCCGCAAGGACAGGTAGATGGTGCAGGCATGGCGCTTGGCAATATGAAAACCGTGCAATTATCCGCCATATTCGACAGGAAGGGCGGATCGCGTCTGCCGCAGCTCGCCCATGCCCGGCTGGAACGGCTCACGCCAGCGTCAGCCCATCCATGGGAATAGGCGGCGCCTTCCCGCGCATGAGGTCGGCAAGAATATGGGCCGAACCGCAGGCGAATGTGAAGCCCAGGCCGCCGTGGCCCACGTTCAGCCACAGGTTCTTGTACGGGGTGGCGCCGATCAGGGGCGCGCCGCCGGGCGTCGCCGGGCGCAGTCCCGCCCAGGCGGTCAGAGTGCCGTAATCGGCCGCATGCGGCATCATCGTGCGCACCTGGGCGATCAACCCGGCGACGCGGCGCGGGTCGATATGCGCGCTGTCGCCAACGATATCGGCCATCGCCGCCACGCGCAGCCGGTCGCCGATGCGCGCATACAGCACTTTGCGCTCGAAATCGGTGACGCTGACCTGCGGCGCCAGGTCGCCGGCGCGAATCGGCGCCGTCAGGCTGTAACCCTTGATGGGATACAAGGGCAAGTAGATACCCGCCGTCGCTGCCAGATCGCGGCTGCGAATGCCTGCCGCTAATACAAAGGCGTCCGCCGACAGCAAGCCGGTGTCTGTATCGATGCCCGCAATGTTTCCGTTCGCTAGCACGAACCCGCGCGCCCGCGCATGGACCATACCGCCAAAGCGCGGATGCACCTGCAAGCGCGCAAGCAAGGCGTGGCAAAACGCCTGGCAGTCCGCCACCGCTTCGCCGCTGTTGTAAATGCCGCCCGCCAGCAGGCCCGGCGCCCCCGCCAGGGCAGGACCAAGCGCGGGCTCGAGCGCCACGCATTGCGATGGCGTCAGTACTTGGCCAGCGTCCGCCTGGGCGGTGCTCGTCTGGCCGACGCCGGCCGCGCCTGCGACCGCCGCAGCAAACTGGCGGGGCGAGCGGTACACCACCAGCTTGCCCGCCTCGCGCCATGCAAATTGCGCCCTCGGCAGCGCGATCTCCAGTTGGACCAGCGACTGGCGGCTCAGTTCACCCAAGGCCAGCAAACGGGCAGTGGTCCGGCGGCTGATGTCGGCGCGGCAATGAGCGAGGAACTGCGCCAGCCAGCGCCACTGGCGCCGGTCAGCTTCGGGCCGAAAGCGCAGCGGGCCGTCTTGCTGGAACAGCCACTGCATGGCCTTGAGCGGCACGCCTTGGCCGGCAAACGGCGCCACATAGCGGTAGCTCAGTTGCCCGCCATTGCTGTGGCTTGCTCCCGCCGCCACCACCGGTTCTTGCTCAAGCAGCGTGACGCCAAACCCGGCCTCGAGCAGCCACCAGGCCGAAGTCAAGCCGATCACGCCGCCGCCAATGACAATTACTTGCTGCATAAGAATCTGCAATCCTTCCGTTGCCTTGATGGCCGAGTATGCACGCTAACTGTGGAAATGCCGCGCTACTTTGTTACACATCCCGGGGAAGCTCTGCCGTTTTGGGATTACACTTGAATCATCGCCACCAAGCCCACTGCGCATGTTAAAGACCGAAACCCCCGATTCGCGTCATGCCGATCTCGACCTGTACCCGACCGATGAACTGGTCGCCGTATTGATTGACGACCAGGCCAATGCCGTCAATGCGGCGCGCGCGGCAGCGCCAGCGATTGCGCGCGCGGTGGCCGCCGCCGTACCGCGCATCGCAGCGGGCGGGCGCCTGATCTACGTGGGCGCCGGCACCTCCGGCCGCCTGGGCGTGCTCGACAGCGTCGAGCTCTACCCCACTTTTTCCTGGCCGCATGAGCGCGCGCTGGCGCTGATCGCCGGCGGCCTCGACGCCATGTTCGTCGCCGTCGAAGGCGCTGAAGACGACAGCGCCCAGGGCGCGGCGGACCTGCGCGACGCCAATCCCGGCGTCAACGACGTGGTGCTCTTGCTGGCCGCTTCCGGCGCCACGCCGTACGTACTGGGTGCCTTGCGCGTGGCGCGCGAATTGGGCGCGCTGACGATCGGCTTTGCCAACAACCTAAACGCCCCCGTCGCCACCGAAGCGCAGATCGGCATCACGCTCGACACCGGTTCCGAAGTCATTTCCGGCAGCACGCGCCTGAAGGCCGGTACCTCGCAGAAAATCGCCCTGAATACTTTTTCGAGCGCTTTAATGGTGCGTTTGAACAAGGTTTATGGCAACCTGATGGTAGACTTGAAGCCGACCAACGCCAAGCTGGTGCTGCGCGCGGTTGCCCTGACGATGTACGCCACGGGCGCCGATGAACGCGCCGCCCGCGAGGTGCTGGAAGAATGCGATTTCCATGTCAAGGTGGCCATTGTGGCCCTGAGCAAAAAAACCAGTATCGACCAGGCCCGGGTGCTGCTTGAGGCGGCGCGAGGCAGCGTGCGCCAGGCGCTTGCTGCCTAGCAGCTAAGCGCTAGCAGCTTGGGACCGGCCGATCACGAAAGAACCATGCAAAAAGCGTCCGTGAACAATCCCTGGAGCTGGATTCCTTCGCTCTATTTTGGCCAAGCAATTCCCTACGTCGTCGTGATGGCACTGTCGGTCATCATTTACAAGGACTTCGGGGTCAGCAACGACGACATCGCCTTCTACACCAGCTGGCTGTATTTGCCTTGGGTCATCAAGCCGCTGTGGTCTCCCTTCATCGACATGTTCCGCACCAAGCGCTGGTGGACGGTGAGCATGCAGTTCATCATTGGCGCGGCGCTGGCTTCGGTGGCGCTGACCACGCCTTTGCCGGGTTTTTTCCAAATCAGCCTGGCCATTTTGTGGCTGATGGCATTTAGCTCGGCAACCCATGACATCGCGGCCGACGGCTTTTACATGCTGGCCCTGCCGCAAGACCAGCAAGCCTCATTCGTGGGGGTGCGCAGCACCTTTTACCGGCTGGCAAATATTGCCGGCCAGGGTGGACTGGTGTATCTGGCCGGGAAAATCACCGAGCGCACGGGCGACAAAGCCTTTGCCTGGACCATCTCGCTGTCCATCCTCGCACTCATCTTTTTGTCGCTGTGGGTGTATCACAGTTTTATCCTGCCGCGCCCGGAGAGCGACCGCAAGGTGATCCAGGGTGACCATTACATCAAGGAATATTTTGCCACCTTCGGCGCCTTTTTCGCACGCAAGGACATTTTGCTGGTGCTCGGTTTCATCTTGACATTCCGGCTAGGGGAATCGCAGCTGATCAAGATGGTGGTGCCGTTTTTGCGGGATCCCCTGGCCAAGGGCGGCCTGGGATTGTCGACCGCGCAGGTAGGCTTGGTGTATGGCACCGTCGGCGTGCTGTTCCTGACGCTGGGAGGCTTGCTGGGAGGCTACTTCATATCCCGAGTGGGGCTCAAGCGCGCGCTCTGGCCGATGGTGTTCGCGGTCCACGTGCCGGACCTGATGTTTGTCGCCCTGTCTGCCTACATGTCGCAAGATATCGTTGTCATCTCGGCCGGCATCGCGCTCGAGCAATTCGGCTACGGCTTCGGCTTCGCTGCGCTGCTGCTGTACATGATCATGGTGGCCGACGGCGTGCACAAGACGGCCCATTATGCGATCTGCACCGGCCTGATGGCGATGGGGATGATGATTCCGGGTATGTACAGCGGCCGCGTCCAGGAGTACCTGGGCTATCACCAGTTCTTCATCTACATTTGCGCGATGACGCTGCCGGCGTTCCTGATGGCCGCGCTGGTCAAGATCGATCCGGAGTTCGGGAAAAAGGCGCCGGCCTCGTCGGCCTAGTTTTACATGTCGTCGATGGCGGCGCATGCGCCGGACCGAACTCCAGCGAAAGCCAGTTTGCTTTATGCTTCGCCATCTTGCCCACGATGCAGCCAATGCGCGCGCCGGCGACAACCATATTGAGGACCGGTTTTGCAGCCTAATTTGAAGAAACGCGCTTTCGCGCTGGCAGGCATGGCGGGCGCGCTGACGCTCGGCGGCCTGGTTACCAGCTGTACCACGACCACCCCGGCCGTCAAGCCGACGCCGCCCGCACCGGCCAAGCCGCTCAAGAGTCCGGGCGCGCCCACCCCCGTGCCGCCATCGGCCGACCTGAACGCTCCGCCGGCGCCGCGCGAGTTTCGCGCCGCCTGGGTGTCCACCGTGGCCAATATCGACTGGCCCAGCAAGTCGAATTTGTCGGCCTTGCAGCAGCAGGCCGAAGCCATCGCCATTCTCGACCGTGCCAAGGCATTGAACCTGAACGCCATCGTGCTGCAGGTGCGCCCCGGCGCCGACGCCATCTATGCGTCCGACATCGAGCCGTGGAGCGAATACCTGAGCGGCGCGCAAGGCAAGGCGCCGCAGCCCTGGTACGACCCGCTCAAGTTCTGGGTCGCCCAGGCACACGCGCGCGGGCTGGAACTGCACGCCTGGTTCAATCCCTACCGGGCGCGCCACGCCACGGCCAAGTCGCCGGTGGCGCCCAACCACATTTCCAGAACCAGCCCGCAGGCGGTCAAGTCGTACGGACGCTTTTTATGGATGGATCCGGCCGAAGAAGCGGCGTCGAAGCAGACGCTGGCCGTGATTCTCGACGTCGTCAAGCGCTACGACATCGACGGCGTGCACATCGACGATTATTTTTACCCCTACCCGATCGAGCAGGGCTCCGAAGGCGCGCTGGAAGGCGGCGGCGGCAAGGGCGAACTCGATTTTCCGGACCAGCCGGCGTGGCAGCGCTACATCGGCGGCGGCGGCACGCTGGCACGCGCCGATTGGCGGCGCCAGAACGTCAACCAGCTGATCGAAGCGCTGTACAAGGGCATCCACGCCGAAAAAAGCTGGGTGCGCTTTGGCATCAGCCCGTTCGGCATCGGCAAGCCGGAGCGCCGTCCGAGCGGGATCGTCGGCTTTAGCCAGTACGACCGGCTGTATGCGGACGCCGAGCTGTGGCTTGAAAACGGCTGGCTCGATTATTTTTCGCCGCAGCTGTACTGGCCCGTCAGCCAGACGGCGCAGGCCTACGGCACGCTGCTCGACTACTGGCTGGCGCAAAACCGGCACGCCCGCCATGTCTGGCCGGGCCTGTTCACCAGCCGCATTGGCGCCTCGAGCAAAGCCTTTACGGCCGACGAAATCGTCAGGCAGATCGGCGTCACGCGCAGCCGTCCGAACGCGACCGGCCACGTTCACTTCAGCATGGCCGCGCTGATGGACAACCGCCAGGGCATCGGCGACCAGCTCAAGGCCGGCCAGTACGCCGGCCAGGCGCTGGTGCCGGCCACGCCATGGCTGCGCACCGAGCCGGCCACAGTACCGGGGGTGCTCGTCAGGCGCGCCGGCGCCGCGGTCAGCCTCAGGCTGGCCGCGGGCAAGGGGACGGCGCACTACGCGATCTGGTCGCGCCAGGGCGGCACGTGGCGTTTTGCCGCGGCCCCCGCATCCCAGACCGAGTGGAATGCGCCGGCCGACGCCGACGCCTTTGTCGTCAGCGCGGTCGACCGGCTTGGCAACGAGAGCGCGCGCGTTTCGTTGGCCGCTGTGGCCGAGGCGCCGGCCGCCAAAGCCAAATAGCAGGGCAAGCTTCATGGACAACACCATTTCACCGTATGGTCTGGGCATTGACGCCGGCGGCACGCGCACTTGCTGGGCGTTGGCGAGCGTTGACGGCGCCATCGTGGCCGAAGGCGAAGCGGCCGGCTGGTCGGCATTGCAGATGGGCAGCGCGGAGGGGCGCGACAGCGTGCAAGCCACGCTGGCGCTGCTGGCGCGGCAGGTGAACGTGCACGCGCTCCCGCGCGCCGTGCGCGCGGGCGTGACCGGTTTTGGCGGCGACGGCGGCGCGTTGCAGCGCATGCTGGCCGGCCTGTTTGGCCTGGCGCCGGCGGCCGTCACGGTCTGCAGCGACATCGAAAGCGCCTACCTGGCCAGCTTTGCTCCCGGCCAGGGCTACCTGGTGTACGCAGGCACCGGGTCGATTGGCGCCTTTATCGACCACGCGGGCCAGTTCCATCGGGCCGGCGGGCGCGGCGTGTGCCTGGACGACGGCGGCGGCGGCTACTGGATCGCGCGCGAAGCGCTGCGCCACATCTGGCGCGGCGAAGACGAGCAGCCCGGCCGCTGGCGCGCCTCGCCCATGGCGCAGGCAGTATTCGCGCACATCGGCGGCGACGACTGGGCGCTGTCGCGCCAGTTCATCTACGGCCAGGAACGCGGCGCCGTCGGCAAGCTGGCGCTGGCCGTTGCCGCCAGCGCCGCCTGCGACCCGGTGGCGGCGGCCATTTTGACGCAGGCGGGGCGCGAACTGGCGCGCCTGGCAAGCGCCCTGTGCGCCCGCTTGGGACCGCGACCGGTGGCTTTGGCCGGGCGCGCCGCCGGCCTGCACGCATCGATTTTCGCTTCCATGCGCACGGCTTTGCCCGATGCGATAAGCTTGATGCAATCCGGCGCCCAGGCGCACCATGCAGCGGCCCGCATGGCCGTCGCCGCAGCTCCCTGAACCGCATACCGCATACCGCATACCGACCCATGCCACCGATGAAAAAACTGCTCGTCCCCCTGCTGATCGCCCTGCTCGCCGGCTGCGCCAGCGCACCGCCGCCGCCGCTACCGGCAGCGGTTTCCCGTCCGCGGCCAGTTCCCCGCAAGGCGCCGCCCAAGGCGCCGGCACCCGTCATACTCGAAATAGACCGCAGCTACTCGTCCAGGGGGCAGAGCAGCCGTGTCAAGTTCATCATCGTGCACTACACGGTGAGCGACGCGCCACGCTCGCTCAAGACCCTGACCCGCGACGAGGTGAGCAGCCATTACCTGGTCACCGACGAGCGCGAGCCGGTGGTGTATGGCTTGGTGGACGAAGCGCGCCAGGCCAACCATGCGGGCGTGTCGTCCTGGAAGAACTACACGCTGCTCAATGGCAGCTCGATCGGCATCGAGATCGTCAACCCGGGCTTTACCGAAGGGCCGAACGGGCGGGTGTACTACCCGTTCCCGCAGGCCCAGATCGACAAGCTGATCTTGCTGATACGGGACATCGCCGCGCGCCATCAGATCCCGCCCGAGAACATCCTGGGCCACAGCGACATAGCACCGCAACGCAAGCAGGATCCCGGTCCCATGTTCCCCTGGGCACAGCTGGCCAGGGCCGGCCTGGTGCAGTGGCCCGATGCGGTTAGGGTGGCGGCGGGCCGCGCGCTGTACGCGCAGCAGCTGCCGGATATCCGCTGGTTCCAGCAAAAGCTGGCCGCGCACGGCTATGCGGTGCTGCGCACCGGCGCGATCGACGAGCAGACGCGCGTAGTGCTCAGCGCGTTCCAGATGAAGTACCGGCCCGCCGATTTCGGCGGGTTTCCCGACGCCGAGACGGCAGCGCTGCTCGAGGCGATGAATCCTACGCCGCTGTCTGCGGTTCCGGCAGCGCCGCCGCCGGTGCTGCTGTTGCCGGCGCCAGTGGTGCGACCGCCGGTCGTTCCAACGCCGATTGTTCCGGCCCCGGTTGTTCCAGCGCCAGTCGTTCCGGCACCCGTTGTTCCGGCCCCGTTCGTTCCTGCGCCAGTCGTTCCCGCGCCAGTCGTGCCGGCCCCGGTTGTTCCGGCGCCAGTTGTTCCGGCCCCAGTCGTTCCGGCCATCCCTGCGCCGGTGGTTCCGGCCCCGGCCCCTGCCAATCCGGCGCCGCCAGTGCCCGCCGAGCCGGTGCCGGTGCCTGTCGAACCGGCCATGCTGGCGCCCACCCGACCCTGACATGCCGCTCATCTCCGCGCTCGCCAACAGTCCGCAGTTTCGGCACTTGTCGAGCGTGGCCGGCATCGCGATTGACTTGCGCTACGCAACACCGTACAACTTCGTCGGGCGCGACCTGTATGGCCCGTTCGACTGCGCCTGGCTGCATTGCGAGGCAGCCGCCGGCCTCGAAGCAGCCGTGACCTGGCTGGCTGCCAACCATCCCGGCTACACTGCCCTGATCCTGGACGCGGTGCGCCCACAGCGCGTGCAACAACAGCTGTGGGATGCGCTCGCCGGCACCGGCCTGCAGCTGTACCTGGCCGACCCCGCGCGCGGCTCGATCCACTCGTTCGGCATGGCGCTCGACATCACGCTGCTTGACGCGGCGGGGGACGAAGTGGACATGGGCACCGGCTTTGACGACCTGACAGAACGCTCGCAGCCTGGCCTGGAAGCGTTGCTGCTGGCGCGCGGCGAACTCACGCCGGCGCAGGTCGCGAACCGCCAGGTGCTGCGCGATGCGATGGCGCATGCGGGATTCGCCGGGATTGCCAGCGAGTGGTGGCATTACGATTTTGGCGACCGCGACCTGGTGCGTCGGACGTTTCAGCGGGTGACCTGAAGACGATGTGGCTTACGGGCTTGGCGCGACGACTAACATCCAGCCGTTGCGCTTTGCAGGCTTTCAAACAAAAACGGAAACGCTTCCAATTTTTTGTTGACAGCGCTTTCCCGAGGCACGTATATTGACATTGCTGGCAATCGTCACTGCCCGCCACTTCACTCACGCATCCTTCCATACCCATTTTTTCGCATGCCATGACGGCAGGCATGGCCGCGCCTTGGCTTGCCGCCTTGTTCCATCCAGACGAAGGAGGACCTCACGCGCCGTCGAACACCGTCAGTCAGGAGCACAACCCAAAAAAACAGTTAAAAATGGAGACACATCGCATGTTCACCAATCATACAGACCACTACCGGAGGCTTTTCTTCGCCTTGCTTGCCATGCTGCTGCTCGGGCTCGGACTCGGGCTCGGGCGGCCCGCCAAGGCTGCGGACTACACCGCCGGCGTCGACAACATCAACGGCGCCGCCACGCTCTGGCTGCAGGGCGCCTCGGTGACCCAGGCCATCGCCCACTACAACGTCGCCGGCGGCGCGCAGCAAAACGTCGGCATGGGCTACAACACCACCCGCGCGCGCTATGAGCTGGGCGTGAGCGCCAGCGTGGGCCAGAGCGTCAACTACCAGTTCACCTACTTCAAGGCGGGCCTGGCCTACGATTCACCGTGGGCCTCGTCGCCCGTCCCCGGCGCGGCCAGCAAGGTCGCCACGCCGGTTTTCTCGCTGCCGTCCGGCTCCTATAGCGGCCCACAACAGGTCAGCGTCAGCAGCACCACCAGCGGGGCCACGCTGCAGTGCGCTGTCAACGGCGCAGCGCCGACGGCGTGCGCCAACCCGATCACGGTCGTGGCCACGGCCACCATCACCGCCATTGCCAGCAAAGCCGGGATGGCCAATTCCGACAGCGCCAGCGCCACCTACACCATCGGCAGCAGCGACAGCGGCTTTTCGCAGGGCGTGGTTGACAGCGGCACTACGCTCACCGTCTGGTTTGCGCGCTCGCCAAAGCCGGACTGGGTCGATATTCACACCAGCTTGAATGGCGGCGCCCAGCAGAACGTCAGCATGGCCTACAGCGGCGCGCGCCACGAAGTAACGCTGCCGGTCGCCTCGGGCGCGGCGGTTTCGCTGGCCTACAGCTTTACCTACATGACATCGACCGGAGCGCGCGACGCCACCGGCTTTAGCTGGACGCGCGGCGCTGCGGGCGGCACCGTCGCCACGCCTGCCATTACGCCGGGCGGCGGCACGTTCAGCGCGGCCCAAAGCGTCACCCTTAGCACCAGCACAGCCGGCGCGGTGATCCGCTACACGCGCGACGGCAGCACGCCGAGCGCCGCGTCCACCCTGTATGGCGGCGCCTTCAGCGTGGCCGCGCCGGGCGCCACGGTCAGGGCGATTGCGCTCAAAAGCGGCATGAACAATTCGGCAATCGCAGCCGCCGTTTTCACCATCACTGCCGGCGGCGGCGACACCTTTACGCAGGGCGTGGCCGAAGATGGCGCCACTGCGCGCGTCTGGTTCGCGCCCGCCTGGAGGCCGACCACGCTCATCGCGCACAGTTACGTCACCGGGCGCGACGGCGTGCAGAGCGCCCAGCGCGACGAAAACATGAGCTACGACGCGGCCCAAAAGCGCTGGCAGGCAAGCGCCCTGAGTCCGCTGTCCACCGGCGCAAAAATATCGTATATGTTCACCTATTCCGCGCCGGCCGGCGGCAACAAGGATAGCGCCTGGTACAGCTATAACATTTGCGGCGACGATGCGCCTGATTCGCCGACTTGCCCGAGCCCGGTGGCCAAGCCCGTATTGTCACCGGCGGGCGGCGTGTATGCCACGCAGCAGAGCGTGAACCTGGCGCTGCCGGCCGGCTCGGTGGCAGACACGAAAATCTACTACACCCGCGACGGCAGCGCGCCAACGCTCGCCTCGTCCCTATTCGTGGCAGGTTCACCCATCCTCGTTGCCAGCGCCATGACGATCAACGCCATCGCCGTGCGGCCCGACTTGCAGCAGTCGCGCCGCGCCAGCGCCACCTACGACATCGCGCCGGCCTGCAGCCAGACCCCGGCCGGCTGCACGGTGGCCGCGCCAACGCTGTCGCATGCGTCGGGCAGTTACGCGACCCAGATCGGCGTCAACATGCTCACCGCAACGCCGGGCGCGACGATCCACTTCACCCGGGATGGCACCACGCCGACGCGCACCTCGCCGCAGTTCAACGGCGCCGTGTGGCTGGCCAAGTCGCCCGAGTTCGGCGACACCTTCACGCTCAAGGCGCTCGCGACCAGGGACGGCAAGGATTCGGCCGTGGTGTCGCGCACCTACACCATTACCAACAACGCGCAATCGGCATGGAACGGCATGACCACTTTTACCGTTGTCAACGGCACCGGCGGCAAGTACACGGACGACAAAGTCTTTTGGGTCATCATCGGCAAGGACTGGGTGACAGGCCAATACGTGCGCGCGGACCAGGGCGGCAAACTGGTGCCGGTCAGCGAAGCGGACAACACGATTGCCATTCCCGGGCGCGAGAAGGGCTACGCCAATTACGGCGTCAGCCTGGCGCAGGCGAAATCGGTCACGATCCCGGCGATCGAGTCGGCGCGCATTTATATGAGCGTTGGCAAACCGGTGCTGGTGCAGATCAACCGCGACATCAACGGCAAGACCGGCTACGCGGGTCCGGACCTGGAAAACAGCAGCGACCCGAATCTGAACACCACCTTTGATTTCGGCGAATTCAACATCAACCGCGCGCGCCCGGCCAGCGACTATCCCGGCATTTTTGTCAACACCAGCCGGGTCGACATTTTCGGCTTTCCGCTCAAGCTGCGCGTGACCGGTCTTGACGGCTATGACGCCACCGTCGGCGAGACCTTGCTCGAGACGCGCGAGCAGATCTTCGCCCGCTTCATCCTTGAGACGCCGGCCGAATTTGCGGGCCTGGCAAAAGCGCCCTATGCGCCATACCGCATCATGGCGCCGGCGCACGGCACCTTCAACGATGGCCTGAACGTCACCACCGGCGCCCAGGACAAGCCGCGCGGCGACAACGCAGCCTACCTGGACGCGTACATCAGCGACATCTGGAACAAGTATCGCAACGAAAACCTGGTGCTCAAGGTAGGCGCCTGGCCAACCTTTACCGGCCGCGTGGGTCTGGACGATGTGTTCACCTTCAGCGACGGGGTGGACACGTACAAAATCTACGGCAAGCCGAGCACCACCGAAGTCATGCTGGGTAACGGCGTGCTTGACGACGCCACCGGCACCACGCCCAACACGCCCAAGCACGACAAGCAGCTGCAACTGCAGGCGCAGTTGTGCGCGGCGCTCAACCGGCATGTGGCCGAACAGCCGTCCGATCGCTGGTACAACGCCGATTATTTTTACCCGGCGGGCAGGCCAGCGAACTTTTTCACGAAGTTCTGGCATGGGCACAGCTTCAATGGACTGGCATATGGCTTTTCGTATGACGACGTGGGCGGACATAGCCCGTCGATCTTCACGCCGTCGCCGGTGTCGGTGACCTATACCATCGGCCAGTAGTTAGCCGGCGACGTTCGCGTAGCCGCCGGGCGCGAGCTGTATCAGACACAGTCCGTGCCCGAACGGGTCGCCCAGGGTGGCGATCCGTCCCCAGGCATGTTGGCGCACCTCGCCTTCGAGCCTGGCGCCTGCGTCCAGCGCGCGCTGCAGTGCCGCGTCCAGATCCTCCACGCAAAAATCCAGGTGTACCGGTGTCCAGTGGCGCGCATAGGTGCGCGTGGCCGCGCCTTGTGCCGTCGCGCTCGCTGCCGCCTTGGGCAGCAGGTGGATGGGCGATGACGCGCCGGCCAGTTCAGCTATCGCGCCGTTGAACCGGCGCCTGGAAAGACGCAGCCCGAGTCCCTTGGTATAGAAAGCGACCGCTTTGTCGACGTCGTCGACATCGATGTTGACATACAGCTGCATGGCGAACTCCCGCGCACTTGGAGTCGCCACTATGGCACTGCCCCAGCCAACATGGCGCGCAATCTCCCCCGGGTGAGGGTTTTACTGGGTGGAACGGGAGACCCAGTCGATCAGGGCGTCGAGGGCGGCGCGGCCGCTGCCGGCGCGCTCGCTGTTGATCATCGCCACCACTATGCACAGCTGGCCGTTGGCGTCCGGCACGTAGCCGGCAATCGCCATCACGTTGCTCAGGCCGCCCGTCTTGATGCGCGCGCGCTCGTAGGCGGGGCTGTCTTTCAGACGCCGCCGCATGGTGCCGTCGATACCGGCAATGGGCAGGCTGGACTGGAATTCCGGCGCCCATTTGCTGCGCAGCCCGGCTTGCAGCACGCCAGCCATTTGCAAGGCGCTGATTTTTTCGGTGCGCGACAGCCCGGAGCCGTTCTCCAGCACCAGGCCGCCATCGTTGATGCCCTGCTTGCGCATCCAGTTGCGGATTGCCAGGTCGGTGCGGCTGACAGTGGGTTGCGCCGGACTCGCCGGTGCCGGATGGCTGCCGGCCACAAGATCGGCTTCCAGGCTCCCCAGGCTCAAGAACACGGTGCGCGCCAAGGTATTGTCGGACGGCTTGTTGATGTCGCGGACTACTTCGGGCAGGCTGCGCGAGACGTGCTCGGCCAGCAAGCGCGCGTCGGCCGGCATGGCCGCGTCCAGCCCCGGGCCGGTGACTTCGCCGCCCAGCTGCTTCCACACCTGGCGTACCAGGCGGTCGACATAATCCTGCCGGTCCAGCACGTTAATGCTGTTGCCGCGCGCGCAGTTTTTTGGAAAGGTGCCCACAAGCCGGATGCGAATCTTGCCGTCCGCCTCGCGCACCACCTGCGGCTGCTTCCAGCCGTCTTCCCATTTGGCGCAGTCGGCGTCGATCAGCGTGAAGCCCGATTCGATGGTCACCCGGTCCAGCTGTGGCTGCATCGCAACTTGCACCGCGGCGGCGCTCGAGCGCATGTCGATCAGCAGCATGTTCTTGTTGACCAGCAGCGCGTCCGGAATCACGTTGTAATAGGCGTCGGGCGACGCGTCAAACGGCGGCACGCCAAGGTCGCTGCGCGCCGGGTTGAACAGCTGGCGGTCCTGCACCAGGCGGCCATCGATCTTGCGCACGCCCTGGTTGCGCAGCGCTTGCAGCATGCCGGTCAGCGCTTCGCCGGTCAGGTCGGCGTCGGCCCCGCCTCGCAAAATCAGGTCGCCCATCAGGGTGTCTTGCACCACGGGGGCCGCGCTACGCAGCTCGGTGCGGCCGCGAAATGCCGGGCCGAGCTGCTCCAGCCCCACCAGCGTGGTGAGCAGCTTGATGGTGGAGGCCGGCTGCATGGCGCGCTCGGCAAAGTGCGACACCAGCGCCGTATCGCCGCGCAGCACCAGCACGGCAATGGCGTCTTCCGGGATCTTGCTCGCCGCCAGTTGCTGGACAACGGGTGGCGGCAACTGCGCCCGGACGGCAGCGGCGCAGGCAAGCAGGACGGCAAGGACCAGGGGTCGCAGCATGCGGTTCATCCAAAAAACAGGTAAGCGACGCCAATTGCAGCGCAGATGCCGGCAAAGTCGGCAATCAGGCCCGCCGTGATCGCGTAGCGCGTGCGCTTGATGCCGACCGAGCCGAAATACAGCGCGACGATATAAAACGTGGTGTCGGCCGAGCCCTGGAAAATGCAGGCCAGGCGGCCGACAAAGGAGTCGACGCCGTAGGTTTTCATGGCGTCGATCATCATCGCTTTCGAGCCACTGCCCGACAGCGGTTTCATCAGCGCGGTCGGCAGGGCCGGGATGAATTCGGTGCGCAAACCCAGGTTCACAAACAAGGTGTCCAGGAAGCCGACAATAAAGCCCAGCACGCCCGAATTGCGGATGACGCTGATCGCCACCAGCATGCCGACCAGGTAGGGAATGATGGTCAGCGAGGTCTGGATGCCGCCCTTGGCCCCTTCGATAAAGGCGTCATACACGTTCTCGCCCTTGCGCATGCAGCCGACGATGAAAATGATGATGATCGAGAACAGGATCAGGTTGCTCGATACCTTGGACACCAACTCGATCTGCGGCTTGGTCAGGTATTGCGTAAAGTAAAAAATAAGGGCGCAGATAGCAGCCGTCATGCCGCCCAGCCAGCCCAGCACGACGCGATTGAGCAGGTTGATGCGCTGCTTGATCGATACCACCACGATGCCGGTTACGGTGGCGACATAGGTGGCGATCATGCACGGGATAAAAATGTCGGACGGATCGGCCGCGTGCAGGATCGCGCGCTGCGCCATGATGGCCAGTGGAATCAGGGTCAGGCCCGAGGTATGCAGCACCAGAAACATGATCTGGGCATTGCTCGCTTCTTCCTTGATGGGGTTGAGCGTCTGCAAGCTTTCCATCGCCTTCAAACCGAAGGGCGTGGCAGCGTTGTCCAGGCCGAGCAGGTTGGCCGAAAAGTTCATCACCATGTGGCCGGTGGCCGGATGGTCTTTCGGCACGTCGGGGAAGATGCGCGAGAAAAACGGGGAGATCACGCGCGCCAGCCAGCCCACGGCGCCCGCCTTTTCGCCAATGTTCATGATGCCCAGCCACAAGGTCATCACGCCGGCCAGCGGCAGCGCAATGTCCATGACGCCCATCTTGGCGGACTCGAAGGTGCCGTCGATAATTTTTTTGAAAATCTCGGTGTCGCCCAAAAACAGCCACTGCAGCAGCGCGGCCACGAAGCCGACCAGGAAAAAGCCAGACCAGATGTAATTAAGTGCCATGTCGCTACTATCTATAAAGTAAGTGTGCCAATGGTGCAGCGTGAGTATAGGCGTAGCTTGCCAGTAATTGATGAATGTATGCAGTTTCGGTATGTAAAAAATTGAGACGGGGCACGGGCTCGCATATCATGTGGCGACTACCTCAGGGACCGACCATGCCGATCAGCCGCCGTTTTGCCGCCCTCCTCATAGCTGCCACCACCGCTGCCGCCGCCTTTGCCGCAGCGCCCCCGTCGCAGGCCGCGGACAAGGTCTTGCACACCTACCTGACCACCAGCGAAACGGGACTGGACCCGGCCGTGGCGTCCGACCTCGCCAGCCTGAGCGTGCTTGAAAACCTGTTCGATCCGCTGCTGCGCTATGACTATCTGCAGCGCCCTGTCGCACTGCGCGGCAATACGGCCGCTGGCTTGCCTGTGATCGGCGAGCACGGCCTGACGTATACCTTCAAGCTCCGTCCGGGAATTTATTTCACCGCCGACCCCGCCTTCAAGGGCCAGCAGCGCGAGTTGACCGCAGCCGACTATGTTTACAGCTTGCAGCGGCTGTACGACCCGGCGCTCAAGTCGCCCTGGCTGTCGCTGTTCGAGGGCAAGATCGCCGGCGATGAAGCACTCAAACAAAACTTCAGCTACGCCACCCGGATCGCTGGCCTGCAGGCAATCGACCGCTACACGCTGCGCATCCGTCTGTCCAAGCCGGACAATAATTTCCTGTTTTACCTGGCCACGCCCGCCGCCGGCGTGGTGGCGCGCGAAGTGATTGACGCCTATCCCGGCCAGGCCGGCAACCATCCGGTGGGCACCGGCCCTTTCATGGTGGGCGAGTGGAAACGTAGCGACAAGATCGTGCTGCTGGCTAACCCGCAGGCGTCGCCGAAGCCTTTGCTGGACCGGGTGGAGATCAAGATTGCCGAAGAATTCCAGGGCCGCGTGCTCGGCTTTCTCAAGGGCGATTACGACTACCTCGAGCAGGTGCCCGAATCGATGACCGACATGGTGATCAGCAACGGCAAGCTCAAGAGCGATCTGGCCGCGCGCGGCATGCAACTGACCCGCTTTCCCGTGCTGCAGACCTATTACATGTGGATGAACATGGAAGACAGCGTCATCGGCGGCTACACCAAGGAAAAAGTGGCGCTGCGGCGCGCCATTGCGCTCAGCTACAACAGCGAAGAAGATATCAGCCTGCTCAAAAAAGGCTTTGCGCTGCGCGCCGAGTCGCCGCTGCCGCCCAATGTGCTGGGCTACGATCCGGCCTACCGCAGCCCCGTGTCGTACCACAAGGCAATGGCGCAGGCCTTGCTGGAGCGCTTCGGCTACCGCCAGCGCGATGCGGACGGCTTTCGGCGCGGCCCGCAAGGCGAAGCGCTCACTTTGAACATGCACAGCGAAGCGACGGTCGGCGGGCGATTGCGCGACGAACTGTGGCGCAAAAACCTGAATGCCATCGGCTTGCGCGTGGCGTTCAAGACCGACAAGAAGCCGGAGATCATCAAGGCGTCGCGGCTGGGCAAGGTGCAAATGTTCGAAAGTAACTGGATTGCGGATTTTCCCGATGGCGACAATTTCTACCAGTTGTTGTACGGACCCAACAGCGGACGCGCCAACTATGCGCGCTTCAACCTTCCCGCCTACAACCAGCGCTACGAGCAGGCACGCGCGCTGCCCGATTCGCCGGCGCGCCAGGCCCTGTATGGCGAGATGAATCAGCTGATCCATGCCTACAACCCATGGGTGCCGCTAACCCATCCTATCTCGGCCGATATCCGCCATCCGTGGCTTAAAAACTACGTTCGCCACCCGGTGGAATTGACCACCTGGCGCTATCTCGATATAGATGTTGACCAACGCCAGCGCGCGCTCCAGCGCCAGTAAAGCGTCCTGTGGCGTGCGCCATTGCTGAAATCGGCATGTCATATTTGTCGGTATTGTCAAAACTGAAGGAGGACTGCCGTGAAGTTGACCAAGCTCGCGCACGTGATCGCCCTGATCGGCATTGCCGGATCGGCCGTCGCCCAGGAGGCGGCGCCCATGCAGCGCGTTGAAATCACCGGCAGCAGCATCAAGCGCATTGCCCGCGAGGGTGCGCTGCCGCTGGAAATCATTTCGCGCCGCCAGCTTGAGGAGCAAGGCATTGTCAACGCCGAACAATTGATCGCCACCCTCAACGTGAATGGCAACGGGTCCGACAACCTGGCCAGCAATGCCGACGTGACGTCGGGCGCCCAGCGCGGCAACAACGGCGCCTCGTCGGCCAATCTGCGCGGCCAGGGATCGGACAATACCTTGATTTTGCTCAATGGCCGGCGCGTGGCGACTCACGGCATGAAAGCGTCCGCGGTCGACCTCAATGCCATTCCCTTTGCGGCCGTCGAGCGGGTCGAGGTGCTCAAGGATGGTGCCTCGGCCATTTACGGCACCGACGCGATTGGCGGCGTCATCAACTTCATTCTCAAGAAAAACTACAAGGGGCTCGAAGCGCAAGCCTTTACCGACGTCACCGAAGCGGGCGGCGGCAACATCACCCGCTACCAGGTCACGGGCGGTTTTGGCGACCTGCAAGAGCAGGGCTACAATTTTCTGCTGGCCGCTTCCACCAGCAAAAACAAGGCCTTGCGGGGCGACCAGCGCGACTTCGTCAACACCTTCCAGCCCGAGCGCGGCCTCTCGCCCGACACCCGCGGCGCGCCGTTTGCCAATGTGTTTGCCACCACGCTTGGTGACACGATTTTCAGCCGCCGCAGCAACACCGGCCCCACGCTGGCCGGCGGCACCCAGGGCTACTCGGGCGTGAGCCTGCTCGACTTGCCCGGCGGCGCCGGCTGCGCCTCGGTTGACGGCATGGGGCCGTACGATGAAAAGCTGTGGGACACAGCCTCGGCCGCCTATGGCTGCGCCTACGACACGGGCCGCGCGGCGGTGCTGCAGCAACCCGTCAAGAACGACAATTTTGTCGCGCGCGCCACTTTTGACCTCAAAGGCCACAACTTGTTTGCCGAAGTAGTGGGTTCGCAGACCGATGTGGCCAAGCGCTTTTCGTCCAACCAGGTGTCGCCGGGCGCGCTTACCTTCCCGGCGAGCTCGTTTTACCCGTCCACTGGCGCTGCCTATAACGGGGTGTTCAATCAGCTCGTGGCCGTGTTCCCGTCCATTGCCGCCAACCGCGGCTTGCCGATTGCCTACCGCTGGCGCTGCATGGATTGCGGCAACCGCGAAATCGTCACCGAGAGCCGAGCGGGACGCGTGCAGCTGGGCGCCGACGGCCAGCTCGGCCGTTTCGACTACAAGGCGGGGCTGGGGCGCGCCTTCAGCGAGTCAGAGTCGACCCTGGACCAGGGCTACAACTACACGGCGGCGCTGGCCGCGGCGCTGGGCACCGGCGCCATCAACCCCTTTCTTGCGCCCGGCGAGCGGCAGTCGCAAGCCGCACTGGATTTGATCAACAGTACCTCGGCGGCGGGCGTGGTGCTGTATGGCGGGCGCACCACCACCACCACCTTCGACGCGTCGCTGTCGGGCGACATTTACAAGCTGCCGGCGGGCGCTGTCATGGCGGCGGTGGGCATGGACATCCGCAAGGAAGCGTACAAATTCAATGGCGACCTGCGCGCGGCGGCCACGCGCCCGGTGATTCTGAATGCGCCCTTCGACGACGTCAACGCCCTCGACAAGGTCAGCCGCACCATCCGCGCCCTGTATGCAGAAGTCCTCATTCCCGTTACGCGCGCGCTGGAACTGACTGCCGCCGTGCGGCGCGACGACTATTCGGACTTTGGCGTGACCGTCAACCCCAAGGTCTCGTTTCGCTACCAGCCGATCGAGCAGCTGCTGTTTCGCGGCTCGTACAACGAAGGCTTTCGCGCGCCATCCTTCAGCCAGCTGTTCGGCGGCCGCACCGAATCGGCGTATGTGGGGCGCGACCTGGCCGACCCGGCCACCTGCGCCAGCGGCAAGGTAGACAGCACCGTGGCCGGCTGCGCAGCGGTCAACCCCGTCATCCTCACGGGCGGGCGTGCCACGCTGGCGCCGGAAACGGCCAAGCAGGGATCGATCGGCGTGGTGTTCGAGCCGATGCCGGCCTTCTCGGCCAGCCTGGACCTGTGGGAGATCCGCAAGAGCGACACCATTCGCGCGCTGCCGCTGTCGACCATGCTGGCCAACTACGCCTTGATCCCCGAGCGTTTTGAGCGCGACGCGGCCGGGACGCTGGTCTCCATCGACCAGCGTTTCGCCAACACCGGTTCGAGCATCACGCGCGGCATCGAAGCGGGCGCGCGCACCAACGGCAAGCTGTGGGAAGGCGCGTGGGGAGCGGGCATCGACGGCTCCTACCTGCTGCGCAAAAAGAACCGGCCCGTGCCCGACGCGCCTTTCGGCGGCAGCGAGGTGGGCGTGTTCACCTTTACCGGCGACCTGGGGTTGAAGTGGAAGCACACCGCCTACGTCAGCTACAAGCGGGGCAACTGGAGCGGCCTGTTCCAGAACATCTACCGGCGCGGCTACCAGGACCAGGTGCTGCCCGGCGTCGCCAGCGGGCGCGTCACCCCGGCAAACTACGATCCCAAGGTGGATGCGTACTCGATCTTCCACGCCAGCGCCACCTGGAGCGCCATCAAGAACCTGACGCTCACGGTCGGCGTCAAGAACCTGTTCGACAAGGATCCGCCGTTCGCGATCACTTACGACAGCAATACGGGCGCGGGCAGCTCGTGGGAGCCGCGCGTGGCCGACCCGCGCGGACGTTCTTTCACCCTGATGGCGAACTATAAATTCCTTTGAGTGCTATAGTCGGCCCGGTGGCAGGCACGCGCCTGCCACCGGGCTTTTTTTTGTCTTTTTTCAGACGTTTTACGGCAGGCAGCCATGTCCAGCAGCGAGAAGATCACACGGCGCGCGTTCGCCGCACTGGCGGCAGCGGCGGCTGGGGCTTCGGCGCTGCCGGCCGCAGCGCATGCGTCTTCGCGCGCCGTGCACAGACGCCTCATCAAGCCGCCGCGCCTGCGTTTTGGCGACACCATCGCGCTGGTGGCCCCCGGCGGGCATACCGATGACGAGGCGATTCGGCGTGCAGTGCACAAGATCGGGCAGCTTGGCTTTCGGGTGCGCGAAGGCGCCCACCTGCGCGCCGTGCATGGCAATTATGCCGGCTCGGTGCAGCAGCGCTGCGACGACCTGCACGCCATGTTTCGCGACCCCGACGTCAAGGCCATCTGGTGCATCCGGGGCGGCTCGGGTTGCATCTCTCTGCTGTCCTCGCTCAACTACCGGCTGATCCGGGCCCACCCGAAGATCCTGATTGGTTACTCGGACATCACTGCCTTGCACCTGGCGATCCACCGGCACGCGGCGCTGGTGACGTTTCATGGCCCGGTGGCCGGGTCCGGGCCGTCCGACTACACCAACACGCACATGCTGGCCGTGCTGATGGAGCCGCAGCCAACATATACCATTCCGATGGCGCTTGAGAACGCGGTGCGCGCGCTGGCCGGAACGCCGTATGCGGCCGACTTCAGGGGCGCGCTGCTGTTTCTCGAGGAAGTGAACGAAGCGCCGTACCGGATCGACCGCTGGATGACGCAGCTCGATTTGGCAGTCGGGTTGCGCCGTGCTGCGGCGGTGATGGTGGGTATCTGCGAAAACTGCGTGCCTAATGACGGCGAGACCTCGCTCACGCTCGCCGAGACGCTCGACATTCATCTCAAGGCGCTGGTGGTGCCGGCGGTGAGCGGTTATTCGTTCGGGCATATCCGGCACCAGTTCACGCTGCCGATGGGGATCATGGCGCGCCTGGACACGCTCAGACAAACGGTGACGCTGCTTGAACCAGCCGTGACCTGACCCATATAGATTCTCATACCGTAGGGCGCAAAAGCGCAGCGCATTGCGCCGTTGCGCCCTACGGTTTCAATGCGAAACGATCTGCGACAGGACGGAATACGCCGGCCCGGTCTGCGGCTGTTCCAGCAATACCGTCAGCTCCGAGAACGTGCACATCATCGTCACCACGCTGATTTTATTCCACGCCAGCTTCTTGAGTACCGCGTGGTAAATCCCCGGTGTCTTGAGCGTTTCGGGATTCAGGCGCAAGGTCAGCGCCGTCAAGTTGTCGACCCGCGCGATATGGCGCTCGGTGACAAAGGCCGACTCCACCACGTTCATCAAGGGACGGCTGCACACTACCAACATTTCGTGCACGCCGCGGGTGACGGAGACAAACCGGTCCGGATGGCGTTCGGCGAGCGCCAGCAGCTTGCGCTGGCACTCGTTGCTGTTGTCCGAGAGGCGGTAGGTGACCAGGGTCAGTTCGGTGCGCGTGGTCAGTTCGCCCATGCGCGGCGCGAGCATGATCGGCTTGACTTCGCCCGGCTGCGGCATGCGTTCGGACAGGCGCCGCAGCGCCATCACGACGGCCGCCTGGCCGACGGGCTTCCACAAGTCCGATTCCAGCTGGGGGCGCAGCTGGCGCGCCAGCTCCGAGAGGTTAATCAGTCCGAGCGACATTCCCTCGGTCAGAAACGCAGATTCCGACACTATTTGCTCGACTTTGGTGGCGATCGAAAGCATGTCTTTTCAGTCCTCAAATGGAGACGGCTCCGCTGGTCCGCGCAGCGTGCAAAGTCACTGGGACGTGGCATGCCGCCAGAGAGTGGCGCCTGGTTACCGTGGGTGCATTGATGGAAGCGCAGGCCGGCGTACCGGCGGCTACGCCCTAGCTGGACCTGGAAACGTTCGAGGGATACTGTCGCAAGCCGATCGGTGAAGGTGGTGATAAATAGTCGTACCGAGTTGATGAAGACGTCATGTTTTTCCCGTTAACTAAAGTGCGCTGTCTACGGAGTGTGCCCCGTGCGCTTTTTATCAATGTCGCCTGCATATGTATTGCGGCAACTTGATTTGAGTGTAGTCCGCTTCTTAGGAAAAACGCAATCGAATTGATGGTGCAAATCTATCGAATTGTTTCATTTCCGCACGGCTGGCTGTCATTACGGAAAAGACTAATTGTCATGAAACATTGTCATATTGATCTAGATCAACAAAACATTCGCAATGCAATTGCCAATTTTACTATCTAGTTGCAATGTAAAAATGTCTATAACTGAACACATTGTATTGACCTGACTCAATTGATTAGTTTTGTTGACTTGCGCCATTGTTGGGAACAATATCAAATCCCTCGCGTTCTCCGGATCACAAAGCTGGCGCACTCGGGTAGCCGCCACGCTCAAGTGGCACTATAAAAATCACATACAACAATGATTATTCTTGGAGCAATAATGAACTTTCGGAAAACAATTCTTGCCGCATCGATCGCAGTCGTCCCACTGTTGATGGCCAATGCAGCGATCGCTGCCGGCCCGATGATGGCAGCACCAGCAGCTCAAGCGTCTCCACAAGAAAACGCTACGCTGGTTGCGAAACTGGCCGCCACCCGCGGCGCGCACGGCCTCGACCAGAACCATGGCTTTGCCGTGGCAGCCCAGCACCCAGGTGCGGCCGGCGAGAAGATCACCCGCGCAGCACACACCTACAAGGGCGTGCGCGTATGGAAGTCGGAGTCGGTAGTCGTCACCGACGCATCGGGCAACATCGTCAGCGAGTCCTCGTCGGACCGCCGCGCAGGCCTGGGTAACGGTTCGGCCAACACGCTGGGCGCTGGCACCGGCGACTTCGATGTCAAGCCTGCCATCGCCGGCACCGCCGCGATCGACACCGTCGTGCGCAAAGTCGCACCGGGCGCGTCGCACCACGCGCCGCCGAGCGCTGAACTGATCATCTTCCCGATCATCTCGCAAGTGCGCGTTGCCGGCGCCGAAGGCAAAACCGAAGCCGAACTCAATGCAGTCGATGTCGTTGAAAAAGTCACCGGCTACGAGCTGGCCTACGTCGTCAAGACGCGCATGACCAAGGGCGACAAGGCGATCTACCATGACAGCATCGTCAGCGCCAAGTCCGGCAAGATCCTCAAGCAGTGGACTTCGCTGCAAACCGTGGTCGGCACCGGCAAGAGCCAGTACAACGGTTCCGTGCCAATCAACACCACGCTGTCGGGCACGACTTACAGCATGAAAGACGCATCGCGCGGCACGGGCGGCACCTACGGCGGCATGGCCATCACCAACGCCAACCACACCACCAGCGCCGGTTCGATCTACACCAACACCACCAACACCTGGGGTGACGGCCTGCAGTACGTTGCCGGCGGCAGCACCACCAATGCCAACGGCCAGACCGCGGCCGTGAACGCCATGTGGGGCCTGATGAACACCTACGACACGCTGAAAAACGTGCTCGGCTGGTCTTCGCTTGACGGTAACAACACCGCGACCTACATCGCCGCGCACGTCAACACCGCCTACGACAATGCCTACTACAGCGACACCTGCAAGTGCATGTTCATCGGCGACGGCGGCACCGGCTTCAACAGCCTCGGTTCGATCGACGTGATCGGCCACGAAATGGGCCACGGCGTGACCGATGCCACTTCCGGCCTGATCTACGATGGCGAATCGGGCGGCCTGAACGAGTCGAACTCGGACATCACCGGCGAAATGGTGGAAGCCTATGCACGCGCAGGCGGCACCGGCACCAGCATTCCTGCCACCGGCAACGACTGGATGATGGGTAAAGAGATCGCCAAGGATGGTCAGCCATTGCGCTGGCTGTACAAGCCAAGCCTTGACGGCAGCAGCCCGAACGCCTGGAGCAGCTCGATCAGCGGCATCGACGTCCACCTGAGCAGCGGTCCTAACAACCGCATGTTCTACTTCCTGTCGCAAGGCTCGAACGCGACGTCGTCGTCGAACTACTACTCGCAGTACCTGACCAAGCAGCCGCTGGCGATGACCGGTATCGGCAACGACAAGGCGTTCCGTATCTGGTTCAAGGCCAACACCACGCTGTTTACCGCCTCGACCAACTACGCCGATGCACGCACCAAGGTGCTGGCAGCTGCGAACTCGCTGTATGGCGCAGGCAGCAAGGAATCGATCGCCGTCCAGCGTGCCTACGCTGCGATTAACGTCGGCGCCGACGTCCCTGAAACCCCAATTGGCGGCGCATTGACGATTTCGTCGCAGCCAGCCAGCAAAACCGTCACCGCCGGTTCGGCCGCGTCGTTCTCGGTCACCGCGACCGGCGGCACCGCGCCGTACAAGTACCAGTGGACGCGCGGCGGCGTAGCAATTGCCGGCGCAACGTCGGCCACGTACAGCCTGACCGCGCAAGCGAGCGACAACGGCGCCGTGTTCGCTGTCAAGGTGACCGATTCGGCCACCTCGCCAACGACGGCAACGAGCTCGAACGCCACCCTGACGGTCGGCACCACGCCTCCTCCAGGCGGCGAACGCATCGTCAACGGCGGCTTTGAAGTCGGTACCGCTCCTTGGGCCGGCACCACCGGTGTGATCGGCGCGTACGCCGGCCAAAGCGCAGCCGACGGCACCCGCTTCGCCTGGCTTGGCGGTAACGGTGCAACCGCGACCGAAACGCTGACCCAGTCGTTCTCGATTCCGTCGACCGCAGCTTCGGCCAACCTGACGTTCTCGTTGCACATCGATACGGCAGAAACGACCACCAGCACGGCTTACGACAAGCTGGTAGTGACGGTGAAAAACTCGGCTGGCACCACGCTCGGCACCCTGGGCACCTATAGCAACCTGAACAAGGCTGCCGGCTACCAGACCCGTTCGTTCAGCCTGCTGGCCTACAAAGGTCAGACCGTCACGCTGTCGTTTGCAATGACGGAAGACTCGTCGCAGCAAACCTCGTTCGTGGTCGACAAGGTCAGCGTGCTGACGAACTAAGTTCTTGTTGGGAAGGGGCCGATCCTGGCCCCTGTTTCACTGCCCTTGTTTCAGATAGCTCCGGCCTTGGCCGGGGCTATTTTCGTTTCTGGGGTACCCGTTTCGCCAAACTGATGTGGCACAATCGGACTACCGACCAATAAAAAAGGACCACCCATGGCAAGTATCAAAGGTTTCCTGCTGCAGGCAGCGTTCGCCGCGCTGTTGACTACCCCGCTGGCCCAGGCCCAGCCCCCGTCCCCGCACGCGACGGCCAAGCCGCAGCAATACCTGTACATGCTGCGCGTGGCCGCCCATCTGCAGGACCAGTCGAAATGGAGCGACAAGGAAAAGGCCGCGGCGGCCAGGCACTTCGAACGGCTGAAAAAAGCTACTGCCGAGGGCAAGGTGATTCTCGCCGGGCGCACCACAGAAGCGCTCGACAAGACATTCGGTCTGGTGATCTTTGAAGCGGACAGCGAAGCTGCCGCCAAGGCATTCATGGAAGGCGACCCGGCGGTCATGGCCGGCGTGATGACGGCCACCTTGCATCCCTACTCGGTGGCCCTTGAGCGCAAGCGCTAAGTCAGATCTTGCGCGTCATGAAGGTGTGGGCGAGCGATGTGCCGTCGATGCGGAACAGGTCCGCCATCTCGCCGGTGCGGGTGAAACCGCAGCGCGCATAAAGGGCGATGGCCGGTGCGTTCGCCGACAGCACGTCCAGATCGATCCATGCGATCTTCTGGTCCCGGGCCCATGCTGCGGCCACGCCGACCAGCTGCGCGCCCAGACCTTGCTGGCGGTGGTCGCGGTGCACGCCCATGCCCAGCAGGGCGCGGTGCGCGGATACGGCCTCAGGACGGGCGCGCAAGTCCACGTGGCCGGCAATGCTGCCATCAGTGGCAAACGCCAGCCACGGCCGGCGCCAGCCAGGCTGGCCCACCGGGATGCCGATGCCATTGCGCATACCCGCTTGCGTCTCTGGCGGCAAGCCTGATGCGCTGCGCGGCATCGGCATGAACAGTGCGGTGCCGTCCCTGCCGTTGTCCGACAAATGGTCGTTCAGGTACGCGAAAAAGGCCGGCAGATCGGCGCCGGTGGCGGCGCGAATCGGGTACGTCATCGGGCTCGTTCGCACGTCACAGCGCGCGCGCAATCAGGATTTTCTGGATGTCGCTGGTGCCTTCATAAATCTGGCACACGCGCACATCGCGATAGATGCGCTCGACCGGGAAGTCGCTCACATACCCGTAGCCGCCGTGAACCTGGATCGCGTCCGAGCAGACCCGTTCGGCCATTTCGGAGGCGAACAGCTTGGCCATCGCCGCCTCTTTCAGGCATGGCAGACCGGCATCCTTCATTGATGCCGCATGGGCGATCAACTGGCGCGCCGCTTCGATTTGGGTGGCCATGTCGGCCAGCCGGAACTGCACCGCCTGGTGCTCGAAGATCGCCTTGCCAAAGCTCTCGCGCTCGCGGGCATAGGTGAGCGCCGCCTCGTAGGCCGCGCGCGCCATGCCGACCGCCTGCGAGGCGATGCCGATGCGTCCACCTTCCAGGCCCGACAGCGCGATCTTGTAGCCCTGGCCTTCAAGGCCGATCAGATTTTCAAGCGGGATGCGGCAGTTCTCGAACAGGATCTGCGCGGTGTCCGACGAGTGCTGGCCCATCTTCTGTTCCAGGCCTGCCACGATATAGCCGGGGTTGGAGGTCGGCACCCAGAACGCGCTGATGCCTTTCTTGCCGGCCGCCTTGTCGGTCACTGCCAACACAATCGCCACATCGGCGTATTTGCCGCTGGTGATGAACTGCTTGGTGCCGTTGATGACGTACTCGTCGCCGTCGCGCACGGCAGTGGTGCGCAGCGCCGACGCATCGCTGCCGGTGTGCGGCTCGGTGAGCGCAAAGGCCCCCAGCATCTGGCCCTGGGCCAGCGGACGCAGCCACTTTTCCTTCTGCGCGTCGTTCGCGTACATCATCGCGATCGAGCACACCGGGCAGTTGTTGACCGAGATGATGGTCGAGGTGCCGCCGTCGCCGGCCGCAATTTCCTCGAGCACCAGCGCCAGCGACACATAGTCCAGGCCCGCGCCGCCCAGTTCCTCGGGCACGGCCACGCCAAAGGCGCCCAGGGCAGCCAGTTCCTTGAGCTCGTCCTTGGGGAAGTAGTGTTCCTTGTCCCAGCGGGCCGCGTTGGGCGCCAGGCGCTCCTGCGAAAAGGTACGCAATGCGTCGCGGATCATCTGGTGTTCGTCGGTCAGTATCATGGGTCTCGTTTTCTGTGGCTGTGGCAGTGGCTTACCAGGGTATTGGGGTGCCGTCGTAGTTCAAAAATGTGCCGTTGGCGGCAGGGAGCGCGCCGGCCAGCGTGCTGCGCATGCCCGTTACGCTGACGTCGACCTCGAGTTCGGCGCCGGCGCCGCCCATGTCGGTCTTGACCCAGCCGGGGTGAAAGGCGATGCAGGTCGCGCCCTGGGGGCCGAAGGCGACGGCGGTGTCGGCCAGCACCGAATTCAGCGCCGCCTTGCTGGCGCGGTACAGCGTGGCATTCGAGGCGCTGCGATCGCCAATCGATCCCATGTGGGATGACAGGACCGCCAGCTTGCCGTTGGCGCTGCACACCAGCGGCGCGATGACCGGCAGCACGCGCATTGCGGCAAACACGTTGGTGTGCATGACGAGGTCGAATTCTTCCTGCGTCGGAAAGCTCGCGCGCGGGCCGAAGGCGCCGGCGTTGAAGAAGGCGACGTCGAGTTTTTCGCCGTCCAGGTTCCAGCCCAGGGCGGCGATCGATTCGGCGCTGGTGACGTCGAGCTGGTAGGCGTGGCATTCCATGGCGACGAGCTTCTTGCAGTCTTTTTCAGTGCGGGCGGTGGCGATGACGCGCCAGCCGTCGGCCTTGTACTGGCGCGCCAGTTCGAGGCCGATGCCGCGCGAGGCGCCGATGATGAGGGCTGTTGGCATAGGGTGTCCCGGTTAAAAAAAGCGTTTCGACGGCTCGTGGCGCAATGCGCTTTGCTTTTTCGCCCTACGAAAATAGATTCCCGTAGGGCGGAAAAGCGCCAGCGCATTGCGCCATGAGCCGCCTGCGGCTTACGCCATCTCGATGGCCATGGCGGTTGCTTCACCACCCCCGATGCACAGCGACGCCACGCCCTTCTTGCCGCCGGTTTTTTTCAAGGCACCCAGCAAGGTGACGATGATGCGCGCGCCGGAAGCGCCGATCGGATGGCCCAGCGCGCACGCGCCGCCATGAATATTGACCTTGCTGTGCGGGATATCCAGGTCATGCATGGCCGCCATCGGCACCACGGCAAAGGCTTCGTTGATCTCGAACAGGTCAACGTCCGACGCTTTCCAGCCGGTCTTGGCAAACAGCTTTTTCATCGCATCGACCGGCGCGGTCGTGAACAGATTGGGCGCCTGCGCAAACGTGGCGTGGCCGACGATCTTGGCGATTACTTCCAGGCCCAATTCCTTGGCCTTCGATTCACGCATCAGCACCAGCGCCGCGGCGCCGTCGTTGATCGACGACGACGAGGCAGCGGTAATGGTGCCATCCTTGGCGAACGCCGCGCGCAGCGTCGGGATCTTGTCCAGCTTGGCCTTGAGCGGGCCTTCGTCGGCTTCCACGACGGTGTCGCCGCCGCGGCTGCTCACCGTCACCGGCGCCATTTCCCACTTGAAGCTGCCGTCCTTGGCGGCGGCCTGGGCGCGCTGCACCGACGCGATCGCGAACGCATCTTGCGCTTCGCGCGTGAACGCATACTTGGCCGCGCACTCTTCGCCAAAGGTGCCCATCGAGCGGCCTTCGCCGGTCTTTTCGTTGCGCGAATAGGCGTCTTCCAGGCCGTCGTACATCATGTGGTCGAACA
The DNA here is from genome assembly GCF_049897805.1 of Massilia sp. TWP1-3-3. Taxonomy (NCBI): domain Bacteria; kingdom Pseudomonadati; phylum Pseudomonadota; class Betaproteobacteria; order Burkholderiales; family Oxalobacteraceae; genus Massilia; species Massilia sp. TWP1-3-3. The sequence continues at coordinate 108,899 of NZ_JAFCWX010000011.1, forward strand.
TCATGCCGTGCCCGATGCGCTGGCCACCGCGGGCCTTGGGCAGCAGGTAGGGCGCGTTGGTCATCGACTCCATGCCGCCGGCGACGATGATGTCGGCGCTGCCGGCGACGATGGCATCATGGGCGAAGATGGTGGCTTGCATCGCGGCGCCGCACATTTTGGACAGCGTCACAGCGCCGGCCGACAGTGGCAGGCCGGCCTTGATCGCGGCCTGGCGCGCGGGCGCCTGGCCCTGGCCTGCCATCAGGCAGTTGCCCATGTAGACGTGTTCGACCAGCTTGGGGTCGAGCTTGGCGCGCTCGACCGCGGCGGCAATCGCGACCGCGCCCAGCTCATTGGCGGACTTGGATGAAAAATCGCCTTGAAAGGCGCCCATTGGCGTGCGGGCTGCGCCGACGATAACGACTGGATCATTCATTGTTCAGGTTCTCCAAATAGGTTGGCAGATTGACTGCCGGGGTGACGGTGGTTGTCGTGTGACTTGTCGTGTGACTTGTCGTGTGACTAAAGCGGATGTGCTGCGGATACGGGAACACGTCGTCGACGTGGCCGTCCACGATGCGCTGCTTGCGCGCCTGCCAGAAGTCGCGCGTCAGCAAGTCGGCATGGTGCAGCATGAAGTACTTGCGGATCTTGGCGTTGCCCAGCAAAAAGCGGCCGAACTGTTCGGGGAAAACATCGTGCTTGCCGATCGTGTACCACGGCTCGGCCGACATTTCTTCTTCCTCGGTGCGCGCTTCGGGAATGTCGCGGAAAATGCAGTCGGTGATGTATTCGATCTCGTCGTAGTCGTAGAAGACCACGCGGCCATGGCGGGTGACGCCGAAGTTTTTGTACAACATATCGCCGGGGAAAATGTTCGCGGCGACCAATTCCTTGATGGCATTGCCGTACTCGAGGATGCCGTGTTCGATCAACGCTTCCTTGCCATCTTTTTCCGCGTTTGCCAGGAACATGTTCAGCGGTACCATGCGCCGTTCGATGTACAGGTGGCGGATGATGATGCGGTCTTCCTCGTACTCGACCAGCGATGGCGCGTGGTGCATCAGTTCGGCAATCAATTCCTCGGAAAAGCGCTCGAGCGGAAAGGCGACGTTGGAATACTCGAGCGTGTCGGCCATGCGGCCCACGCGGTCGTGGTTCTTGACCAGCAAGTATTTTTCCTTGATCTGGGCGCGCGTGGTTTCCTTGGGCGCCGGGAAAAAATCCTTGATGACCTTGAACACGTACGGGAACGATGGCAGCGCGAACACCAGCATCACCAGGCCGCGAATGCCGGGTGCGATTTCAAAGCGGTCGGAAGTGTGCTTGAGGTGCTGCAGGTAATCGCGGTAAAACAGCGTCTTGCCCTGCTTTTGCAGGCCGAGCACGGTGTAGATTTCGCTGCGCGGCTTGCGCGGCAGTAGCGTGCGCAAAAATTGCACATAGGCCGAGGGCACTTCCATGTCCACCAGGAAGTAAGCGCGCGTAAACGAAAACAGGATGGTGATTTGTTCGTGGTCGAACAGCACCGTATCGAGCACCAACTGGCCGTGGCGGTTGTGCAGGATCGGCACCACGAACGGGTATTCCCGGTTGCCGTTGATGCCCTTGCCGACGATGTAAGCGCCCTTGTTGCGGAAAAACAGGCTGGACAGTACCTGGATCTGGTGGTTGGGCTCGATGGTTTCGTTGCCGAAGAGCGCTTTCAGGCGTGCTTCCACCTGGCCGATGTCGCGGTCGAGGTTGGCAAACGGGCAGTTCAGCTGGAAATTGGTGACGATCCGTTTCAACGCGAAGCGCAGGCCATCCTTGGACGGGTAATACACGCGGTAGGTCGGCAGCAACTCCTCGGTTTCAATGTATTCGGTGGAGACGACCGGACGCACGAAGATGAAATCGTTGTGGAAATAAGTGCGGTGCAAGATGTTGCAGCAGACTGAATTGAAGAAGGTTTCGGCTAGTTCGGGCTGCTTGTGGTCGGAGAGCATGCCGATATAGTGCAGCTTGAGTTCGCGCCAGACTTCGTCGGTCAGCTCGCCATTGTCGTATTCGTCTTCGAGCACTTGCACGCATTCCTGTACGCGCTGGTCGTAAAAGCCGATGCGCTCGCGCGCGGCCTGTTGCGCGACCACCCAGGAACCGGTTTCAAAGTGGCGCTTTGCGGTCTGGCTGGTCTGGCGGAACAGGCGGTAGTGCTTGTCGAAACCGTCGAGGATGGTGCGGGCAATATCGAACGCTATCTGGGAAGACAGCAGTTTGGGGAACGCAACTTGTGTCATCGGGCTTCTCGATAGGGACGGCTAGGGAACGGCTATTCTATAAGATGGGCTGATGCAACGGGTGGTTGAGGTCGTCGTCGGCGCTATGGCGGATTGCATCCGCCCTACGAAAGTCTTCCGTGGGGCGGATGCAATCGGCCAATGCGTCACCTTACTTGGTCTCTGAAAACAACTCGCGGCCAATCAACATGCGCCGAATCTCACTCGTGCCCGCGCCGATTTCGTAGAGCTTCGCGTCACGCCACAGGCGTCCCACAGGATACTCATTGATATAGCCATTGCCGCCCAGCGCCTGAATCGCTTCGCCCGCCATCCAGGTTGCCTTTTCGGCGCTGTACAAAATGGCGCCGGCGGCATCCTTGCGCAGGTTGCGGATCGCTTCCGGCGTCTTGGCCCGGTCGCACGCCTGGCCGACCGCGTAGACATACGCCTTGCACGCCATCATGGTGGAATACATGTCCGCCAGCTTTCCCTGCATCAGCTGGAATTCGCCGATCGGCTGGCCGAACTGCTTGCGGTCGTGAATATACGGGACCACGGCATCCATGCACGCGGACATGATGCCCAGCGGACCGCCCGACAGCACGGTGCGCTCGAAATCCAGGCCCGACATCAGCACATTGACACCCTTGCCCAGTCCGCCGAGTACGTTTTCGGCGGGCACTTCGCAATCCTGGAATACCAGTTCGCCCGTGTGCGAGCCGCGCATGCCCAGCTTGTCGAGCTTTTGCGCGATCGAAAAGCCCTTGAAACCCTTTTCGATGAGGAATGCCGTCATGCCCTTGGGGCCGGCTTCGAGGTCGCTCTTGGCGTACACCACCAGCACGTCCGCGTCCGGGCCGTTGGTGATCCACATCTTGGTGCCGTTTAGCACCCAGCGGTCACCCTTGAAGTCGGCGCGCAATTTCATGCTCACGACATCGGAACCGGCGTTCGGCTCGGACATGGCGAGCGCGCCAATGTACTCGCCGGAAATGAGCTTGGGCAAGTACTTCTGCTTCTGTTCTTCGGTGCCGTTGCGCTTGATCTGGTTCACGCACAGGTTCGAGTGGGCGCCGTACGACAGGCCGACCGACGCGGACGCGCGCGAAATTTCTTCCATGGCAATGATGTGCGCCAAGTAGCCCATCTGGGCGCCGCCGTACTGTTCGTCGACCGTGATGCCGAGCACGCCCAGGTCGCCCATCTTGCGCCACAAGTCCATCGGGAACTGGTCGCTGCGGTCGATTTCGGCTGCGCGCGGCGCGATTTCGGCGGCGGCGAACTGTTGCACGGTTTCGCGCAGTGCGGCGATGTCTTCGCCGTGGTCAAAGGTCAGGCCTGGAAGATGCAGCATTGTCGTCCTCGATGGGGTTCGGAAAAGGAAAAGTTAATCATACCGATGTTTGACGTTTACGTAAACGTAAAGCAGGCCTACGCCGTTTCGCCGTTCTTGGCCGACTCGGCCAGCATGCGCTTGCATTCATCCTCATGGGCGACGATCTCGGCCAACGCCATCTCGATATCGATCCGCTGCTGCTCGAGCGTGGCGCGCTGAGCCGCGAGCACACCGAGAAAACGGTTCATCTGCGCAACCGTATCTTTGGGAGACTCATACATGTCGACGATACTCTTGATCTCCGACAAAGTCAGCCCGAGGCGCTTGCCGCGCAGCGTCAGCTTCAGATGGGTGCGGTCGCGCGGGGTGTAGACCCGGTTGCGCCCGCCCACGCCTTCGCGCTTGGGGCAGAGCAAGCCCTGGTCTTCGTAAAAACGGATGGCGCGCGCGGTGATGTCGAATTCGCGTGACAGTTCGGCAATGGTGTAAGTACGCATGGGCAGCGGGATAGGAGCGGTTGGGGGCTGGAAAGCAAATCGCTTAGAATTGGCGCTTCGCTTCCCGTCGGGGTTCTTGTTTAGGTTCCGTTAACGTCAACGTCAAGCACATTGTAGCGCGCCCGCCGCCAGTCCGACCGAAAGATCGACCATGAACCATCTTGAATCCCAGCTCGCCTATCCCTTTGGCGACACCGTGCCGGATATCGGCGCCGTCCTCCCCATCGCACCAGGGTTGCACTGGCTGCGCATGCCGCTGCCGTTTGCGCTCGACCATATCAACCTGTGGCTGATCGCCGACGGCCACAGCGCTGCAGCGCCCTGGTGCGCTGTGGATTGCGGGGTGGCGACTGACGCCACGCGCGATGCGTGGGAGCAAGTGCTTACTATCAAAGTCGGTGGCGCAGGCTTGTCGCGCGTGATCGCCACCCATTGCCATCCGGATCACGTGGGACTGTCGGACTGGCTGTGCAAAAAATTCAACGTCCCATTCCTGGCCACTGCCGCCGAGTATGCCTTTGCCCGCATGATGTCAGCCGCCTTGCCCGGCGTGGACGGAACCGCCGCCATCCCCCACTTCGAGCGCCACGGCCTGGTGGACACGGTGCTGCGCGACCAGATGGCCGAGCGGCGCAATTACTATCCGTCCCTGGTGCCTGCCGTTCCGCTGGCCTACACGCGCTTGCAAGATGGCGACCAGCTCGCCATTGGCGATCATTCCTGGCGCGTGATCACCGGCTTTGGCCACTCGCCCGAGCACGCGGCGCTGTATTGCGCTGCCTTGAACGTGCTCATTTCAGGGGACATGGTACTGCCGCGTATTTCCACCAACGTCTCGGTATTCGCCATCGAGCCTGAAGGCAATCCCTTGCAGCAATATCTCGATTCGCTGGGCAAATTCAAGAATTTGCCGGCCGACACGCTGGTATTGCCGTCGCATGGGCGACCGTTCCAGGGCTTGCATACACGCATTGCGCAATTGCGCGAGCACCATGGTGCGCGCCTGGCTGAAGTCATGCAGGCTTGCCGCACGCCGCAGAGCGCCGTCGACATCGTGCCGCTGATGTTCCGCCGCCCGCTGGACGCACACACGCTGACCTTTGCGCTGGGCGAGGCGCTGGCGCACCTGCACAAGCTCTGGTTCGATGGTTTGTTGCGCCGCGTAATCGGGGACGATGGGATCATCCGATTCCATCTGACCTAAGACAAACTGTGGATTTGTGCGTGGCGCTCCGTTTTCAGATTCTCTCTACACTGAGCCCTTGGCTTTCCACGGGCGAGCCAGCGCCTGAAAACCAGGCATATATATTTGCTGAGCAACGAGTACCGAACTCCATAAGGTGTTCCGCGTCCACTTTTTTTCGCCACATTGTGACATTCGTTCCGCGTTTTTTCACAATTGGCGCTAACCTTCAAGAGACTGACTTTCATGACGTTGCGTGAAATAGTGCCACCCATGAATTCATTTAACGAACGTGAGAGTTTCAGCGAACGCTTGCAGCAAGCGCTGAAGAACGCCCATTACTCACCTGACAGTCCAACCCGCCTGGCGCGGGAATTTAACATTCGCTTCGATGGACGTCCCATCACAGTACATGCAGCCCGCAAATGGCTGGTAGGAGAGGCTATTCCCACGCAGGAGAAACTGCGCATGATCGCCCAATGGCTCGGCGTACCCGCCGAGTGGCTGCGCTTTGGCGGCGCAGAAAGTGCCGCGCCCGGCAGCGACGCGGGCAGCGCCTTGTCACGGTTTGAGTCCGCCGATGTTAAATTAATTGCCGATTTGCAGCGATTAGATGAACATCATCGTCAAATTGCACGTGAATTTATTCGGATGCTTGTACGAATAAACTACCAAAAGTAGTGGTCTTGTTGCGCTACCATCACCGGTCGCAAGACCGTCTCACGCTCCCGGGGCATCAAGTTTTTGCTATTTCAGCTACAATTTTGTGTAGATACAGTGTCGCGTACGTGAAGATGAGCATTTGCTTAATCAGAATCAACGTACGCGCAGAAATGTGAAGCACAATGCAAGGCGGTCAAAATTGTTCTGCCGGGCAATTTTGTATATTCCGCAGCACAAAACGGCGATAGTGGCTCATAATCAAAGCAGCAATAGCACATTGGCAATTTGTTACGCAACGAAGAGCGAGGATCTAGCCGTCTTATGAAAAGCAACTACAGCAACACCGCGCAACTCAAAGACCTGATGACCGTTCCGCCCATGACGGCTGCCCAGCACGCCGAAGTCATGCGCAAACGAATTGCGCACCGCAGGATGGTGGAAGAAGCGAAAGAATTAAAGAAGGCTGAATCCTGGCAGTTCGACAAGCAGTGACCTTGCACAGGCTGACCAGCAACGCCGGCGCCAGGCCTGCGCCGTCAGTGTCAGCCTGATTCAGGCAAGCGGATCGGGTTTCATGCCGGCCCAGCGCGGCGCCAGCGCATGCTCGACGCCAAACAGATCGATCACCCGGCCCACGGTGTGGTCCACCATTTCTTCGATGCTCGCCGGCTTGTGATAGAAGCTTGGCAGCGGCGGAAACACAATCCCACCCATTTCGGTCACCAGCGTCATATTGCGCAGGTGCGCCAGGTTGAACGGCGTTTCGCGCACCATCAGCACCAGGCGACGGCGCTCCTTGAGCACCACGTCGGCCGCGCGCGCGATCAAGTTGTCGGACATGCCCAGGGCCACCGAAGCCAGGGTTTTCATCGAGCAGGGGGCGATGACCATGCCATCGGACTGGAAGGAACCGCTGGCGATGGCAGCGCCGATGTCGCGGTTCTTGTGGACCACGTGGGCCATGGCCTCGACGTCGCGCCGCTGCAGGCCGGTTTCCTGGTGCAGCGTGAGGACTGCGGCGTCGGAGACCACCAGATGGGTCTCGATGCCCGGCGTGCTTGATAGTTGCTGCAGCAGGCGCACGCCATACACGGCGCCGGTAGCGCCGGTGATGGCAACGACCAGCCGCCGCAGTTTTACATCAGGCATCGATCAAGGCTTTGAGTTCGCCCGAGGCGAACATTTCGTTCATGATGTCCGAGCCGCCGATGAATTCACCCTTGACGTAGAGCTGGGGGATGGTTGGCCAGTTCGAGAAATCCTTGATTCCCTGGCGTACTTCCGGGTCTTCCAGCACGTTGACGGTGGCGATGTTCTCGACGCCGCATTCTTTCAGGATCTGGATGGCGCGGCCGGAAAAGCCGCATTGGGGGAATTGGGCGGTGCCCTTCATGAAGAGCACCACCGGGGTGCTGGTCACGGTTTCTTGGATCCAGGTTTTTACGTCGCTCATGGCTTGCCTCTGTTGGGAAATGGGGGTACGGCGTCATTTTATAAGAAAACGGGGTGGAGGGCGTAAATGGCGGCGGTGGCGGCGCAGGGTGGAAGGTGGGCTGCGCGCTTTTCCAGCTTACGAAGCTGTCATTATCGAAAAAAACCTCGGGCAACGACATCATCGCGAACGCGGATGTCGCAAAAGAGTTGGCTACCTACGGTCCGGTTTCATCGATCCCCGTGTGCGCCTTGACAATATACCGCAAGGCAGTCTGCCCGGCTCACGCAAGCTGCTTGCCAAAGCAAACCGCCTCGGCGCGCCCCACATACTTGCCGTAGTTGGGAATCTCGGCGTAACCGTGGCCCACGTAAAACGCCACTGCCCGCGCATTGACCCGCCGCGTCTCCAGCCACAGCTCCCGGTACCCGAAGCCTTGCGCCTCGCGTTCCAGGTGCGCCAGCAGTGCCGCGCCAACGGCGCGCGTGCCAGGCCTGGCATACATGCGCTTGATTTCGCCCACCTCGCCCACCTCGCCCTCGAGTGGACGCAGCGCGCCGCAGCCCAACAAGGCGCCATCGTCCCCCTTGACGACCACGAACAGCGAGCGCGCCGCGCGCGCATCATCCACCGAAAACGAAGCTTGTCCGCTCGATCCGGTAAGCGCTGCCAGCGCCGCCGACAGTTCCGCGACCAGTACCTGCGCCTCGGCGCTGCCGGGGTCGCACGCCTGGACGATCATCAGCCGCGCAGCTTGGCGAACGCCGCCGCCATCGAGCCGCCCGCCGGTGCCGGCGCCTTGTCCTGCTTTTGCTGGTGCTGCGCCAGACTCTTGCGGTCGTTGCGGTCGCCGCGCTGCTCGACCTTGGCGCCCGGCTGCGGCGCGCTGTCGGTCAGGCGCATGGTCAGCGCGATGCGCTTGCGCCTCTCGTCCACTTCCAGCACCTTCACGCGCACCACCTGGCCAGCCTTGACCACGGTATGCGGGTCCTTCACGAAGGTGTTCGACAGCGCCGAAATATGCACCAGGCCATCCTGGTGCACGCCGATGTCGACAAACGCCCCGAACGCGGCCACGTTGGTCACCACGCCCTCGAGGATCATGTCGGGACGCAGGTCGCGGATCTCTTCCACGCCTTCCTTGAAGGTGGCGGTGGTGAACTCCGGACGCGGGTCGCGCCCCGGCTTTTCCAGCTCCTTCAAGATGTCGGTAATGGTCGGCACGCCGAATTTTTCATCGGCGTAGCGCGCCGGATTCAAGGTCTTGAGCAGGCCAGCGTCGCCAATCACCGCCTTCATCTCCTTCTTGATATCGGCCAGGATCTTTTCGACCAGCGGATACGATTCCGGGTGCACCGCCGAGGCGTCGAGCGGATTGTCGCCGCCCATCACGCGCAGAAATCCGGCCGCCTGCTCGAACGTCTTCTCGCCCAGGCGCGGCACGGCTTTGAGCGCCGCGCGCGAGACAAACGCGCCTTTCAGGTCGCGGTAGGTGACGATCGCCTGCGCCACGCTCGACGACAGGCCCGAGACGCGCGCCAGCAGCGGCGCCGACGCGGTATTCACATCCACCCCCACCGCATTGACGCAATCTTCCACCACCGCGTCGAGCGAGCGCGCGAGCTGGCTCTGGCTCACGTCGTGCTGGTACTGGCCCACGCCGATCGACTTGGGATCGATTTTTACCAGTTCGGCCAGCGGGTCTTGCAGGCGGCGCGCGATCGACACCGCGCCGCGCAGCGAGACATCCATGTCGGGCAGTTCGCGCGAGGCAAATTCAGAGGCCGAATACACCGACGCTCCCGCTTCGGACACCACGATCTTGGTCATCTTCAGCTCGGCGCGCTGCTTGATCAGGTCTTGCGCCAGCTTGTCCGTTTCGCGCGAGGCGGTGCCGTTGCCGATCGAGATGAGCGACACATTGTGCTTGGCCGCCAGCGCGCCGAGCACGTGCAGCGAGCCATCCCAGTCGTTGCGCGGCTGGTGCGGGTAGATGACGGCAGTGTCCATGACCTTGCCGGTGGCGTCGACCACGGCCACCTTCACGCCCGTGCGCAAGCCGGGGTCCAGGCCCATGGTGGCGCGCTGGCCGGCCGGCGCGGCCAGCAGCAGCGCCTTGAGGTTGAGGGCAAACACATTGATGGCGTCCAGTTCGGCGCGCTCGCGCAAGGCGCCCATCAGCTCCGTTTCGAGGTGCATGAAGCTTTTTACGCGCCAGGTCCAGCGCGCCGTGTCTTGCAGCCACTTGTCGGCCGGGCGGCCCTGGCCCTTGATGCCAAAGCGCGCGGCGATGCGCCCTTCGCACGGATTGTGCGGCGCGTCCCACTTCGGTTTTTCCGCTTCCGTGTCCAGGCGCAGCGTGACGTCGAGCATGCCTTCGCGGCGTCCGCGCAGCAGCGCCAGCGCGCGGTGCGACGGCACGGTGGAAATCGTTTCCGAATAATCGAAGTAGTCGGCGAATTTTTCGCCTTCGTCCTGCTTGCCTTCGACCACCTTGGATTCGACGATGCCGTGTTCCTGCACGTATTCGCGCAGCGACTGCAGCAGCGTTGCGTCTTCGGCGAAGCGCTCCATCAGGATCTGGCGCGCGCCGTCCAGCGCCGCCTTGGTGTCGGCCACGCCCGGGTTGTTGCCGTCGTCGGTAGTAAACGCATCGCGCAGATAATTGGCCGCCTGTTCTTCAGGCACCAGCATCGGGTCGCCCAGCAAGCCCTCGGCCAGCGGCATCAAGCCTGCTTCGATCGCGATCTGGGCCTTGGTGCGGCGTTTTTGCTTGTACGGCAGGTACAGGTCTTCGAGGCGGGTCTTGTCTTGGGCATGGGTGACGGCGTCAAGCAGCGCCGGCGTCATCTTGTTCTGTTCGGTGATCGAGGCGATGATCGCGGCGCGCCGGTCTTCCAGTTCGCGCAGGTAGCGCAGGCGCTCTTCGAGCAGGCGCAGCTGGATGTCGTCCAGGCCGCCTGTCGCTTCCTTGCGGTAACGTGCAATAAACGGGACGGTGGCGCCCTCGTCGAGCAGGGCGATGGCGGCGGCAACTTGCACCGGTTTGGCGGCAAGTTCAATGGCGAGGCGTTGTTCAATGGTAGGGAGCATGGGACATCCTGGTGAGTCAAAAACAAAAGGCAAAACGCAAAACGCAAGAGCGGAATCATACGCAATCGCGGCGAATGCGCCAGTCTTGACAGTGCCGGCGTCGTGTGCAAGACCAGCGCGCAGTGTGACAGGACAATTGTTTCCGGTGAGTACCGACTGTAGCGGGGCTATCCTCGCGCGATTTACCCTGCACTATATATTTCCGTATTGATACAAATCAAGGCTGATAACCGGGCTCAGCGTGCGGAAGAGAACAGAACACAAAATGTCCTCGGGCTGATAATATCGAGTGTTATCGTTTTCGATACTGCCCATACAGAACCAATGCACACGATGGATTTAACGCGCGATGGCGCCCGTGTAGGAACCCCCGCGACGCCTGCTGCGCCGCACGCCCCCTCTACGTCGGCCCTGCCGGCGCCAATTGCCAGTTGGCTGCAACGGGTCGAGGCGGCCGCGCACCCCCAGCCCAAGCTGGACCTTGAACTCAAGGATCCCAAGATTGCGCAGTACAAATTTGTCTATGTGCTGGCCCCCACCAGTGGCGGGCGGCATGTGGCCCTGTGCCTGTGCAAGGCCCGGCTCAAGCCGAACGGCGAAGTGGCGGCGGCCAGCCCCGTCAGCGAAGTATTCTCACTGCTGTCGGCCCCGCCCGCTTACCTGGAAGGCGACGATGAAGACCTGGTGCGTTTTTTCATTGCCATGCGCAGCGGCGCCTCCTCGCAAGGCGGCAGCGCCACCGAACCCAAGGGTAAAGTCGGCGCTATTCTTTTGGAAATGTTGCTAAAACAAGACAAACTGCTGTGGGCAAACTCTTGGCAGGATATGTCCGGCGGGCTGATTTACCCGCTCAAGCACGGCCCGGTGCGCGAAGCAAACCTGGTCTGGCGCGACGAAGGCCGTACCGCCCGCCTGGGCTGGCAGGTCGCGCCGCCCAGCGGGGCCACGCACAGCGCGGCCGACCAGATCGACTACATGCTGCCGACCGATCCGCCGTGGTACATCGACAACCTGTCGTGCGGCGCCTTGGCGCTCAACCGCGGCGGGGTCGATATTTCGCTGGCCGACCTGCAGGCGCTGGTCGCCCAGGCGCCCCCCCTGACCGGCAACGATAAAAAACGCGTGTCGCAACTGCTGCTCGCCCATGGCCTGCAGCAACTGATGCCGCTGCCGCAACCGCTGACCCAGCGCCTGCGCGACGACGTCAAGCCGCGCGCCCACTTGCTGCTCGACAGCGTGCACCTGGCCGACGGCCCGCTGCAGCGCTGGCACGATTACGCCGTCATTTCCTTCGATTACGATGGCGAGCGCGTCTCCTTCGATCCGGCCCAGCGCGTGGTGCGCCAGGTGGGCGACGTCACCGAAGTCATTGCGCGCGACAGCACGGCCGAGGCGCAGGCACTGCAGGCGCTGACCTTGCTTGGTTTTCGCAAGCCGCTGACGCCGCCCTTGAACGGGCTGGCCGGGGCGCTGCAGCTAGAAAGCCAGGCCCACTGGATCCGCTTTGCCAAAGGCGAACTGGATGGCCTGGGCGAGGCCGGCTGGCACCTGCACAAGTCGGCCAAATACCGCTATGACGTGGTGGCGGTCGAGGATTGGTATGCCGAGATCGACGAACCGGTCGACGCCGGCAATGCCTGGTTCGAGCTGGAACTGGGCATCGTGGTCGCGCAAAAACGCGTGCCGCTGCTGCCGGTGCTGGTACAGCTGATCCGCAGCGCCCCGCTGGACTTCAACCCGGAAGTGCTGGCCGCCCACCCCGATACCGACCAGATGCTGGCGACCTTGCCCGACGGCGTGCGCGTGGCGCTGCCATGGGGCCGCCTGAAACCCATCCTCAATACGCTTGGCGAACTGTATTTCAGCGACAAGATCAAGAACAAGGTCCGCCTGTCGACGCTGGACGCGGCCCGCCTTGAAGAGCTGGCGCGCGGCACTGAGCTGCGCTGGTTCGGCGGCGAACAGTTGCGCGAAACGGGCCGCAAGCTCAGCCTGTTCGGCTCGGTCCAGAAGGTGGCGCCGCCGCTTGGGCTGCAAGCGACCCTGCGCGACTACCAGGCCGATGGCTTGGCGTGGATGCAATTTTTGCGCGAGTACGACCTGGCCGGCATCCTGGCCGATGACATGGGCCTGGGAAAAACCGTCCAGACGCTGGCCCACATCCTGCTGGAAAAAGAAGCAGGGCGCCTGACCCGTCCGGCATTGGTGATCGCCCCCACCAGCCTGATGGCCAACTGGCAAGACGAAGCGGCCCGCTTCACGCCGGACCTGCGCGTGCTCCTGCTGCAAGGCAAGGAGCGGCTGGAACAGTTCGACAAGATCGACGAGTGCGACATCATCTTGACGACCTATGCGCTGTTGCCGCGCGACGAGGAAAAGCTGCGCGAGCACGAATATCACCTCGTGATCCTCGACGAATCCCATTACATCAAGAATAATCGCTCGAAAGCGGCGCAAAGTGCCGGCCTGTTAAAGTCGCGCCATCGCCTGTGCCTGACCGGCACCCCGCTCGAGAACCATCTGGGCGAGCTGTGGTCGCAATTCCACTTTTTGCTGCCGGGCTTGCTGGGCGACGAGAAGACCTTCAACAGCCAGTTCCGCCACCCCATCGAACGCCAGGACGACCCGCTGCGGCGTGGCATGCTGAACCGGCGTATCCGGCCGTTCCTGCTGCGCCGTACCAAAGACAATGTGGCCAAGGAATTGCCACCCAAGACCGAGATGGTGCGCAAGGTCGAGCTGTCGGGCGCCCAGCGCGACCTGTACGAGACGGTGCGCCTGGCGATGGACAAGAAAGTGCGCGACGAGATCGACAAAAAAGGCGTTGCGCGCAGCCAGATCGTCATCCTCGAGGCGCTGCTCAAGCTGCGCCAGGTGTGCTGCGACCCGCGCCTGGTGAAAGCCTTGCCGGCCAAAAAGAAGGACAGTGGCTCGGCCAAGCTGATCGACCTGATGCAAATGGTGGATGATTTGCTCGAAGAAGGCCGCAAGATCCTCGTGTTCTCGCAATTTACCAGCATGCTGGCGCTGATCCAGGAAGAACTGGACGCGCGCCGCATCCCGTTTGCCTTGCTCACCGGCGACACCAAGGACCGCGCCGCGCAAGTGGCCGCCTTCCAGCAGGGTGCCGTGCCGATTTTCCTGATCAGCCTGAAAGCGGGCGGCGTGGGCTTGAACCTGACCGCCGCCGACACCGTCATCCACTACGATCCATGGTGGAACCCGGCCGCGGAAAACCAGGCCACCGACCGCGCCTGGCGCATCGGCCAGGACAAGCCCGTCTTCGTCTACAAGCTGATCGCCAAGGGGACGCTGGAAGAAAAGATTCAGTTGCTGCAACAGAAGAAGTCTGATCTGGCGCAGTCGATCCTGGCCGACGGCGAGGCGCACAAGATGGCGCTGACGCAAGAAGATTTGCAGGCGATCTTTGCGCCCCTGGAAGAGTAATTGTAACAATGTAAACATAATGTCAACATTGAGGGTATACTAGTAAGCAATTTTTGCGAACGGTATGAAAGGCCTGCCCAATGAATCGTAGCGCCGGCCTCACGGGCCAGCAAAGCCTGGCGCGCAGCAATAAGGATGAGCAATTCCGCGCCATCGCCGAATTGCACGGCGACATTGCCTGGACGGTTGATTGCGCGTCAGGCTTGCTCACTTATGTCAGTCCGGCCGCGATCGCCCTGTCCGGTTATGGGCTGGAGCAATTTCACAGCCACGTCGAAGTAGACTGGATCGGCGGCCCCCTGGCCGATCTGGGCGCCGGGCTGGCCGAACGCCTGCGCCGCTTTGCCGCCGGCGACTTGTCGCGCAAGCGGCTGGTGCGCAGTTTTGAGCAAGCGCTCGCCGACGGGCGCGTCATTCCTCTGGAAGTAACTTCCAGTATTGTTGTCGATGCCGCCGGCGAAGCCGTGGCCGTGGTGGGAACGGCGCGCGACGTGAGTGAACTGCGCCATGAACTGCGCGAAAAAGCGGCCGAGCAGCGGCGTTTTACCAGCATGCTGAACCACGAATTTCGCACGCCCCTGTCCACCATCGACGGTGCGATCCAGCGGCTGGAAGTGACCGGGGCGAACGCCGACGAGCCAACGCGGCTGCGTTATCGCAAGATTCAGGCGGCCGTCGATCGCTTGATCGGCTTGCTGGACGAACACTTGTCGCCGGAACGCATGGACGAGGCCAGCGCCACTCGTCCGGCCGAATCCGTCTCGCCCGCACTGCTGCTCGAAGAAGCGGCGCAGATGGTGCGCGCCGCAGGACGCCAGGCAATTTTACAAATCGGCGACTTGCCGGCCCAGTTGCGCTGCCAGCCCGGCGGCTTGCGCGTGGCCATGAAGGTCATGGTCGACAATGCCCTGCAATACGGGCCTGCCGGGCTGCCGATCACCGTGTCCGGGCAGCGCGCCGAAGGCGGCGTTGAACTGCTGGTGCGCGATGGCGGCGCCGGTATTCCCGCTGCCGATCTGCCGCGCATCTTCGACAAACGCTACCGGGGCAGCAAAGCTACGGGTTTCGGGTCGGGATTAGGCCTGTATATGGCCCGTTCCGTGGTCGAAGTATGCGGTGGGCATATTTCCGCAAGAAATGTTGCGCCGAGCGGCGCTGAATTTCGCATTTGGCTCCCGGCACGGGCTATCCCGGGGAAAAGTGTTGCGCAGAAAGTGATCAACAGTGATAATTCCGATGAATAAAGTACAAAGGTTGGCGCCGGGATTTTCTCGAAAATCACCTCGGGGTTCACGAAATGAAAAAAAATTGGCCAACCCATGACGCAAATCCTGATTGTTGAAGACAACGGCGACTACGCCGGAGATATGGCGGAGTTTCTCACTGAACTTCACCATGATGTATCGATTGCCACTACCGCCGGCGAAATGTGGGCCGCGCTGACCAAAACGCCCGCTGCCGTGGTCGTGCTGGACCTGGGCTTGCCGGACGAGGATGGCTTCAACGTCATCCCCCGCATGCGCCAGCTGTATCCCGAAATCGGGCTGCTGGTGCTGACCGGGCGGGTTGCGTTCGATAACCGTATCCTGGGTTTGCGCCTGGGCGCCGACCATTACCTGACCAAGCCGATCAAGTTCCCGGAGCTGGCCGCCCACATCGAGGCGCTCGACCGCCGCGTGCGGCCGCCTGAGCCGAGCACGCCGCAACCATCCAAGTGGACGCTGAAAATCAGCGCGCGCCAACTGCAACTGATGGATTCGGTGATTGATCTGACGGAAAAAGAGTGCAACTTCCTGCATCTGCTCACCATCAACACCCGGCCAGTGCCGCGCCAGGTGATCGTGGCCGGCATGGGTGGGGAAGATCCGGATGCCAGCCGCCGGGTTGACATGCTGGTCTACAGGCTGCGCAAGAAGGCGCGCAGTGGACTGGGCCAGGATTTGCCGCTGCGCAGCGCGTACGGCGAGGGCTATAGCCTGTCTGCAGGGTTCACATTGGCGTAAGCAGGGACAGGTTCAGCCCGGATCTGACGCTTCAGGGAATTAATTAGGGACAGGACATGAAGGGTTGGTTAGAATCCTTCTTCTCTGACCCTTTTTATTTCGCCATGGCCCGCCTGCCCCGCCTTGTTTTGCCAAACCATCCCCATCACATCATTCAGTCGGCAAATGACGGCCAGCTGATTTTTCGCGAGGCCGAGGATTTCCAGCGCTTCCTCCGATGGCTGCGCGAGAGCGCAAAGGAATTCAAGGTAGCCATCCACGCTTATGTGCTGATGCCGGACCACCTGCACCTGCTGGCCTCGCCGGGAACGGTGGAAGGCCTTGCGCAGATGATGCAGCGGCTTGGTCGGTACTACGTTCCTTGGTACAACTCCAAATATGGCCGCAGCGGTGGGCTGTTCAAAGGCAGGTTCAAAACCTCGCTGATCGATTCGGAGAAGTATTTTATGGTGTGCAGCAGGTATATCGAGTCCAATCCGCTGCGCTCGCAGGTGGTATCGGATCCACTCGAGTATCAGTGGTCGAGCTATCCCCATCACGCGGGAGTGCAGCCGGATCCGGTGATTACTGATCATGCGCTGTATTGGGCGCTGGGGAATACGCCTTTCCAGAGGGAAGCGGCGTATCGGGAGTTGAGCCGGCCTCTGCTCAGTGAAAAGGAAATGGCCATTGTGGATGCCGCTGTCCTGAAGGGATGGCCCTTGGGGTCGGATGCCTTCAAGACAGAATTGCAACAGCGTGCCAAGCGCCAGGTGTTGCCGGCGAAGCGCGGCAGGCCGTTCAAAGTCAAACCGGCCGCGCCGTAATACGCAGCCGGGGAATGAAAGAATAATCTTGCCGTTTAGGTAATCTTGTAAGGCACTGTGCGCTCCGGACGTCGCCCTCGCGTCCCTCACACGCGGCTAATATGACGACTCAGCAAGCTTCCCCTTCCTACTGCATGAAAATTAACGCCGTGATGGCAGCCATTTGGGGAGCGTTGCTAGCCTTTGTGCTGGGCAATGGCTGGTTCACGTCGATTGATCTGGAGCGGCCTTTGCACGTACTGATACTGGGCAGTTCGTTGGCTATTGTTGCTGTGGCGATTCCCGCTTTGCGGGATGCGGAACTACGCAATCCGGCATCGATAGCTTATCTCGTTGTCGGCATCCTGCTCCTGGGCGCCACAGCCGCGCTAATCGCTTTGAGCCTCTTTACGATACTGCTGTCGGGCTGGAACATGAACAGCCATCGCTGACAGGCGGCCCCGGTTGTTGGTATTTTCCGTTCTTCTTTTCCTCAATTCATCAGAAAAGCGCAGGAGCTCGCGAATTTCGTCCTCGGTCGCGCGCGCGGTGTAAAACACTTCCCTGTCATCCCACTCCAGTTGAATTGGACGTTCTTGGCCAGTGCGGGGCCAAGAACGTCCATGTTGAAGGCCGCGCCAGTCGGTGTTTGCGCTGTAGCATGGAACAAAATGCCATGCGGAAACTCCCGTCCCGCATATGCCGTTACCAAAAATCATCACCTCTGAAGCACGTAAGGGCAAGAATTAGGCATCACAGCGCCGGATAAACGGTCCGGTCGACTATGTCCCTAATTAAAATTCAAGGAACGCAAAATAAGTTTTATTCGACTCCGACCCTAATTAATTCACTTGAGATTTCTGCTGCATTGCACTAACCTTGGTCTTCGACTTAAAAAGCTGTGGAGAAAACGCATGATTGCTCAAGGTTTGTACGACCCGTCCAATGAACACGATGCCTGCGGCGTCGGTTTCATCGCCCATATCAAGGGCAACAAGAGCCACTCCATCATCGAACAAGGCTTGCTGATCCTGAAAAACCTGGATCACCGGGGTGCCGTCGGCGCAGACAAGCTGATGGGCGATGGCGCCGGCATCCTGATCCAAATCCCCGACCAGTACTACCGCGACGAAATGGCCAAGCAGGGCGTGGAATTGCCGCCCCCGGGCGAATATGGCGTCGGCATGGTCTTTCTGCCGAAGGAAAACGCGTCCCGCATCGCTTGCGAGCAGGAAATTGAACGCGCCGTGCGCATCGAAGGCCAGGTCGTTCTCGGCTGGCGCAACGTGCCGATCGACGACGCCATGCCGATGTCGCCCACCGTGCGCGCCAAGGAACCGGTGATTCGCCAGATCTTCATCGGTCGCGGCCCGGACATCATGGTCACCGACGCGCTCGAGCGCAAACTGTATGTGATCCGCAAGTCGTCCGGCCACGCCATCCAGGCACTCAAACTGCTGCACGGCAAAGAATTCTTCGTGCCATCAATGTCGGCCCGCACCATTGTCTACAAGGGCTTGCTGCTCGCCGACCAGGTGGGCGTCTATTACAAGGACCTGCAAGATCCACGCTGCATCTCGGCGCTGGCGCTGGTGCACCAGCGTTTCTCGACCAATACGTTCCCGGAATGGCCGCTGGCCCACCCGTACCGCCTGATCGCCCATAACGGCGAAATCAACACCGTCAAGGGCAACTTCAACTGGATGCGCGCGCGCGAAGGCGTGATGAAGTCGGCCGTGCTGGGCGAAGACCTGCAAAAGCTGTTCCCGCTGATCTACGAAGGCCAGTCCGACACCGCCTGCTTCGACAACGCGCTCGAACTGCTGATCATGGCCGGCTACCCGATCGCCCAGGCGATGATGATGATGATTCCGGAAGCGTGGGAAAACCACACGATGATGGACGATAACCGCCGCGCTTTCTATGAATACCACGCCGCGATGATGGAACCATGGGACGGCCCGGCCGCGATGGCCTTCACCGACGGGCGCCACATCGGCGGCACGCTGGACCGCAATGGCCTGCGTCCGGCGCGTTACATCGTCACGGACGACGATCTGGTCGTGATGGCGTCGGAGTCGGGCGTGCTGCCGATTCCCGAATCGAAAATCATCCAGAAGTGGCGTTTGCAGCCGGGTAAGATGTTCTTGATCGACCTGGAAGCTGGCCGCATCATCGACGATAAAGAGCTCAAAGACACCTATTCGAACGCCAAGCCCTACAAGGCATGGATCAACTCGGTACGCATCAAGCTCAATGAAATCAAGCTGAGCGAAAGCCAGCTGGGCCACAACCGCGCCAAGGATGCGGCGCCGGCACAGGGCGAAAAGCCGCTGACCTCGGTGCTCGACCGCCAGCAAGCGTTCGGCTATACCCAGGAAGACTTGAAGTTCCTGATGGCGCCCATGGCATTGCTGGGCGAAGAAGCCACCGGCTCGATGGGCAACGACTCGCCGCTGGCCGTCATGTCCAACAAGCTCAAGCCGCTCTACAACTACTTCAAGCAATTGTTCGCGCAAGTGACCAACCCGCCGATCGACCCGATCCGCGAAGCGATGGTCATGTCGCTCGTCTCGTTCATTGGACCGAAGCCGAACCTGCTCGACACCAACAACGTCAATCCACCGATGCGCCTGGAAGTGTCGCAGCCGGTGCTCGGCTTTGACGACATGGCGCGCCTGCGCAACATCAGCGCGCATACCGGCAGCAAGTTCAAGTCATATGAGTTGAACATCTGCTATCCGGTCGCCTGGGGCAAGGAAGGCATTGAAGCCTCGCTCGCGTCGCTGTGCGCCGAAGCGGTCGATGCGGTGCGTTCCGGCCATAACATCCTGATCGTGTCGGACCGCAATGTGGCTGCCGACCAGGTCGCCATTCCCGCGCTGCTGGCAACCTCGACCATTCACCAGCACCTGGTCGCGCGCGGCTTGCGCGCCTCCACCGGCCTGGTCGTGGAGACCGGTTCGGCCCGTGAAACCCACCATTTTGCCTTGCTGGCAGGGTATGGCGCGGAAGCCGTGCACCCCTACCTGGCCATGGAAACGCTGGCCGAAATGGCGCAAGGCATGCATGGCGACCTGTCGCCGGAAACGGCGATCTACAACTACACCAAGGCGGTCGGCAAGGGCTTGATGAAGGTCATGTCCAAGATGGGCATTTCGACCTACATGTCGTATTGCGGCGCGCAGATTTTTGAAGTCATCGGCTTGAACAAGTCGCTGGTCGACAAGTACTTCAAGGGCACGGCGTCGAATGTCGAAGGCATTGGCGTGTTTGAAGTGGCTGAGGAAGCCTTGCGCCTGCACACGCTGGCCTTTGGCAACGATCCGGTCCTGCTCGACGCGCTCGACGCGGGCGGCGAGTACGCCTTCCGCGTGCGCGGCGAAGAACACATGTGGACGCCGGACGCGATTGCAAAGCTGCAGCATTCGACCCGCAGCAACAATTTTTCCAGCTACAAGGAATACGCGCAAATCATCAACGACCAAAGCCGCCGTCACCTGACGCTGCGCGGCCTGTTCGAATTCAAGCTCGACCCGGCCAAGGCGATCCCGCTCGATGAAGTGGAATCGGCCAAGGACATTGTCAAGCGTTTCGCCACCGGCGCCATGTCGCTCGGCTCGATCTCGACCGAAGCGCACGCCACGCTGGCCATTGCCATGAACCGCATCGGCGGCAAGTCGAACACCGGTGAAGGCGGCGAAGACCCGGCACGCTACGCGATGGAACTGAAGGGCATTCCGATCAAGCAGGGGGAGACAATGTCGTCCGTTATCGGCGCGCAGAACGTCGTGGTCGACATCCCGTTAAAAGACGGCGACTCGCTGCGTTCGCGCATCAAGCAAGTCGCGTCAGGACGCTTCGGCGTCACGGCCGAGTACTTGAACTCGGCCGACCAGATCCAGATCAAGATGGCGCAGGGCGCAAAGCCTGGCGAAGGCGGTCAGTTGCCAGGCCATAAGGTGTCGGAATACATTGCCAGCCTGCGCTTTTCGGTGCCGGGCGTGGGACTCATTTCGCCGCCGCCGCACCATGACATCTATTCGATCGAAGATCTGGCGCAGCTGATCCACGACCTGAAAAACGCCAATCCGCGCGCCTCGATCTCGGTCAAGCTGGTCTCGGAAGTGGGCATCGGTACCGTCGCTGCCGGCGTGACCAAGGCGAAAGCGGACCACGTGGTCGTGGCCGGCCATGATGGCGGTACGGGCGCTTCGCCGCTGTCGTCGGTCAAGCATGCCGGTACGCCGTGGGAACTGGGCCTGGCCGAAACGCAGCAGACGCTGGTGCTCAATGGTTTGCGCAGCCGTATCCGCGTGCAGGCCGATGGCCAGATGAAAACCGGGCGCGACGTGGTCATCGCCGCCATGCTGGGCGCTGACGAGATCGGTTTCGCCACCGCGCCGCTGGTGGTGGAAGGTTGCATCATGATGCGCAAGTGCCACCTGAACACTTGCCCCGTCGGCGTGGCAACCCAGGACCCGATCCTGCGCGCCAAGTTCGCCGGCAAGCCTGAATATGTCGTCAACTATTTCTTCTTCGTCGCGGAAGAAGCACGCCAGCTGATGGCGCAACTGGGCATCCGCACCTTTGACGAGCTGATCGGCCGTTCCGACCTGCTCGACAAGTCGCAAGCCATCGAGCACTGGAAAGCACGCGGGCTGGATTTCTCGAACATTTTCTACCAGCCAAAGTCGCAGCCGGGCATGTCGATTTTCCATACCGAGTTCCAGGAACACGGGCTGGAAAAGGCGCTCGATCACAAGCTGATCGCGCAAGCCAAGGCAGCGCTGGAAAAAGGCGAGCGCGTCTCGTTCATCTCGCCAGTGCGCAACGTTCACCGCACCGTCGGCACCATGCTGTCGGGCGAAGTGGCCAAGCGTTACGGTCATGCCGGTTTGCCGGACGACACCATCCACATCCAGCTGCAAGGCACGGCAGGCCAGTCGGCTGCCGCCTTCCTGGCCGCCGGCATCACGATCGACCTGGTAGGCGAAGGCAACGATTACGTGGGCAAGGGCTTGTCGGGTGGCCGCATCATCGTGCGTCCGAATACGGAATTCCGGGGCTGGGCAGTGGACAACATCATTGTCGGCAACACCGTGCTGTACGGCGCGATTTCCGGCGAAGCCTTCTTCAACGGCGTGGCCGGCGAGCGTTTTGCGGTGCGTAACTCGGGCGCCACGGCCATTGTCGAAGGCTGCGGCGACCACGGTTGCGAATACATGACCGGCGGCACCGTCGTGGTGCTGGGCGCAACGGGCCGCAACTTTGCCGCAGGCATGTCGGGCGGCGTGGCGTATGTCTACGATCCAAGCGGCGACTTTGAAAAGAAATGCAACACCACGATGGTCAACCTCGAGCGCGTCATGAGCAGCAAGGACCAGAGCGACGTGGCGGCATGGCACAGCCAGAGCCGCGAGAGCGCGCGCGAAGCGGACGAAACAATCCTGAAACGCCTGATCGAACGCCATTTCAAGCACACCGGCAGCACCCGCGCCCGCAACCTGCTCGACGACTGGGCAGCGAGCCGCGGCAAGTTTGTCAAAGTCTTCCCGACCGACTACAAGCGCGCGCTGGAAGAAATGCACAACAGCAGCATGGAAGAAGCTGCCGAAAAGATCGCCGCGTAAGCGCAAGTTAAAGAATAAAAGGAAAACATCGTGGGTAAAATCACCGGCTTCATGGAATTCAAGCGTCAGGACGAAAGCTATCTCGAGCCTGCCGCGCGCCTCAAGAACTACAAGGAATTTGTCCTGCACCTGTCGGACCCGCAAGCGAAGGTGCAGGCGGCGCGCTGCATGGATTGCGGCATCCCGTTTTGCAACAGCGGCTGCCCGGTCAACAACATCATCCCGGACTGGAATGACCTGGTTTATCACGGCAATTACCGCGCTGCCCTGGAGAACCTGCACTCGACCAACAATTTCCCTGAGTTCACGGGCCGCATCTGCCCGGCGCCGTGCGAATCGGCCTGTACGCTGGGCATCAATGACGATCCGGTCGGCATCAAGTCGATCGAGCACAAGATCATCGATACCGGCTGGGAACATGGCTGGGTGGTGCCGCAGCCGCCGTCCGTCCTGACCGGCAAAAAAGTGGCCATCATCGGTTCCGGTCCGGCCGGCATGGCAGCGGCCCAGCAATTGGCCCGCGTCGGCCACGCGGTGACGGTGTTTGAAAAGAGCGACCGCATCGGCGGCCTGCTGCGTTACGGCATTCCCGACTTTAAAATGGAAAAGTTGCACATTGACCGCCGCGTGGAACAGATGCAAGCCGAAGGCGTCGTGTTCCGCACCAGCGTCTTGGTCGGCAAGGATTTCCCTGCCAGCGTCAACAACTGGGCGAAGGAAACGATTTTCCCGGAAGACCTGGAAAAGGAATTTGACGCCGTCATCATGGCCGGCGGCGCCGAGCAGCCGCGCGACTTGCCCGTGCCTGGACGCGAGCTCAAGGGCGTGCATTTCGCGATGGACTTCCTGCCGCTGCAAAACAAGGTCAATGCCGGCGACAAGGTCAAGGACCAGATGAAGGCCAGCGGCAAGCATGTGGTCGTGATCGGCGGCGGCGATACCGGATCGGACTGCGTGGGCACCTCGAACCGCCATGGCGCCGCCTCCGTGGCCCAGTTCGAACTGATGCCTATGCCCCCGGAGCAAGAAAACAAGCCGCTGGTGTGGCCTTACTGGCCGACCAAGCTGCGCACGTCCTCGTCGCACGAAGAAGGCTGCGAGCGCGACTGGGCCGTGGCGACCAAACGTTTCGAAGGCAAGGGCGGCAAGGTCGACAAGCTGATCGCCTGCCGCGTGGAGTGGAAAGACGGCAAGATGACCGAAGTGCCGAATTCCGAATTCGAGATGAAGGCTGACCTGGTGTTGCTGGCGATGGGTTTTGTGTCGCCGGTGCAGCAAGTGCTCGAAGCGTTCGGTGTGGAAAAAGATGGACGCGGCAATGCCAAGGCGACCACCGATGGCGTAGGCTGCTACCAGACCAGCGTGCCGAAAGTGTTCGTGGCGGGCGACATGCGGCGCGGACAATCGCTGGTGGTGTGGGCGATTCGTGAAGGCCGCCAGGCGGCCCGTGCAGTCGATGAATTCCTGATGGGCTCATCGGTGCTGCCGCGCTGATTGGATTGACAGTGCGGAGAACGTCGGCTTGGTGCATCAAGGCTGGGCCAAATTGACTCCGCGCTGGAATTGATGAATAAAGCTGGCGGGGATAGCGATATCAATTTTCAGCGATCTGCTCATCTGGACCGTCAGACGGTCTAGTTTGACGGGATCATTCAACACAGCCAGAACGCTACGGCGTGTAGATTCCTCCATGAACAAGCGCGCATCGTGACCTAGCAACGCTGCTCCAGCGAGGTCGATCGCAAAGTCGCAACTTTCCAAAATTGACGACGCGTCGTCAAATAAGCGGTTGGAGTTTCCGGCAGCGTGGTAGTTCCTTAGCAAGTAAAGGAGGTCCTGCGCGTCTTTGTTGTCCCCCCGGCCCCGATCATTCCATGCAAGTATTTTTAGGATAGCCAAGGCAGGTATCGACACGACATTGACGATCAGTCCTGTCCCCACATCCACCTTAATTGCGTGCTCCAGCGCATCAGCATAGCCGGTAACGTTCATGACGACTGCCATATCCGGCGGCCAAGCTATCGTGTTGGCGCTGGCTATTTTCCCGAACGGAATAAGGTCGAGCGGATAGGCAGTTTGATGCGCGCCTGGTCGGTAATACAGGCGGTGGGTTGTGGCGGTCAGCGATTGAAAGTCGCCGCTGTGAATGAATGCCTGTCGGATTATGTCGAATTGCGACCAGTCCTCGAGGGCAATGGCGAAGTCGACGTCGCGCGTGGCCCGGTCGGCCTCGATGCCGAAAACATGGGTCATCACGATATCCCTTGCCATCGCACCGATGAGGAAGTAACTGGCTTGATGCGTTGCAGCAATGTCGTGCAGTGCCTTGAGGATAATGTGGATAACAGAATTGAGGGGCCTAGTCTTCTGTACCATGTACATAGTTGATCACCTCTTGATAAATTTTCCTGGCAATAAGCAGATTGCGTGAATCGTTCGTTGCCAGAAGGTCGGCATAAATCAGGTGAAGCGGAACCGTGGGAAAGCTCTCGAAAAAATAGTCCATATTCCAGAAAGCTTGGATGACTTCGATTGTGCCCTGCGGGTCCGCGCGCAGTTTGAAACGTTTGACCAGTTCTGTCAGATCTCGGGTATCGTTAAATTCCATATAGATGGTGAACGTGGACGGGTTCAGATGCTGTGTTATTTTTTCCGCAGCGACCTCGCCTCCCCACGCCATATTGGCCCGCTCGCCTCCCAACGCCGAAACCCGCATTTCGGGACTCCACTGTTGCATTACCTCAGTTGGGTTGGCGGTCGCAAATCGGAATTTTTTCAGTTTGGGACGCAGTCGGCTGATGTAACCGGTCGCCCATTCGCTCAACATCAGTTCGGGTGCATTGATGATGCGGCGCCCGGTTGGCGTGGTGCCGATAAATCCGCGTGCCTCCAAGGTTTGCAGGGCGGTTCCGATTGCACCGGTTGCAACCCGCACTGACGAAGATATTTCTCGATAAGATGCGTTTAATATCGATGGCTGAGCGAGGGCGGCGAACATCAGGCGCAGGGCGGCCGGCGTGATGGTTTTGTCGGAAGTGAGTGTTGATCCTTTTTCGATCTTGTATCCTGTAATACTGATCAGGATCCCGTCGCCGTTGGTGATCAAGGCGTTCCCAGCCGTGTCTATGAATTCAATGTCCAGTTCCCGGCATCGCGTTGCCATCGCGTTCGTCAATAGACTGGAGACAAGGAGCCGTTTTTTTCCGGCGGCGCAGCGCGCTTTCATATCGTTCAGGATGGCGATTCTGTCGACATTGCGCCTTACTTCGCAAACATAGTCCAGTCGTGTTCCAGCCACTAGCAGGGATACGCTGCCTGCTTGGTCTTCATCGCCAGCCAGCAGCTCGCTCGAAATTCCTGTCGTTTCTTTCAAGCTATTCAAGGCCTCGCCGATTAGCTGCGCTTCGAGCATCAACCCGGCATTTGTTCGCTTGTTCATATCTATTTCCTTTTCACGAAACGTGAACACTTTTCTATAGTGACCGAAAACACGCGGGCGTTCAACTTAATTCGTCGTTCACGTAACGTGAAATACAAAACTAGTTGAACGCTCATGAGGCCAGCCGTACCAACGATACGCAATTGTCCCGATCGGCACGTCTGCGGCAGCAGTTGCCCTCGCAACCCAAATGGCACAACTTGCGCCACGCCCGTTGACTGCGCGAGGCGCCGCCCTATTGGCCGCTCGGCATTATCCTGGGGCGGGCCACAACGTCGGCGATCAGCGGCCGGGGCCAGACCCCGCGGCTCTGGCAGGCGGCGCTGGCCTATTTGATCTGGCGCGCCAGCGCATGCGACACCGCCGCGTCGAAACCACCTTTGCTGCCACCTTTCCCGCGCTGTTCGGCCAGATACTTTTCGCGCTGCTTCGACAGCGCCACGATTTGCTCGCGCAACGCTTTGCGCTGCGCCACGGCTTTGTCGAGCGCGGCCTGGCGCTGCGCCGGCGCCAGCTTGCGCAGGGAATCGGGCAACTCGGCTTCGGCGATCTGCGGCAACGCCAGCTTGCCCGACTCGGCCTGTTGCACCAGGTCGCTGTCGTCATACGCCTTGTCGTTGAGCGCCTTGTTCAGTGCGCGCTCGGCCTTGGCCGCCGGCGGGGCGGCCGCCACCACGCTCGTCTCCATCGCCACCTGCGCCGACTGGCGCGCCACCCGCTTGTCGCTGGCGCCGTACGCCAGGTAGGTGCCGCCGATCTGCTCGCCCAGCCGGGCCAACGGCTCGTCATAAGGCGTGACCACCACATCGACTCCGCCGTCCTGCGCGATGGCGAAGTATTCCCCGCCGCCATACTGGGCAATAGTGCGCCAGGCCCGGGTCGTGTCGGCGTCATCCCCGCACTGGATGGTATTGACGATGATGCCCCGGGTGGCCGCATTGCGCGCACTGGTATCGGTGGGCGGCAGATTCCGATAATCGTTGTGCGGCGGCGCATCGCCCACCAAAAACAGGACCTGCGATGTGCGCGGCCCCGGGGCCGACCAGCCACCGACCCGTACCGCCTCGGCCATGGCGCTGCGCACATCTTCCGGCCCGTCGCCGCCGCCCTGCGCGCGAAAGCGCATCAACTGTGCATACACCGCGTCAAGATTGTCGGTCAGCGGGGTGATGCGCGTCACGTAGGCGTCGCCCCGGTCGCGGTAGGCCACCAGTCCCACCCGGATGGTGGCGCCGCCATTGCCTTGCTGTTGCAGAACATCGTTGACAATGCACCAGATCCTGGCCTTCGCGCCTTCCAGCATGCCGCCCATCGAGCCGGTCGTGTCCAGCACAAACAGCAGTTCGATGGTCGCGCGCCGTGCCGCTTGTTGCCCGTTGGGCGCGTTTTGCGACAAATGGGGCTGGGCAGCCTGGGCGGGCATGCCGGCAAAGCCGGCCAGCATCATGGCAGCGATCAAGGCGGGGTGGCGCAAGGGGTTCATTTTCTTCTCCGTGAGGTGGCAGCGCACATGCGGGGCCAATACCTGTGAAACGCAGGGCGCGCACGGAAGGGGTCAGCGGCTTTGTAACAACTTATGTCAGGTACCTTGAGGCGATACCGCAGGGCTCATCAGACGACACTTTTTGTCAGATGTTTTTATATGCACAAGATTCCCGGGTGACAACAAAATCACGGCGCTCCGTGAGAATGGCTAAAATTTCCCCAAATGAAACAAGCACTTGCGCGCGGAAATATCTGACCCGCTGTTCATTAGTGTTGTATTCTTACCCTTTTCGGCCCGGACAAACGGCCCCCTCACAAGCAGAGATTGACCTTTCTGCACTACAATACGGCATTCTCGAAAAATGAACAGTGCCGTGCCTAATCTT
Source organism: Massilia sp. TWP1-3-3 (assembly GCF_049897805.1). Taxonomy (NCBI): domain Bacteria; kingdom Pseudomonadati; phylum Pseudomonadota; class Betaproteobacteria; order Burkholderiales; family Oxalobacteraceae; genus Massilia; species Massilia sp. TWP1-3-3. The sequence goes on from NZ_JAFCWX010000011.1 coordinate 136,524, forward strand.
GTCGAAATCCGCAATCTCCACTTTGCCTATGGTGACCGTTCGATCCTGTCGAACCTGAACATGGACTTCCCGCGCGGGAAAGTGATCGCCGTGATGGGCGGTTCCGGCTGCGGCAAGACCACGGTGCTGCGCCTGATCGGCGGCCAGATCCGCCCGCAAAAAGGCGAGGTCAAGGTCGCCGGCGAAGTCGTGCACGAACTCGATACCGACGGCCTGTACCGGCTGCGCCGCAAGATGGGCATGCTGTTCCAGTTCGGCGCGCTGTTTACCGACCTGTCGGTGTTTGAAAACGTCGCCTTCCCGCTGCGCGAGCATACCAACCTGCCTGACGAACTGATTCGCGACCTGGTGCTGATGAAGCTCAACGCCGTGGGCCTGCGCAATGCCGCGATGCTCAAACCGGCCGAGATTTCGGGCGGCATGGCGCGCCGCGTGGCCGTGGCCCGCGCCGTCGCGCTCGACCCGGAATTGGTGATGTATGACGAACCGTTCGCCGGCCTCGACCCGATCTCGATGGGCGTCACCGCCAACCTGATCAAGCGCCTCAACGAAGCGCTCGGTTCCACCTCGATCCTGGTCTCGCACGACGTGCATGAGTGCTTTGCGATCGCTGATTATGTCTACTTTATGTCTGCTGGAAAAATTGTTGCCCAAGGTACGCCAGCTGACCTGCGCGTCTCCGACGACCCGTACGTGAAGCAATTCGTCAATGCCCAGCCCGACGGACCCGTGCCCTTCCACTATCCCGGCAAGTCGCTGGCCGACGACCTGGGTTTGGGAGCGCCGGCATGATCGTTCTCGACTGGATTGCCGCCATCGGCCGCTACCTGCGCGAGGGCGTGGAAAGCGTGGGCTTTGCCACCCGCTTCTTCCTGAACCTGCTGGGCGTGTCGCCCGGCGCGTTCCGCCGTCCGGGCCTGATTTCCGAGCAGACTCACTTCATCGGCAACTACTCGCTCGTTATCATCATTGTCTCCGGCTTGTTCGTCGGCATGGTGCTGGGCCTGCAGGGTTACATCACGCTCACGCCCTACGGGGCGGAACAAAAGCTTGGCCAGGTGGTCGCATTGGCATTGGTGCGCGAATTGGGTCCGGTCGTCACGGCACTGCTGTTTGCCGGCCGCGCCGGTACCTCGCTGACCGCGCAGATCGGCTTGATGAAAGCCGGCGAGCAATTGTCAGCGATGGAAATGATGGCCATTAATCCTGTGCAGCGCGTGCTGGCGCCCCGTTTCTGGGCCGGCGTGATCGCCATGCCGATCCTGGCAACGATTTTCAGCGCGGTTGGCGTGCTCGGCGGCTATCTGGTCGGCGTGCAACTGATCGGCGTGGACGAAGGCGCCTTCTGGTCGCAGATGCAAGCCAATGTGGATGTCCAGGCCGATGTGATGAACGGCGTAGTCAAGAGTTTTGTGTTCGGCATTGCGGTGACGTTTACCGCACTGTTCCAGGGTTACCACGCCCAGCCGACACCGGAAGACGTTTCGCGCGCCACCACGCGTACCGTGGTGATTGCGTCGCTGATGGTCTGGGGTTTGGACTTCGTGATGACCGCAATCATGTTTAACAAATAAGCACATAATCAAACAAACCTGAATCCGGCGCGGCTGCCGCACCGAATAACAAGTGTTAGGAAATAAAAATGCATCGTAAATCTGTCGACGTCTGGGTTGGAATGTTTGTCCTGCTGGGACTGGCCGCACTGTTGTTTCTCGCACTCAAGGCGGGCAATATGAGCACCCTATCCTTTGCCAATACCTACGCCATCACCGGCAAGTTCGACAACATCGGCGGCCTCAAGCCGCAGGCGCCCGTCAAGAGCGCAGGTGTTGTTGTGGGGCGCGTCGGCGACATCAAGTTTGATGACAAGACTTTCCAGGCGCTGGTAACCTTGGAACTGGAAGCGGGCTATAAATTTCCAAAAGATAGCTCCTTGAAAATTCTCACTGCCGGCCTGTTGGGCGAGCAGTACATCGGTATTGAAGCGGGCGGCGACACGGTCAACCTGGCCAATGGTGACAAGATTTCCCGCACCCAGTCGGCCACGGTACTGGAAGACCTGATCAATCAGTTCATCTACAGCAAGGCCGCCGACGGCAAAGAAGAAAAGAGCGCAAAATGACTTTAGCTAAACTGGGCGCCCTGGCGGCGCTGGCCCTGTCCCTGACGGGTTGTGCATCAATGGGCGAAAAAGACCCGTACGAAAAGTTTAATCGTTCGGTATTTACGTTCAACGATGCGATCGACCGTAACGCGCTCAAGCCGGCCGCAACTGCTTACAAAAAGGTGTTGCCGTCGTTCGTGCAAACGGGCGTCAACAACTTTTTTTTCAACCTGTCCGACGTCTGGAGCAGCGCCAATAACCTGATGCAGGGCAAGGGCGAACGCGGCCTGTCCGACTTCACCCGGGTGATCATCAATTCCACTTTCGGCCTGGGTGGCCTGATCGATATCGCGTCTGACGCAGGCCTGCAGCGCCATACGGAAGACTTCGGCCAGACCCTCGGTTATTGGGGCGTACCGCCCGGTCCTTACGTGATGCTGCCGCTGCTCGGGCCGTCCACGCTGCGCGATACCGCCGCGTTGCCGCTCGACATTGCGGGGGATCCCTGGGGTTATGGTATATCCTCTCGCGCACGCAACATCGGTACGCTGGTCAGGGTAGTTGATCAGCGTGCCGTGTTACTGGACGCGAGTAATATTCTGGAAGGCGCTGCCTTGGACCGCTACGAATTTATCCGTGACGGCTATCTGCAGCAGCGTAAGAGTAAGGCATTCGATGGCGAAGGCTCGCGCGCCGAAGCGAAAGAAGCGCGCAAGGAAGATTCGGATGCCGTGCCTGATGCCAAGGCGATCGCCGCGGCCTACGCCGACGACGAAGACCCGCAACCAGCGCCCAAGGATGGCGTCAAGGTTGCACCGAAAGGCGTTGACAAGAATGCTGCGAAGGAAAACGGCAAGCCTGTGTCATCCGAAACTGTCACCAAGTAGTTAACAGGGGAACTGAACCCGCCTCATCGGGTTGCGGCCTTCCTAAATTGCAACTATTCAGAAAAGAGCTTATGAAACTGATCAAACAACTTATCGCCGTCGCCACTGTCGCGCTAGCCACCAACGCCATTGCCGCTCCTGCCGAAGCACCGGACGCGCTCGTCAAGCGCATCAGCGCCGACGTCATCGACACGGCCAAGAACGACAAGGATATCCAGGCCGGCAATCAAAAGAAAGTCATGGACCTGGTCGAGAGCAAGATCTTGCCGCACGTCGATTTCCAGCGCATGACTTCGCTGGCAGCCGGCCGCCACTGGCGCACCGCTACGCCTGAGCAGCAAAAGCAGCTGTCCAACGAGTTCCGCACCCTGCTGATCTTTACGTACTCGGGCGCGCTGTCGCAGATCAAGAATGAAACCGTCGAGTTCAAGCCGCTGCGCGCCGACCCGGCCGACCAGGAAGTGGAAGTGCGTTCGTCGGTCAATGTTGCCCGTGGCGAGCCTGTGACGCTGAACTATCGCCTGGCCAAGGGTCCGCAAGGCTGGAAAATCTTTGACATCAATGTGCTTGGCGCATGGCTGGTCGAGACCTACAAGGGTACGTTCGCCACTGAAATTGGCAAGTCCGGTATCGATGGCTTGATCAAGGCCCTGGCCGAGCGTAACAAGAAGCTGGCCGACAAGCCGCTGAAGTCGCCAAAGTAAAGTCGGCAAGCCATGTCTCAGACCAACAAGCTGGAAAGCATCGAAACCCTGACCGTCATAAACGCCACCGCGGCGCTGGGCCAGGGTCTCGCTGCCATCAAGGGCGGCCAGACCGTGTTCGACTTCGGTTCCGTGAAAACGGCCGACTCGTCCGCAGTCGCGGTGCTGTTGGCGTGGAAACGCGCTGCCCGCAAGTCGGGCGTTGCGCTGTCGTATGTTAATTTGCCGGCCAGCTTGATCAGCCTGTCGGCGCTGTACGGTGTCGATGCCTTGCTGGTGGATACGCCCGCCAATTTGCAGCACCATTGATCCTGCCTTTTATGTACCGAACCATGTGCCGCAACGGTGCCTGGTTCGGGACATGTCTATACGAGCTGTTATTGCTGGCTCACTTCATTACCCCCCGATATCACCTATAATTGACGGCTCACCTCGTCGCGCACCTCCTTATACAGTGGCATGCTGTATATACAACAACTACTACTTAAAGCATGACAGCGATTCAGATTAACAGCGTCGAAAAAAGCTACAAGTCCCTCAAGGCCTTGGCCGGCGTTACCCTGACGATTGAAGAAGGCGAATTCTTCGGACTGCTCGGGCCCAACGGCGCCGGCAAGACCACGCTCATCTCGACTATCGCAGGCCTGATCCGGCCCGACGCGGGCAGCGTCAAGATCCATGGCCACGACGTCATCACCGACTTTCGCGCCGCGCGCGGCAAGCTTGGCGTGGTGCCGCAGGAACTGGTGTTCGATCCCTTCTTCACGGTGCGCGAAACGCTGCGCCTGCAGTCGGGCTATTTCGGTCTGAAGAACAACGACAAGTGGATCGACGAGGTCATGGACAACCTGGACCTGACCAACAAGGCCGACGTGAATATGCGCGCCCTGTCCGGCGGCATGAAGCGGCGCGTGCTGGTGGCCCAGGCACTGGTGCACAAACCGCCCGTGATCGTGCTCGACGAGCCGACCGCCGGGGTCGACGTGGAGCTGCGCCAGACGCTGTGGAAGTTCATCTCGCGCCTGAACCGCGAAGGCCACACCGTGGTCCTGACCACCCATTACCTGGAAGAGGCGCAAGCCATGTGCCAGCGCGTGGCCATGCTCAAGAACGGCACCGTGGTGGCACTCGACACCATGAGCGCGCTGATTCGCCGCATCTCCGGTTCGCAGCTGATCGTGCACCTGGCGGGCGGCCAACTGCCCGACGACCTGCGCCATCTGGTCGCGCACGACGAGCAAGATAGTGGGCAGGCGAACAAATACAGCTTGCGCGTGAATGAATACGCGGAAGTCGAGCCGATTCTTGCGCGCCTGCGCCAAAGCGGCGCCGTGATCGATGAAATGCAATTGCAGCAAGCGGACCTGGAAGACATCTTCTTGCAGATCATGGACAAGGGGGCGGTATGAGTGTGTTCTCCGTCGGTTTCCAGACCTTGCTGTACAAAGAGACGCTGCGCTTTTGGAAGGTGGCCACGCAAACCGTGGCCGCGCCGGTCCTCACCGCCATGCTCTACCTGCTGATCTTCGGCCATGTGCTCGAGGGGCGCGTCAACATGCTGCCCGGGGTGAGCTACACCGCCTTCCTGATTCCCGGCCTGGTGATGATGAGCGTGCTGCAAAATGCGTTCGCCAACTCCTCGTCCTCGCTGATCCAGTCCAAGATCACCGGCAACCTGGTGTTCATTTTGCTGCCGCCGCTGTCGCACTGGGAGATCATTTCCGCCTACGTGCTCGCCTCCGTCGTGCGCGGCCTGGCGGTGGGGCTGGGCGTGTTCATCGTCACCATCTGGTTCACCAGCATGAGCTTTGCGGCGCCGGTGTGGATCATCGTGTTCGCGCTGCTGGGCGCGGCCATCCTGGGCACCATGGGCCTGATCGCCGGCATCTGGGCCGAAAAATTCGACCAGCTGGCCGCTTTTCAGAACTTCCTGATCATGCCGGCGACGTTTTTGTCGGGCGTGTTCTATTCGATCAAGTCGCTGCCGCCGTTCTGGCAGGCGGTGTCGCACTTCAATCCCTTCTTCTACATGATCGACGGTTTTCGCCACGGGTTCTTCGGCCAGTCCGACATTTCGCCGTGGACCAGCCTGGCCATCGTGTCGGTGTTCTTCGCGCTACTCGCGGGGATCGCCATCAATCTGCTCAAGCGCGGCTACAATCTGCGCCACTAACATCAGCCAAGACAAGGAAACCTCGTGACCACCACTCCCGAACTGATTCACGGCTACATCCAGGCCGGCCTCGAATGCACCCACCTTGAAGTGGACGGCGACGGCCAGCACTTCAACGCCCTGATCGTCTCGCCCGCATTTGCCGGCAAGCGCCCGATCCAGCGCCACCAGCTGGTCTACGCCGCGCTGGGCGAGCGCATGCGCGAAGAGATCCACGCCCTGTCGATGAAGACACTCACCCCCGACGAATACCAAGGATAAGACATGGACCAGCTCAAGATCGTCGGCGGCAAGCGCCTTGATGGGGAAATCAGCATTTCGGGCGCGAAGAACGCGGCGCTGCCTATCCTGTGCGCGGGCCTGTTGACGGCCGGCGACCTGGTGCTGACCAACGTGCCGCGCCTGCACGACGTCAAGACCATGTTGAAACTGCTGGCCAAGACCGGCCTGAAGGTGGACCAGGTCGCCGACGAACAGGTGACCTTGAACGGCAGCGCCATCGACACGCTCGAAGCGCCCTACGAACTGGTGAAAACCATGCGCGCCTCGATCCTGGTGCTCGGCCCCCTGCTGGCGCGCTTTGGCGAAGCGAAGGTGTCGCTGCCGGGCGGCTGCGCGATCGGCTCGCGCCCCGTGGACCAGCACATCAAGGGCTTGCAGGCGCTGGGCGCCGAGATCACCATCGAAGGCGGCTACATCTACGCCAAGTGCAAAAAGCTCAAGGGCGCGCGCATCCACACCGACATGATCACCGTGACCGGCACCGAGAACCTGCTGATGGCCGCCACCCTGGCCGAAGGCGAGACGATTCTGGAAAACGCCGCGCGCGAGCCGGAAGTGACGGACCTGGCCAACCTGCTGGTGAAAATGGGCGCCAAAATCGAAGGCATCGGCACCGACCGCCTGGTGATCCAGGGCGTGCCCGAACTGCATGGCGCCAGCCACGCCGTGATCTCGGACCGGATTGAAGCGGGCACGTTTTTGTGCGCCGTGGCGGCCACCGGCGGCGACATCCTGCTCAAAAACACTCGCACCGACATTTTTGACGTGGCGCTCGACAAGCTGCGCGACATTGGCGTGGTAATGACGTCCGGCCCGGACTGGATCCGCGCGCAAATGAGCGGCCGTCCCAAGCCGGTGTCGTTTCGCACCACTGAATACCCGGGCTTCCCAACCGACATGCAGGCGCAGTTCATGGCCGTCAACGTGATCGCCGCCGGCACCAGCCGCGTGACCGAGACCATTTTCGAAAACCGCTTCATGCACGTGCAGGAAATGGTGCGCCTGGGCGCGTCGATCTCGACCGAAGGCAACACCGCCTTCATCAAGGGCGTCGACCACCTGATCGGCGCGCCCGTCATGGCGACCGACCTGCGCGCCTCGGCCTCGCTGGTGATCGCCGCCATGGCCGCCCGTGGCGAAACCATCATCGACCGCATCTATCACCTCGACCGCGGCTACGACCGCATGGAAGTGAAGCTGTCGGCGGTGGGCGCCGATATCGTGCGCGTCAAATAACCGATATTACGTAGAGCGAGAGCGATGAACCCATTTAGCACCATCCCGGCCAGTTCGCAGCTCATTCTTGCGCTGTCGAAGGGCCGCATTTTCGAGGACACGCTGCCGCTGCTGGCCTCGGCCGGCATCACCGTGCTGGAAAATCCGGAAACGTCGCGCAAACTGATTTTGGCGACCAACGACCCGAACGTGCGCGTGATCATCGTGCGCGCCTCCGACGTGCCCACCTACGTGCAGCACGGCGCGGCCGACTTTGGCGTGGCCGGCAAGGACGTGCTGCTCGAACACGGCGGCGAAGGCCTGTACCAGCCGATTGACTTAAATATCGCCAAGTGCCGCATGTCGGTCGCGGTGAACGCGGGCTTTGACTACGAAAAGGCCGTGCGCACCGGCGCGCGCTTGCGCGTGGCCACCAAGTTCGTCGAAACGGCGCGCCAGCATTTTGCCTCCAAGGGCGTGCACGTGGACTTGATCAAGCTGTATGGCTCGATGGAGCTCGCGCCCATTGTCGGCCTGTCGGACGCCATCGTCGACGTGGTCTCGACCGGCAGCACGCTGCGCGCCAACAATTTGGTGGAAGTCGAAGAAATCATGGACATCTCGTCGCGCCTGGTCGTCAACCAGGCCGCGCTCAAGCTCAAGCGCGAGCGTTTGCAACCCATCCTCGAGGCGTTCGAACGCGCCGCGAAGTTGAAAAACTAAACTGAAGAACTCAAGTCAAGCTTATGTCGCTACAGATCCGCAAACTCGATTCGGCCCAGCCGGACTTCAAACAACGCTTGGCGACGCTGCTCGCTTTTGAAGCGCACGCCGATGAAGCGCTCGAACAAGCCGTAGCGGCCATTTTGCATGATGTGAAAACCCGCGGCGACGCCGCTGTCCTCGAGTACACCAACCGCTTCGACCGCATCCCTGGCGGCGCCCAAAGCATGGCCCACTTCGACGTTGGCCAGGCTGAACTCGACGCCGCGCTCGCGTCGCTGCCGCTGGCCCAGCGCGCCGCCCTGCAGACGGCGGCCGAACGTATCCGCGTGTTCCACGAGCGCCAGAAGCAGGAGCTCGGCGGTTTTACCTATACCGAGCCTGACGGCACCGTGCTGGGCCAGAAAATCACCCCGCTCGACCGGGTCGGCATTTACGTCCCGGGCGGCAAGGCGGCCTACCCGTCGTCGGTGCTGATGAACGCCATTCCCGCGCACGTGGCGGGCGTGCAGGAAATCATCATGGTGGTGCCTACGCCCGACGGCATCAAGAACCAGATGGTGCTCGCCGCGGCCGCTATTGCGGGCGTGACGCGCGTGATCACCATCGGCGGCGCGCAAGCGGTGGCCGCTCTCGCCTACGGCACGGCCAGCATCGCCCCGGTCGACAAGATCGTCGGCCCCGGCAACGCCTATGTGGCCGCGGCCAAGCGGCGCGTGTTTGGCACCGTGGGCATCGACATGATTGCCGGTCCGTCCGAAATCCTGGTGCTGTGCGACGGCACCACCGACCCGGACTGGGTGGCCATGGACCTGTTTTCGCAGGCCGAGCACGATGAGCTGGCGCAGGCGATCATGCTGTGCCCCGACGAAGCCTACATTGCCAGGGTCGAAGCGAGCATCCACAAGCTGCTGCCGAGCATGCCGCGCAGTGACACCATCCGCACCTCCCTGACCGACCGCGGCGCGCTGATCAAGGTGCGCGACATGACTGAAGCGTGCGAGATCGCCAACGCGATCGCCGCCGAACACCTGGAAATTTCGGCCGACAATCCGCAGCAGTGGGCCGACCAGATCCGCCACGCGGGCGCCATATTCCTGGGCCGTTTTTCGTCCGAATCGCTGGGCGACTATTGCTGCGGCCCGAACCACGTGCTGCCCACGTCGCGCACGGCGCGCTTTTCGTCGCCGCTGGGCGTGTACGACTTCCAGAAGCGTTCATCGATCATTTTTGTCAGCGAAGCGGGGGCGCAAACCTTGGGCAAAGTTGCCGCCGAACTGGCCTACGGCGAAGGCTTGCAGGCGCACGCCCGCAGCGCCGAACTGCGTCTGACGCGCCTGCCATGAGCGCGCCCTGGATCAACCAGGTGTTTTGCGAGGATGCGCTGGAAGGCCTGGCGCGCATTCCCGACGGCGCCATCGATCTGATCCTGACCGATCCGCCCTACAACCTGGGCAAGGACTACGGCAACGACTCGGACCAGCAAAGCGTGGCCGCCTACCTGGCCTGGACCGAGGACTGGATCACCAAGGCGCTGCCCAAGCTCAAACCGAACGGCAGCCTGTATATCTTTTTGACGTGGCGCTTTTCGCCCGAGATTTTCGTGATGCTCAAGCAGCGCATGACGATGATGAACGAGATCATCTGGGACCGGCGCGTACCCTCGATGGGCGGCAGCGTGCGCAGCTTTACGTCGGTGCACGACACGATCGGCTTTTTCGTCAAGCGCAAGGACTATTATTTCGACCTGGACGCGGTGCGCATTCCATACGACGCCGAGACAAAAAAGGCGCGCTCGCGCTCCATTTTCGTCGGCGCCAAGTGGCTCGAGCAGGGCTACAACCCGAAGGATTTGTGGAGCGTCTCGCGTCTGCACAAGGAGCATCCCGAGCGCGAAGACCATCCGACCCAAAAGCCGCTGGAAATCATCGAGCGCATGGTCAAGGCATCGTGTCCGCAGGGCGGCGTGGTGCTCGACCTGTTCCTGGGCAGCGGCACCACGGCGATGGCGGCCAAGAACTGCGGGCGCGATTTTGTCGGCTTTGAACTGAACCCCGATTACTGCGAGGTGATCCGCAACCGCCTGGCCGCGCCGCAAGACCAGGCGCCCAAGCCGGCGAAAACCAAGCCAGCCCGCAAACCAGCCTCCAAGCCGGACCCGGAAAACCTGAACCTCGAACTGCCGCTGATGGAGAGCTGACATGCCTTTTCTCGACAAACTGATTGCCAATACCATCCGCGACGTCGTGCGCAACGACGAGTCGTACCACGTGCCCGATTCCACCGGCTTCATCAAGCTCGACGCGATGGAAAACCCGTACGCGCTGCCGCTGCACATGCGTGCCGAACTGGGCCGGCGCCTGGCCGACGCGGTGCTGAACCGCTATCCGGTGCCAAGCTATGCAAGCCTCAAGCACAAGCTGTGCGCCCGCATGGGCGTGCCGCACGGGTACGACGTGATCTTGGGCAATGGGTCGGACGAATTGATTTCCATGATCGCCACCGCGATTACCGGCGGCCAGCGCCGGCCCGTGATCATGGCGCCGGTGCCGGCGTTCGTGATGTTCGCGCGCACCGCCATGCTGGCCGGTTGCGAATTTGTCGGCGTCCCCTTGCGCGAAGACTTCACGCTTGACAAGGACGCCATGCTGGCCGCCATCCGGGAGCACCGCCCGGCCGCCGTGTTTCTCGCCTACCCGAACAACCCGACCGGCAACCTGTTCGATGAAAACGACATCGTCGAGATCATCCAAGAGCTGGGCGAGCGGGGCATTGCCATCCTCGACGAAGCGTACGCGCCGTTTGCGCGCTCGAGCTTCATGGCGCGCCTGCCCGAGTTCGAGAACATGATTGTCATGCGCACCGTGTCCAAGCTGGGCCTGGCCGGCATCCGGCTCGGCTACATGTCGGCGGCGCCCGCGCTGCTGGCGCAGTTTGAAAAAGTGCGCCCGCCCTACAACATCAATGTGCTGACCCAGCTGGCGGCGGAGTTTGCGCTCGACCATATCGACCTGCTCAACGAGCAGGCCGCCCTGATCGTGGCGGCGCGCGGCGCGCTGGCCGCCGAGCTGAGTGCACTTCCCGGCGTGACGGTGTACCCGTCCTCGGCCAATTTTCTCCTGGTGCGCGTGCCCGACGCGGGGGCGACGATCACGCAACTCAATGCGGACAAGGTCCTTGTCAAAAATGTGAGTAAAATGCACGAGACGCTTGCCAACTGCATCCGTGTGACCGTGAGTACGCCCGAAGAAAATGCCGCCTTCCTGGATGCCTTCAAGGCATCGCTGATGCCCCAATCTTAAGCTTACCAATCTTCAGCTTACCAACAATCGAGCAAACGTCCATGACCCGCACCGCAGAAATTACGCGCAATACCAACGAGACGCAAATCCGCGTCGCCATCAACCTTGACGGCACCGGCATTCAAAAGCTCAATACGGGCGTGCCCTTTCTTGACCATATGCTCGACCAGATCGCGCGCCACGGCCTGATCGACCTGGACATCGAATGCGTGGGCGACCTGCACATCGACGCCCACCATACCGTCGAAGACACCGGCATCACGCTCGGCATGGCGGTCGCCAAGGCGATCGGCGACAAGAAAGGCATCCGCCGCTATGGCCACGCCTATGTGCCGCTGGACGAAGCGCTCTCGCGCGTGGTGATCGACTTTTCCGGCCGTCCCGGCCTTGAAATGCACGTGCCCTGGAAGCGCTCGATGATCGGCGCCTTCGACGTCGACCTGGCGCATGAGTTTTTCCAGGGCTTCGTCAACCACGCGCTGGTGTCCCTGCACATCGACAACTTGCGCGGCGAGAATGCCCACCACCAGTGCGAAACCGTGTTCAAGGCCTTTGGGCGCGCGCTGCGCATGGCGGCCGAACTCGATGCACGCTCGGCCGGCACGATTCCTTCCACCAAGGGCAGCCTCTGAGCGTCGTCGCGCCGGATTGAAAATCTATGAATAAAATTGTTGTGGTCGACGGCATGGGCAATTTGCGCTCGGTGGCGCAAGCGCTGCGCGCCGTCGCACCGGAAGCGAATGTGATTGTATCGAGCAACCCGGCCGATATCGACAGCGCCGACCGCGTGGTGCTGCCGGGCCAGGGCGCCATGCGCGACTGCATGGCCACGCTGCGCGCGGCGGGCCTGGAACCGGCGCTGCGGCGCGCCGCCGCCACCCGGCCCTTGATGGGCGTGTGTGTGGGCGAGCAAATGCTGTTTGACATCAGCGACGAAGGCGATGAGCCGGGCCTGGGCCTGATGCCTGGCAAGGTCGTGCGTTTTCAGCTGGACGGCAAGCTGCAGGCCGATGGTTCGCGCTTCAAGGTTCCGCAGATGGGCTGGAACCGCGTCAAGCAAGTGCGGTCACACCCGATGTGGGAAGGCGTTGCCGACGACGCGTATTTCTATTTTGTGCACAGCTACTATGTGCAGCCGGCCGATGCAGCACTGGTTGCCGGCGAAACCGACTACGGGCAGCCGTTTTGCTGCGCCGTGGCGCGCGACAATATTTTTGCGACCCAGTTTCACCCGGAGAAAAGCGCCGCGGCGGGACTACAGATGTACAAGAACTTCGTTCACTGGAATCCTTGATTTCCAACCTAACCTTTAAGACAAACGATCATGCTGCTTATTCCTGCCATCGACCTCAAAGACGGTCACTGCGTGCGCCTCAAACAGGGCGACATGGAACTTGCCACCGTCTTTTCCGAAGACCCTGCCGAGATGGCGCTGCACTGGCTCAAGCAAGGCGCGCGCCGCCTGCATCTGGTGGACCTGAACGGCGCCTTTGCCGGCAAGCCGAAGAACGAGCCGGCCGTCAAATCCATCTTGCAAGTGGTGCAGGCGTTCGCGCTCGAGAACGACATCGATGAAATTCCCGTGCAGTTGGGCGGCGGCATCCGCGACCTCGACACCATCGAGCGCTATCTGGACGACGGCATCACCTACATCATCGTGGGCACGGCGGCGGTGAAAAATCCCGGGTTCTTGCACGACGCCTGCGGCGCCTTCCCGGGCAGCATCATTGTCGGTCTGGACGCCAAGGACGGCAAGGTTGCCACCGATGGCTGGAGCAAGATGTCCGGCCACGAAGTGATCGATCTGGCCAAGAAGTTTGAAGCCTATGGCGTGGAATCGATCATCTATACCGACATCGGCCGCGACGGCATGATGGGCGGCATTAATATCGAGGCGACCGTCAAGCTGGCGCAGGCCGTGCGCATTCCCATCATCGCCTCGGGCGGGCTGCACAATATCGGCGACGTCGAAGCGCTGTGCGCGGTGCAGGAAGAAGGCATCGAAGGGGTGATCTGCGGGCGTTCGATCTACGAAGGCACCATCAACCTGGCCCAAGCGCAAGCGCGCGCCGACGAACTGAGTGAAGGCGATTTGGCCTAAAGGCTAAGAAAATCTTATGCTTGCAAAACGAATCATTCCGTGCCTGGACGTGACCGATGGCCGCGTCGTCAAGGGCGTCAATTTCACCGAGTTGCGCGATGCGGGCGACCCGGTGGAAATCGCGCGCGGCTACGACGAGCAGGGCGCCGACGAAATCACCTTCCTCGACATCACGGCCACCTCCGACAACCGCGACCTGATTTTGCACATCATTGAAGCGGTGGCCTCGAAAGTGTTCATCCCGCTGACCGTCGGCGGCGGCGTGCGCAAGGTGGAAGACGTGCGCCGGCTGTTAAATGCCGGCGCCGACAAGGTCAGCATGAATACGTCGGCGGTGACCAATCCCGAACTGGTGTTTGACGCCTCCCAAAAGCATGGCTCGCAATGCATCGTCGTGGCCATTGATGCCAAGCAGGTAGCGCCCGGCAAGTGGGAAGTCTTCACCCACGGCGGGCGCAAAGCCACGGGGCTGGACGCGATCGCCTGGGCCATGAAGATGGAAAGCCTGGGCGCCGGCGAAATCCTGCTCACCAGCATGGACCGCGACGGCACCAAGATCGGCTTCGACCTTGGTTTGACGAGCGGCGTGTCGAACGCGGTGGGGATTCCCGTGATCGCCTCGGGCGGCGTGGGCGGCCTGCAGGATTTGGCCGACGGCATCAAGATTGGCCGTGCCGATGCGGTGCTGGCGGCGAGCATTTTCCACTTCGGGAAGCATACGGTCCAGGAAGCGAAGCGCTTCATGGCCGCGCAAGGTATTCCCATGAGGCTAGATTAATATGGCCCCCCGCGTGCGCGAGGGCGATGCGAGGAGCAATTATGCCTAATGGAACGATTGCAAGTGCCGCGAATGCGAAGTGGCTCAAGAAGGTCAAGTGGGATGAGAACGGCCTGGTGCCGGTGATCGCGCAGGAAGCAGGATCGAACGACGTGCTGATGTTTGCCTGGATGAACCGCGACGCCTTGTCAAAAACAGTCGAGTTGGGTGAAGCGGTGTACTGGAGCCGTTCGCGCAAGAAACTCTGGCACAAGGGTGAAGAGTCGGGCCACACGCAAAAAGTGCTGGAAATTAGGCTCGATTGCGACGAAGACGTGGTGCTGCTGAAAATCGAGCAAAAGGGCGGCATTGCTTGCCACACGGGGCGCCACTCGTGCTTCTATCAAAAATTCGATGGCGACGCCAAGAGCGGCGACTGGCAAGTGACCGACCCGGTGCTGCAAGACCCCGCGACCATTTACACCACACCGAAGAAATAACCATGAGCATTACACTTTCCCGGCTGGCCGCGGTCATCGAGTCGCGCAAAATTGAAAACGGCGGCGACCCGGCCGCATCGTACGTGTCGCGCCTGTTTGCCAAGGGCGACGACGCCATCCTGAAAAAGATTGGCGAAGAAGCGACCGAGCTGGTCATGGCCGCCAAGGATGCGCGGGTGGACGGTGACACCAGCAAGGTGCTCTACGAATGCGCCGACCTGTGGTTCCACTCGCTGGTGATGCTGGCCAACTTCAACCTGACGCCCCAGCAAGTATTGGATGAACTGGCGCGGCGCGAAGGCGTGTCCGGCATCGAAGAAAAAGCTGCCCGCAAGGACGAATTGCGCGACGCCCTCGAGACTGACAAACACTAATCCGGAGCATTCGTGGACAACTGCCTCTTTTGCAAAATCGCCTCAAAACAGATTCCCTCGACCATCGTCTTTGAAGATGACGAGTTGCTGGCATTCAAGGATATTCACCCTGCGGCGCCGGTGCACCTGCTCATCATTCCCAAGCAGCACATAGCCACCCTGTCCGACTGCAACGGCACCCATACCCCACTGTTGGGCAAGATGCTGTCGCTGGCGCCCAGGCTGGCCGCCGAGCACGGCTGCGCCGTCACCTTC
This sequence comes from Massilia sp. TWP1-3-3, assembly GCF_049897805.1. Lineage (NCBI taxonomy): Bacteria > Pseudomonadati > Pseudomonadota > Betaproteobacteria > Burkholderiales > Oxalobacteraceae > Massilia > Massilia sp. TWP1-3-3. The sequence continues at coordinate 151,901 of NZ_JAFCWX010000011.1, forward strand.
GACGCCGACGGCACGCCGGGCGGTGGCTACAAGACATTGATCAACAGTGGTCCTGACGGCGGGCAAGAGGTGTACCATCTGCACGTGCACCTGATTGGCGGCGCCCACCCGTGGAAAGGCCAGCGCTAATCCCTTCACAGCGCACTTCAGACCCCGGTGGAGATCGCGGATATTATTTTCACGGAACAATATTTGTTCGCGCGGGTGGGCGTTAGGGCACGCAGGGCATGCATCGCGTAAAATACCCGCTTAGGCTTGACGATTTCAGGCGTGTTCGCCTGGCAAGGAGAAAATGATGGGTGGATTGAGTATTTGGCACTGGGTAATCGTGCTGCTGGTCGTGGTACTGGTGTTCGGCACCAAAAAGCTGGGCAATATGGGTGGCGACATCGGCAAGGCTGTCAAAGGCTTCAAGGATGGCGTCAAGGGCGAAGAGGAAAAGCCAACCGTCGTTGTCCCTCCGTCGCAAGTTGCGGACAAGACGACGATCGACGTTGAAGCGAAAGAGAAAAACAAGTTTTGATGAGCGCGCGTGTCCGCCACGCGCCTCGCTGACTTGAACACGCATGATCGATCTTGGACTCTCGAAACTCGCCATCATCGGCGTTGTCGCGCTGGTTGTCATCGGCCCTGAAAAGCTGCCGAAAGTAGCGCGCATGGCCGGCAGTTTGTATGGCCGCATGCAACGCTACCTGCACGAAGTTAAATCCGAAGTCAGCCGCGAGATCGAACTCGACGAGCTGCGTAACCTCAAAAAAGAATTCGAGGAGTCGGCCAACACCATCCGCTCCGATGTCGAATCGTCGATCAAGGAAAGTATTGACGACGTCGAGTCCGCCTGGCGCGACCTGCCCTCGTCCACGGCCCCGACCGTGGCGACCGCGAGCATGTCGGACCTCGAGCGCAAGGCGCGCGACTTCCGGCGCAAGAAACTGGTGCGCAACTCGGCCGTTCCTGGCTGGTACAAACAGCGTCACGGTGGCAAGTCGCACATCATGTCCGGCGCGGCCCGCGTCAAGAAGTTCCGTCCGCGCGCTTCCTCCACCTCTTCGTTCTTTTAAATGACAGACCACGCCCCCGTCGAAGAGACTTTCGTATCGCACCTGATTGAACTGCGCAACCGTATCGTCAAGGCGCTGATCGGCGTTGCTGTCGTGTGCGCCGCTCTGTTTGCCTGGCCCGGCGCGCGCGAAATTTATGACTTCATCGCCAGTCCAATGGTCGCCTCGCTCGGCCCCAAGTCGATGATGATTGCCACCGGCGTCATTTCGCCTTTCCTGGTGCCGATGAAGGTCACGCTGGTGCTCGCGTTTATCATCTCGCTGCCGTGGGTGTTTTATCAGATGTGGGCCTTCGTCGCGCCCGGGCTGTACCAGCATGAAAAGCGCCTGGTGCTGCCGCTGGTGCTGTCGTCCTCGCTGCTGTTCATCGGCGGCGTCGCTTTCTGCTACTTTTTCGTGTTCGGACGCGTTTTCAAATTTATTTCGTCATTCTCGCCCGACTCCATTCACATGATGCCGGACATCGAAAATTATCTCGATTTCGTCATGTCCATGTGCCTGGCCTTTGGCGCCACTTTCGAAGTGCCGGTGGTGGTGGTGATTCTGGTGCGCATGGGTATTGTCACCGTGGCCAAGCTCAAGGAAGTGCGCCGTTACGCTATCGTGGGATCGTTCGTGATCGCCGCGATCGTGACGCCGCCCGATATCGTCAGCCAGCTGGCGCTCGCTATCCCGATGTGCCTGCTGTATGAACTGGGCCTGCTGCTGGCGCCCGTTTTCGTAAAAGCGACCCAAGCCCCTGAAGATCCAAGCTGAGGAGCCGTTTATGCATGCGTGGTTGAAAATCGCCATTCCCAAACTGGCGTCGCTCGACATCGAGCGCAGCGTGAGGTTCTTCGAGCAGCTCGGCTTTACCCGCACCGCCGTCTATCCCACGGCCGCCATGGTCACGCGCGACAGCGTCGACATCCATTTCTGGCTGACGACCGATCCCGCGATCCCCAAATTGACGGGTTGCCGCGTCAACGTGGACGGCATCGACAAGCTGTACGCCGAATTCCAGCTGCTCGACATTATTCATCCCGACGATCCCCTCAGCGACAAGCCATGGGGATTGCGGGAATTTTCAATTCTCGATGTGGATGGCAACCTGCTGACGTTTTCCGCGCCGATCACGGCGCCAGCGTAAGCAACAAGCGCACGCGCCCCTCAGTGCCGGCTGCTAAGCTCAGGCGTATGCCTGGACACAAAACGCGCCGCCATCAAGGCGCCGGCCAAGCCAACCACAATCGCCGTCGTACTGCCTGAAAAACCCACCGCCGTGTTCCTGGCGATCTTGCCCGCCTTGGGCTTGAGCAGCTCAATGCGGCGGCTCGTCATCTGCGCGCCCAGTTCGCTCAGCCGGTCCTTTCCCAGCAAGCGCTCCGCCTGCGGCAGCAGCACCGTTTCCTCATCGGCGACGTGGTGCATCACGTCGCGCATCAATTCATGCATCAGCTCGTCATGGCGGGCGTCACTCGCCTTGGTCTGACGCAATTCGTCGATAAAGCGGCGCATCTCCATATGCTCCGGCTCGCTTTTTTGCAACACGGGGCTGTCGTCAAGGCGGCGCATGACGGGATAAAAAATTTCTTCCTCCAGCGTGGCATGTATCTCCAGTGCATCGCAAATAGTCTCTGCAAGTGCCTTCTTGACGCTGGTTTTTGCCGTGCCGGTGTATTGGTGAAACGTGACCAGCACATGCGAATGGTCGAAGCGGATCATGTCGGTAATCGACGGACTGAGTTTACTCAAAGAAAACATAGCTGTTTCTCCTTGTAGGGTCAACAGTCATCATAGCCAGTGCAGCCTGCGACGTCAGTAAGCGTTCGTCGCAGGCGCTCGTCAGCCTAGTCCTTCATGCTAGGGACAATTTCCGATGATGTAGAACCCGGCGGACGTCTGCGCCAGCGTCTTGGTGTAGAACGTATTGTCCAGCCCCATGTTCTGGTTCGAGCCGTTCGCCAGTGCATAGCCGCCGCTGTCATGCGCGCGCCCGGCCTGCACATGCGCATAGTTGGTCGCGCTCGTCGCCGTGCAGACAAAGCCCGACGTCGTCGTTCCCGTCACCACGCCCGACAATGCGCTTTCCGTGCCGCTGCCGTTGACCGACGACGCCTGGAAGTTGTAGCTGGTGCTGGCCGCCAGACCCGTGTTGTTGAACGTGGTGCCCGTCAGCGGGGCCGGTGTGACTTTGGCGCCATTGCGGTAGACGTTGTAGCCGGTGGCGCCGCTGGCGGCACTCCACGCCAGGGCGATCGAGCTGGCGCTGTTGCCAGTGACGGCCAAACCGGCAGGTGGCTGAACCGCCGGCACGGGACCGACCAGGAACTGGCCGATGGCACATGGCGCCGAGGTCTGTCCGGTGACGCTGTCGGTTGCCGTCACGCTGCCGCTGTAGTAGCCGTTGGCAAGCGCGTAGCCGATACTGAAGCTGGCGCCGCTGCCGGCAGCCGGGTCATGCACGCCGGTCGTACCGTTCAGCACCACGCGATAGCTGCCGATGGTGCCGCTGGCCGACCCGGTCACCGTGGCGGCATTGCCCGAGACCGCGGCATTACATGCCGTCATCACAGGCGCCGCGACGGCGCTCACGCGCAAGTTGTTCTTGAACCAGAAATCCATCACGAAGCCGGGATAGTTGACTTTGGTTGCATCCACATAGTTGGCGTTCTGTCCGCCAGGGCCGGCGGGCCACGCGTGTGCCATGCCGGTCACGGTGATTTCAGACGTGCGCAATTTGCCGTTGCTGTCGGTATAGGCGATATTGCTGCCGCCGGTCGGCACCGTCACCGCCGCTGCCTTGGTGAAAGCGCCCCCGTACACGCCGCGCATGGCCGCCGCATCCATAGGGCCGTAGGCCTGGGCCACGGTGTAGTCGCCCGTGCCCCAGACCACGCTGGCTATTTGCGTTGAAAAATTCGTTGCGTTGGCGCCCCCCAGGTTCCTGCAATTGGTGGTTGCCGTCGCTGCCGTGTAGCCGGATGGCACGAAGCCGATCTGGCCGGTGGTGGTGCCCGGCGGCGGCCCGGCGTTGATGCCGGCGCCGGCAAAAATGTCCGGCGCCATGCAGGCCAGCGCCATCGTCTGGCCACCGCCCGACGACAGGCCGGTGACGTAGACTTGCTTGGGATCGATCGCGTATTGGGGATTGGTGACGAAACGGTTGATCAGATTGAGCAGGACGGCGTCGTGCCCCGATGTGCGATTGTGGTTGGTGCTGGTGTAATCCCAGCAGTGGCTGCCGTACACATTGCCGGTCGCATTTGGTGCCAGCACCACGGCGCCGTACTGGTCCGCCGCCGCCTTCCAGTTGAACCCTTTGTCCGCTGTCGAGTCAATAATATCGCCGGCCGCCGTTTGCGCGCAGCCATGCAGTACCAGTACCAGTGCACGCTTGCCGCCCAGGGTAGGTGCGCTTGCGGGCCAGTAGAAGTAGCCGGTCAGGTTGCCGCCGTTGATGCTGTCCGCCGCCCAGGTCTGGTTGGCGCTCCACGTACCGGGGCCCGCTGCCACTTGCGCCTGGGCGGACTGGGGAAGCAGGGGCAACAGGATAAGCAGCGATGCAGCGGCCCGCCGCAGAACGGCGTGTGTTGTATTTACCATTGATAGTCTCCATTATTTTCTGATTGTGAGGTGGCTTTTCGCTCTTGTGGTACGACCGTCGCGGCGCGCATTGGTGCCCGCAGCGTCAACCGATCGAAATTATTCTACGCAGTTAATAATTTCTGGATGCTAAGATTGACGGGGGGTATCGGCACGCCCTGTGTGCGAAATTGCACGGGAACGGGCAAGACTGCTCTCTCACCGGAAGGAAATCAGATGTCAGAACGCGCACTATTTGGCTTGTTAGCCGAATACAACGAGGCGATGAACACCAAGCTCTACCAGGCTGCGGGGCAGCTGTCAGCCGAGCAATTGAATGAGGACAGGGGGGCTTTTTTCGGCTCGCTGAGCGGCACCATGAACCATATCGTAGCCGGCGACACCATCTGGCTGCAGCGTTTTGCCGGCCACCCGGCCCGCTTTGCGGCGCTGCAGCCAGTGCTGGCAATGGCGGCGCCGGCCGGCTTGACGGCCATTTACAGTCGCGACCTGGCGACCTTGTCCGTGCAGCGCGGCAAGCTCGACGCGATCATCAGGCAATGGGTGGCCGGGCTGGCCGACGCCGACCTGCAGCATGTGCTGCAGTATAAAAACACCAAAGGCGTGCCGGCGCAAAAGCGCTTTTCAAGCCTGGTGCTGCACTTTTTCAATCACCAGACCCATCACCGCGGCCAGGCCAGCACCTTGCTCTCGCAGGCGGGCATCGATCTGGGCATGACGGACTTGCTGGCCTGGATTCCTAACGAGCAGTAGCGGCCAGCGCCAGCGCGTATAGCGGGCTGCCCGACACGGTATTGTGGCCGGTCCCTGCAATGACGACCTGGCGCGCGATGCCCGGCTGGAAGCGCGTGAGCAGCAAGTCGGTGCTCGCGCGCGGGATGACGGCGTCGTTTTCGGCCGTCACCAGCGTGGTGGGCACCTTCACCAGCGGCGCGTAGCGCCAGGATTCGAACTTGTCGGTCATCAGATAGCGCACCGGCATGAGCGGGAACTGCCCGGCGGCCAATTCCACCATGCTGTCGTAGGGCGTGACCAGCACCAGGCGCGCCACCGGCCGCGCGCTGGCCAGGTACAGCGCCACGCCGGAGCCGAGGCTGCGACCGATCACGGTGACGTGGGGATGCCGCGCCTGAACCTGATCGAACAACGCCAGCGCGTCGGCAAACAGCGCTGCCTGGCTTGGCTTGCCCGCGCTGCCGCCGTAGCCGCGATAGTGCATCAGGTACAGCGCCTGCTGCGAAAACGCGGCAGCCAGGTCCGGCAAGCTGCCCGACACGTCCTCCGCATTGCCGCCAAAGTAGAGCACCGCGTCCGGGACCGTGAGCGCGCGCGTGGTGACATTGAGCTCACCATCGTCCACCCGCAGTTTCATGATCCCGGCCTCGCTGCCGGAGCGGCGCGGCTGGGGAAAGAAAATCAGCGAACGCTGGCTGAGGAACAGCACCAGGCAGGCGAACGCATACAGCACTGCGGCGGTGATCAGGATCCCGGCCGCGGTGCGCATCATTGCATCAGTTCCTTGATCATCTTGACCGGCGCGCTGCCGTAGCCGAGGAACTGCTCATGGAACTGCTTCAGATCGAAGCGCGCTCCGAGTGCCTGCTTGCGCTGCTCGCGCAGGTCCATGATCTCGCTGTAGCCGCTGAAGTAGCTGGTCAGCTGCACCGAACTCAGTTGCACCCGGCGCCATTTGCCGACCGCTTCGGTGTGCGACTGGAAGGCCTGGCGCTCGAGCAGGTCCATGGCCTGCGCTTCGGTCATGCCCAGCACGTGCACGCTGTAGTCGAGGATGGTGTTGGACACGGTGCGCAGGTTCCACTTGGAGTACATCAGCCACATCTCGGGCGTGTTGCCGCCGTAGCCCGACTCGAGCATCATGCGCTCGCCGTACACCGCCCAGCCCTCGACCATGGCGCCGTTGCCGAACAAGGACTTGATCAGCGACGGCGACTTGTTCGCATACACCAGCTGCGCGTAGTGGCCGGGAATGGCTTCGTGGATGTTCAGGATCGGCAGGATCCACTGGTTGTACTCGCGCAGCTGGCTGTCCGCCTGCGCCGGCGTCATGCCGTCCAGCGGCGAGACGTTGTAATAGGTGCGGTCCTGCGGCCGGTACGGTCCCGGCGCGTCGATGCTGGCCATGGCCACGCCGCGCTGGTACATCGGCGTCTCGCGCACCACCAGCGGCTTGCTGGCGTCCAGCGTGAGCAGGTTGTTCTTCACGACCCAGTCCGACAGTTCCGGAATCTGGCGCTTGACTTCAGCGACAAAGTCTTTCGGCGCCACGTGGTTGCCCGACAGGCGCTCGATCACCATGCCGATTTTTTTGGTGCGCTCGGCCGGCTTGGCCGTAGCGCCCATGACCTTGGTCCACAATTCGTCGGCCAGGGTGTCCATGCGCTGCAGCAGCTGCTCGCGCGCGGCAAGCGCCTTCTGGTACATTTGCTCGGCGCTCACGCCGGCCTGGATATCATGGCCAAATTTTTGTTCGTACAGCGCCTTTCCGATGCGGAAGGAGCGCGCGTTATTCGCGGCCTGCTGTTTTTTGTCGAGCGCGCTCAAGAAGTCGACATAGCCCAGCACCGCGCTGCCGGCAGCGGCGATGCGCTGCGCGAACTGCGCTTTCTCAGCGGACGTGAGAATCGACTCTTGCGCCGCCTTGCCCAGGTCGGCCAGCACCACCAGGGTGCCGGGCGCCTGCTCGATGGCGAGCTCGGTGTGTTCGTGGGTCGGGTTGACGATGCTGGCCTGGGCCGCGCGGTAAAACGCCGGCGCCGCCTCAAGACGCTTGGACAGCGTGCGCAAGCGCTGCGGCTTGGCCGCGTATTCGGAACCGAGAATCAGGTCGAGCGGCGCGGCAATATTGTGGGACGCCGGATTCCATTCGAATTCGCGCAACGTGGTCAGGTACCAGCGGTCTGAATTAAGCTTGTTGATCACCAGCGCATGGTCCGTGCGGCGCTTGTCGGACAGCTTTGCCGTATCAATCTTGGCAAACTTTTGCAGCCACTCGTCGATGAAGGCAAGCTGCTTTGCCCGCGTCTCAGGGCTTGGGATGGTGACGCTGGCGGCGCTGTCGTACTTGCCCACGTAGATTGCGCTTTCCGGGTCCATGCGCCACAGCGCTGTCAGGAACTGCATGCTGACGGTATTGAAGCGTTTGTCGACCGAGCCTTCCGAACTGGCCGGCGCTTCGTATGGCGCGGCGACGGGTACGCTCTGCGCGCGTTCGCGCACCGGGGCAGCGGCTGCGTGGCTTTTGCCCTTGCCCGGCTTGGCCCTGGGCGCTTTGACCGCCTTGCCGGCCTTGCCCGGCTTGACCGATTTGCTGATGGTAGCCTTGCCTGCCTTCTTGGACTTGGCGGCGCCCGCAGGCGCCAGCGCGAATGTCGTCAACAGGACAGCAAGGGCGATTTTGGTTTTGATCATTGTGTGAAAGCCTCTTAAAAGATGGGCAAAAAATACTGATGCCGCAGCGTTGTAGCGCGCGCCAGAGTAGCATCAATCAGGCTGTTTGAGCGCATTTGTAACAGGGACCAGCATGGCGGCGCGTTGTGCAATGCGCCGATTGCGTCAGTCGCCGTCGCCGGCCCTGATCATGGCCTGCTGTTTGGCGTTCAGCGTGCCCACGGCATCCTTGCCGCCTGCGATGTTGGTCAGGCGGATTTCACTTGCCTTGGTAAACCGGTGGCCGATGCGGATCGTATACGAGCGCGAGATCCAGCTCCAGAAACCCTGTTCGAAAGTGGCTTCATCCATGTCGCGCCACTTGACGCCGGCCAGGCCTTTTTTCCAGGGCAGCACGCCGGAAAATACCCACACGCCCACGTCGTCGTAATACAGCTGCACGCTGCGCAGCTCCAGGATGCGGTAGCCCACAATGCCGACCGAAACAGCCATCACGATGGCGGCGGCGATCTCGTTCGCATAGGTAAAGGTCAGCGGAAGGATTGCACCGAACAGCACGGCGGCCAGGGCAAACACGCCGAGGTAGGCGATCCAGGACTTGACGCCGACGACGTGGGCGTTGGGGCCGCTGCTTGATGCGTTATCTTCGTCCATCGGATCTGCCTTGGGTGGTTAGGTGTTCGAGATTGTAACCGGGGTTGCGGGCGTGGGGGCGGTTGCGGGATGCCGTCGGGACGGCGTACACGGTAGGTCGGATAAGCGTCAGGCCTACGCTCTGCAGCACGTTCACACCAGCGGCAGCGCCGTCGTATCAAACCCCTCCTGCAGCATCCTGAGCATATCCCCCGGCGACATCCGCGCCGACATGTCGCTCCCCTCCAGCAAGCTGTCCGCCAGGTCGCGCTTGTGCTTGTGCAGGTCGACGATGCCTTCTTCAATGGTATGCCGCGCCACCAGCCGGTAAATGGTCACCGGCCGCAGCTGCCCCATGCGGTGCGCGCGGTCCGAGGCCTGGTCCTCAACCGCCGGATTCCACCACGGATCCATATGAATCACATAATCGGCCGCCGTCAGGTTGATGCCCACGCCGCCTGCCTTGAGGCTGATCAGAAACACGTCGCCGGTCCCGCCCTGGAACGCATCCACCCGTTTTTTGCGCTCCTGCATCGGCGTCGAGCCATCCAGGTACTGGTACCCGATCCCACGCGCATCAAGGTGCTCGCGAATCAAAGTCAGGTGGTCGACAAACTGGCTGAACACCAGCACCTTGTGCTTGTTCTCAAGCAGGTCGTCAAGCAGCCGCGCGAACACGGTCAGCTTGCTGCTTTGTAGCTTGAGCTCCGGCGCCACCAGGTTCGGATTGCAGCAGGCGCGCCGCAAGCGCATCATCTCGGCCAGGATCTGGATCGACTTCTGGCTCTCCGGCGCCTCCAGCGCGGCCAGCTTGTCGAGCGCATCGCGGCGCAGCGATTCGTAGAGCGCCGTTTCTTCCTGCGTCAGTTCGACTGGCAGCAAGATCTCGGTGCGCGGCGGCAGTTCGGATAGCACCTGCGCCTTGGTGCGGCGCAAAATGAACGGCTGGATCAGGCGCCGCAGGCGTATCCGCGCTCCCGCCTCGGCGCGCTTGTCCTGGGCTTTTTCAATCGGCCCCGCAAAGCGCAGGTTGAACTGGTCGCTGGTGCCCAGCAGGCCGGGATTTATAAAGCGGAACAGATTCCACAGTTCGCCCAAGTGGTTTTCCAGCGGCGTGCCGGTGGCCACCATGCGAAAGTCGCCCTGCAACGCCATCACTGCCTGCGAACGCTTGGTCGCCGTGTTCTTGATTGCCTGCGCTTCGTCGAGCACGATGCTGCTCCAGCGCGGTTTGGCAAACAGCGGCGCCTCCAGTTGCAGCAGCCCGTAGCTGGCCACAACCAGGTCGAACGGGCCGGCGTCACGCAGCATGGCGGCCCGGTCGCCCGGGCCAAACAGCTTGATGTTCAGCGTAGGCGCAAAGCGCGCCGTCTCGCTGATCCAGTTCATGCACACCGACGTGGGCGCGACCACCAGCGCCGGGCCCTGCGAGGCGCGCGAGAGCAGCAGCGCCAGCGCCTGCAGCGTTTTGCCAAGGCCCATGTCGTCGGCCAGGCAGGCGCCCACGCCCCAGTGGGCCAGGCGCGCCAGCCATTCAAAACCGTCAACCTGGTAGTCGCGCAGCTCCGCCTGCAAGGTGCTGGGCAGCTGCGGCGTAAAGGCTGCGCTGCTTGCCATGCGCGCCAGATGCTCGCCCCAGGCCTTGTCGGCCGTGACGCTGCCGGCGCTGCCGGCCAGTTCTTCCAGCGCAAAGCTGGCCAGCGGGTGCACGCGCACGCCGTCGCCATGGTCGGTGCCAAAGGCAGACAACTCCATCAAGCGCCGGTGCAGTTCGGACGTCAATGCCAAAAACTGGTTGTCGCCCAGCGCCACGAAGCGCCCTTTGCCCTCGCGCAGCGACTCTAACAGCGTGCGCAGGTCCATCACGCGAGTCTCGTCGATCTGCACTTCGCCATTCGCGGCAAACCAGTCCTTGTCGCGCTTGATGGTCAGGCGCACGGACTTGGAGTCCGCCTTTTTGGTAACGCGGAAGGACTCGCCCTCGGGCCACGCCATCAGCACCTTGGCCGGGTCCAGTTCCTGCAGTTCGGCCAGTAGTTCAAGGCAGGCGATCGGCTGGCCGAGCAGCCATTCGCCATGATCGGGCTCGGCTTCTTCCAGCGCGTGGCAGGCGGCGATCAGCTGGCGCTCGGCCTCACGTTCCGCGTTCAGGTCGCGCCGCGCTTCCACCCGCGCGCCGTTGACGTCGGCGATCACGCTTTCGTGGCCCGAACCGGGTGCGTAATAGGCGCCCGCATCCGGCAGCGGGCGCACCAGGATCTGCATCTTCAAGCCCTGCTGGTAGGGCAGCAGGTGCACGTGCAGGCGGCTGTCAGCCGCCACCTGGGCGATGTCGGCGGCGCTGCCGCCAATGTCCGACTGCACCGTGACGATCGATGAAATCGCGCCGATCGCTTTGAGTACCTGCTTTTCAGCGTGCAGCGGCACCACCAGGCCGGTCCCGATGATGGCGCCGATGCGCCGATGCTCGTCGCTGATGCGCACCACGCGCAGGCGGGTTGGCGTTTCGCGCGCCACGCACACGTCGTCGGTGTCGTCCAGCACCGGCGGGCGCATGGTAATGGTGACGTTTATCGCGTCGGCCTTGATCGATAGCTCCGGCTCGCCCGGCAGCAGCTCCACCCGGGTGCCGGGCGAATCGATCCAGAACAGCAAAGGGTGGCCGATCAGCGCCGCGACCGATTTTTCAACATCGAACTCATAGCGCGCGCCGCTGCTGCTGTAGTACTTGAAGGCCTTCATGGTGGCGATCACGTTCAGGTCTTGCGCCGTCAGGTAGTCCAGGCCGGCCGCCTCGTCCGACAAGCGCTTGAGGCCAACGGCGCGCCCGCGGCTCCAGCCGCCCTGCGCGTCGCGCTTTTGTTCGCGCGGTTCCAGTTCCTGCACGCCGTAGTTCGGATCGAACCGGATGCCCCATACCAGCCGCGTTTCGCGCACTGTTTCCACGTTCACGGCCGGCTGCAGGTTGATCAGCGCATTGAGCTGGCGCTGCCAAGGTTCTTCGCGCTCGAACCAGCCGGAAAAATCGGTGAAGCGGTGCTGTTGGCGCAGCGCGATGGCGCGCTGGTCGAAGCTGACATAGTTCAAACGCCCCAATAGGGACGCCAGCTGTGCGCTGATCAAGTCAAAGCCGGCTTGCTCGGACAGCGCCAGCATCTCTTCGAGCGCCTTGCGCTTGTCGCCCAGCTGCGGCTGCGCGAGCCAGTAGTGCAACAGCGCGCGGAACATGAATGGCTGCGTGGCGGTTTCCCAGTTACGCGTCGGCAGCACGGCCGCGTCCACGGTGCCGCCGCGGATCTGGCGCAGCATCGACAATTGCTGGTAGACGGCGGTATCGTGGTTTTGCACCGCGCGCGTGGCAATGTCCAGGTAAGCCTCGGCCGCCTTGTGGTGTTTGGGGTCGGTGCTACGCAACAGCGCCAGCACGTACAGGTGGCCGCCAATGCCGGGAAAGCACATTTTGCGCTTGCCGGTCTCGCGGCGCAGCGTTTTGAGCGCCAGCTCGAAGCCTGCCAGTGCTTCGCCCAAGTCGTCGCGCAGCAGCTTGATGACGCTGCTGTAGAACAGTGCCAGCGAGTCGTCCAGCGCGGTCGTCAAGGTGGCGGCGTCGTCCAGCCGGCCGCACAGGATCATGTGCTCGGTCATGACGGTGCGCAGCGCCATCGACGACGCAGCCTGCGCCAGGTGCTTCTCGGCGTAGGTGCGCAGCAGCGGGGCGCTGGCCGGCTCGCGCTGCACGTTCTCGATCAGCACCGTGAGCACTTCGTCGCGCATCTGCGGGTGGATGCGGGCAAACAGCTGCGGCTCGAACGGGCGCGCGCAAATGTCCACCAGCGGGTGCAGGTAAGCGGCCTCGTGGCAGTTCATGCAGGCCGCCAGCAGCGGACTGGCGTCGGTCGGGCCACCCCCGCCGATCAGCGCGATGCGCAACAGCGCAATGCCCTGGCGGTAGCTGCGCAAAATGGCGTGGCCTTCCCAGTTGCGGCGCATTGGCGTCAGGTTGACGTAGGCCGCCGCCAGATCGTCGAAGGCACCGGCGTCCAGCGCCGCCTTGAGCGCCGGCCAGCTGAGGTCCGGCGTGACGTTCCAGCCGCGCCCGACGGTTTGCCCGACCATGCCGATGGTCTGCAGCTTGGCCAGGTCGTGCGCCAGCAGGTCGTCGTCGTCGCGAATGTCGGCTGCCGCCAGGTGCTCGTTGATGCGGGTGCGTCCCATCGGCTCGCCCGCGATCGCGAGCAGCGCGACGGTCATCTTTTCATGAAAATTCAGGGACTCGAACTGGGTTGCCAAATCGATTGCGGTCATGCGGTTCCAGGTAAATTGTCGATGGCCACCGGCGCCACCGCATCGGGCGCGGTCAGGCCGAAGATGCGCAGGTAAAAATACAGCTCTGCTTCGAGCGTGCGCACGATGCTGTCGGCCTTGCGGAAGCCGTGCCCTTCACCTTCGAGGGTCATGTAGGCGACCGGCACGCCGCTCTTGCGCAGCGCTTCGACCATCACTTCGGACTGGGGCGGCGGCACCACCTTGTCGTCCAGCCCCTGGAAAAAGATCATTGGGCGCTTGAGTTTGTCGGCATGGTTGATCGGCGAGCGTTCCAGGTACAGCGGGGCCGATTCGCTCTTGGGCGCGATCAGATATTCATTGTAGTGCGACTCGAACTTGTGCGAGTCGGCGTCCAGGCCGGCCAGGTCGGACACGCCGTAGTAGCTCGCGCCCGCCTTGAAGACATCATGGAAGGTCAGCGCGCACAGCGTGGTCAGCCCGCCCGCGCTGCCGCCCCGGATCAACAGCCGTTCCGGGTCGACCGCGCCCATCTTGGCCAGGTAGCGCGCGCCGGCCACGCAGTCGTCAACGTCGATCACGCCCCACTGGCCCTTGAGGGCGTCGCGGTAGGCGCGCCCAAAGCCGCTGCTGCCGCCGTAGTTCACGTCCAGCACCGCAAAACCGCGGCTGGTCCAGAACTGGGTGGCCAGCTTGAGCGTATTGGTGGCCATGCCGGTCGGCCCGCCATGGCTGATCACCATTAGCGGCGGCTTGCTGCCGGCTTTCGGCGCCATGTCGGCGTTGACGGGCGGGTAGTGGAAAGCGTGGGCGATGCGGTTGCCCGTGGTGGGGTAGCTGATGCTCTCGGGGACGGACAGGTAGCCCTTGGCGGGCAGCTCGGCAATCGAATGCGCCAGCGCCGCGCGCGCACCCGTGGCCAGGTCGATGCGCGCCAGTTCCAGCGCGACGGTCGGGGCGCCGCCCAGCAGCACCACGCTGCCTTCGGTCACGCGCAGTTCGCGGATTTCTTCGTAATCGTTGGGAATCGCGCGCATCTCGCCGCTGGCGGTGGACAGCTGGGCCAGACGGCTCACGCCATTCTCGATATAGGTGCAGACGATTTCCTCATCGGCGCGAAAGCCGTACATCGACCCGCCGAACGACCAGTGCGGCGCGCCAAATTCTGCCGCGCGCGGGCACAGCTTATCGACCTTGTCGCCGTTCAGCCGGTACAGGTTCCACCAGCCGCTGCGGTCGGAGACGAAGTGCAGCACGCTTGCGGGCGACCATTCGGGCTGGCAGATGGCTTCGTCGACTCCGCCTGCGACCAGGCGCGCTTCGCCCAGGGTGCCGTCGGCGCGCAGTTCGGCCAGCCACAGTTCGGTGCCCTGCCACGGCATGCGCGGGTGGTCCCAGCACAGCCAGGCCAGCGCGCGCCCGTCCGGCGAAACGCGCGGGGCGGCGTAAAAGTCGCTGCCCGAGACCAGCACCGTTTCGGTGCCGTCAGCGTCAATGGCGCAAATCGTATTGACAGGCTGCGCGCTGCCCGCCGCATGGTCTTCGCGCACCGAGACCAGGCGCCGGCGGGAGCTGTCGAGAACAAAGTCGGCATGCCGCTGCGCGCCCTCGCCGGTGAGGGCTGCCGGGGCGGCGCCGCCTTGCAAGACATAGATGCGGTTGTCGGCGAAGTTGGAAAACCATACCGTGCCGCCTGCCACCAGGCAGGCCCCGCCCCCGTATTCATGCACGCGGGTGCGCACGTTGAAGGGCGCCGGCGTCATTTCGGTGATGTGGCCGGCGCGCTGGCGCAGCAGCGTATTGCGTCCACCTTCGCTGGCGCGCCCGGCCAGCCAGTAGATATCATCGCCATCGACCTGCGGCTGGGACAGGGGCGAGGCGCCGGCGGCGACCACGGATGCACTGATCGGGGAAGGCCAGATGCCGTACGAAGCTGCGCTGCTTGAAGCTGCGCTGCTTGAAGCTGTTTCAGTGCTTATAGCTGTCATGGGAAACGCCGATCAGAACGAGGGAGGTAGTGCATGATAGTTAATAGCGCCCGCCCGTGCAATCGGGCCGCGTGCGCACCATGCGCGCCGGCCCGGCCGGGGATGCGATAATAGTGCCTCTATTTTAGCCCTCGATTGTCGACCATGCCACAATTCGCCCCCCTTCAGAACGACACCTTCCTGCGCGCCCTGCTGCGCGA
The DNA here is from genome assembly GCF_049897805.1 of Massilia sp. TWP1-3-3. Lineage (NCBI taxonomy): Bacteria > Pseudomonadati > Pseudomonadota > Betaproteobacteria > Burkholderiales > Oxalobacteraceae > Massilia > Massilia sp. TWP1-3-3. Next base: position 167,060 of record NZ_JAFCWX010000011.1, read on the forward strand.
GAGTACCGATTACACCCCCGTGTGGCTGATGCGCCAGGCTGGCCGCTACCTGCCTGAATACCGCGCCACGCGCGAACGCGCGGGCTCGTTCCTGGGCCTGGCCAAAAATCCGGACTACGCCACCGAAGTCACGCTGCAGCCGCTGGAGCGTTTTCCGCTTGACGCCGCCATCCTGTTCTCGGACATCCTGACCGTGCCCGACGCGATGGGCCTGGGCCTGTATTTCGTCGACGGCGAAGGTCCCAAGTTCGAGCGTCCGCTGCGCACCGAAGCTGACGTCATGGCCCTGCGCGCGCCCGACCTGGGATCGCTCGACTACGTATTCAATGCCGTGACCCAGATCCGCACCGAGTTGAATGGCCGCGTGCCGCTGATCGGTTTTTCGGGCAGTCCGTGGACGCTGGCCTGCTACATGGTCGAAGGCGGCGGCTCCAAGGAGTTCCACACCATCAAAAAGATGCTGTACAGCCGCCCGGACCTGATGCACCACATCCTGGCCACCAATGCCAGCGCCGTTGCCCATTACCTGAACGCCCAGATCGACGCTGGCGCCCAGGCCGTCATGATCTTCGACTCCTGGGGCGGCGCGCTGGCCGACGGCGCCTACCAGACGTTCTCGCTGCAGTACATGCAGCAGGTGCTCGGCCAGCTCAAGCGCGAGAAGGACGGCGTGCGCATTCCGGCCGTGGTGTTTACCAAGGGCGGCGGGCAGTGGCTGGACCAGATCGCCGACATCGGTGCCGACGCGGTGGGCCTGGACTGGACCGTGGACCTGGCGCGCGCGCGCGCCCTGGTCGGCCACAAGGTTGCGCTGCAGGGCAACCTGGACCCGGCGATCCTGTTCGCCAGCCCGGAACAGATCCGCGCCGAAGTCGAGCGCACGCTTACCGCCTACGGCGAGCCGGCCGCCGGTTCCGGGCATGTATTCAATCTGGGTCACGGGATTTCACAATTCACGCCGCCCGAGTCCGTCACTGCCATGGTCGAGGCTGTGCATAGCTTCAGCCGCAAGCAGCGCGCATCCGTGTAGTCTGGGTACAGCCGCGTGATCCTTCACGCGGCTTCAGGGCCGCTTTCCACCTTGCGCGCGATGCTTCAAAATCACACTTATTCACAATTTTTGGAAACTGCCTGCCGGGTTTCCAAAATTTTGAAAAACAAAATTGAACTTTTGTAAGTTATTGATTCTAATAGAGTAAATATTTTTCGCTCAGCTGTTTTGACGATGTCGATCGTGCCGGTTGACAGAGGGAAAAGCAGGTTTTTCCCAGCTTGTCCACAAAGTTATCAACAGCCTCTGTGGATAAAATCGAAAAGTGCTTCGTTTACCGTGAGTTAGGCGATTAGCGAAGGTTTCACTTTAAGTTTATGCTGCATTGCATGATATTTTGATATCACGGCAGCATTGTTTTGTCAGCCTTGGCCGCAAATATCTCGGCGGCATCCCTGGAGCGCACTGGCGGGCTGGAAAACCCGTCATCGGGCAGGCTAAATCGACTACAAACTGCACAAGCGAAGCGGCACTTATGCACAGCCGAGCAAGTCAAACAATTTTTGACTCCCCACGGGCATAAAATTTTCAAGTACATGATTTTAAACGATTATTTTTTTCGCGTTTTCGGTAATCCGCGACCCGTATTGTTTTGTGACAAACGTTTTGATCCGAAAGAATTTGTTTGTCCACAAAGTTGTCCACACCCTGGCCTGCCCTAAACGCCAGGCAACAAAATGGCACCCGACGGCGCCCCTTGCGCCACTAATCTTGAAGCGAACCGGCCCCTGATGTCGTATTGCATCCTCAGTCTTGCGCTCGATACGCCGCTTAACAGCTGCTTCGACTACCGCTGGCCATGCGCGCCGGGCGAGGAGCCGCAGGCCGGGCAGCTGGCAATGGTCAGTTTCGGGCGCCGCGAGGTAGTCGGACTCATTGTCGAGGTCAAGCACGACACCGAGGTTCCTGCCGACAAGCTCAAGGATGCCCTGGCCGTGCGCAGCCAGCTCGCGCCCCTGTCTGCGGCCTGGCTGGCGCTGGCCGCCTTTGCCGCCGACTATTACCAGCGTCCGCTGGGCGAGGTAGCGCTACCCGGCGTGCCCAGGAACCTGCGCGTGCTGACCACCGTCAACCTCGACCGCGCCCTGAAAAAACTGGCCAAGCATACGGACGCGCACGACCATACTCCGTTCGACATGCCCGTTTTGAACGGCCCGCAGCAGGAAGCGGCCGACGCGATCGGGGGCGCGCAAGGGTTCACGCCGATTTTGCTGTACGGCGTAACCGGCAGCGGCAAGACCGAAGTCTATTTGCAGGCTTGCGCCCAGGTGCTCGCGCGCGAAGCGGATGGCCAGATCCTGATCCTGGTCCCCGAGATCAACCTCACGCCGCAGCTTGAAGGGAACATCCGCGCGCGCTTTCCCGGCGTGATGCTGGCCACGCTGCACAGCAGCCTGTCCGAGGGCGAGCGCATGCTGCACTGGCTGGCGGCGCACCAGGGCCAGGCGCGCATCGTGCTCGGCACCCGCCTGGCGATCCTCGCTTCGCTGCCGCACCTGAAGCTGATCGTCATCGACGAGGAGCACGACCCCTCATACAAGCAGCAGGAGGGGCTGCGCTACTCGGCGCGCGACCTGGCGGTGTGGCGCGCGCGCCAGCTTGCCATTCCCATCGTATTGGGTTCGGCCACGCCCTCGCTCGAGAGCTGGCACCACGCGGGATCGGGGCGCTACCGCAAGCTCGAGCTGCGCGAGCGCGCCGTCAAGGACGCCGTGCTGCCGCGCGTGAAACTGCTCGACATGGAGCGCGACAAGCCCAAGGACGGGCTGACCTCGCACCTGGTGGCCGCGCTGCGCCAGAGGCTTGAGCGCGGCGAACAGTCGCTGCTGTTTTTGAACCGGCGCGGGTATGCGCCCGTGATCACGTGCGAATCGTGCGGCTGGATCAGCAACTGCACGCGCTGCACCTCGTTCATGGTGCTGCACAAACCCGAGCACCGGCTGCGCTGCCACCACTGCAGCCTGGAGCTGCGCATCCCGCGCCACTGCCCCACCTGCGGCAATGTCGACTTGCAGCCGCTCGGGCGCGGCACCCAGCGCGTGGAAGAAGGGTTGCAGGCCATGTTCCCCGAGGCGCGCATCCTGCGCATCGATGCCGACTCCACGCGCAAGAAAGGCAGTGCGCAAGCCGCGTTCGACACCGTGCACCGGGGCGAAGTCGATATCCTGATCGGCACACAGATGGTCGCCAAGGGGCACGACTTCAAGAAGCTCACGCTGGTGGGGATTTTAAATCCCGACACCGCGCTGTTCTCGCAGGACTACCGCGCCAGCGAGCGGCTGTTCGCGCAGCTGATGCAGGTGGCCGGGCGCGCCGGGCGGGCCGCGCGGGCCGAAGGCGGCAGCGTGAGCGAAGTGCTGATCCAGAGCCGCTACGTGGCGCACCCCTTATATTCGGCGGTGGTCAACCACGACTACGACCGTTTCGCCAGCAGCTTGCTCGAAGAGCGGCGCCAGGCCGCGCTGCCGCCGTATATGTACCAGGCATTGCTGCGCGCCGAAGCCCCCGAGCTTGCCACCGCAATCGCCTTTCTGGAAGCGGCGCGCGACTGCATCGCCAACGACGTCATCACCATCAACGACCCGATTCCGATGACGATGACGCGCGTGCACAATGTCGACCGCGCGCAGTTGCTGGTCGAGAGCGCATCGCGGCCCGCGCTGCAAGCCTTCCTCAAAGAATGGCTGAGCACGCTGCGCGACATCAAAAGCCGCGTCAAGTGGTCCCTCGAAGTCGACCCCCTCGACATCTGAAGTATTTTGACCCTGGGTCGGCTTGCCAGCGGCTATCTGGATACCCATATAGAATCGACGCACGGAACAACCAACGGGGATTATTTAATGAACAAGCTTACAGTCGATGTCGCGGTAATCGGGACCGGCACCGCCGGCCTGGCCGCGTACCGCGCCGCGCGCGCGCAGGGGAAAACCGCGGTCGTCATCGAGAGCGGCCCCTACGGCACCACCTGCGCGCGCGTCGGCTGCATGCCGAGCAAGCTGCTGATCGCAGCCGGCGAGGCGGCCCACATGCTGGCGCTGGCGAGCGGCTTTGGCGTTCATGCAGGTGAAACGCGCATCGATGGCCGCGCCGTCATGGCGCGCGTGCGCACGGAGCGCGACCGCTTCGTGGGCTTCGTCCTCGAAGGCGTCGACCATATTCCGGATGCCGACAAGCTGCGCGGCCACGCGCGCTTTACGGGACCGCATGCGCTGCAGGTGGACGATCACACCGCCATTGAAGCGGCGCGCATCGTCATCGCCAGCGGTTCGACCCCGGTCATGCTGCCGATCCTCAAGGATGTCGGCACGGGCGTCATCGTCAGCGACGATGTGTTCGCCTGGACCGACTTGCCGGCGTCGGTCGCCGTCATCGGCACCGGGGTGATTGGCCTGGAACTGGGCCAGGCCTTGAGCCGGTTAGGTGTGCGCGTGAGCTTTTTTGCGCGCGGCGGTAGCGTGGCCCAGCTGAGCGACCCCGAGGTGCTGCACGTGGCGGCCAAGACACTGGAGGCCGAACTGGACTTGCGCTTTCAGCAGACCATCGTCAAGGCGCAGCAGGATGGCGACGAAGTCGTCCTCACCACGCGCGACGCGGCCGGCGCCGAGCGCAGCGAGCGCTTTCAGTACGTGCTGGTGACGGTCGGGCGCACGCCGAACGTGAACAATATCGGCATCGAGACCACCGGCCTGGAGCTGGACGCAAAGGGTATTCCGCTGTTCGATCCGTCCACCATGCAGTGCGGGACCAGCCATATTTTCATCGCCGGCGACGCCAACAACGAGCGCCCCGTGCTGCCCGAGGCGGCCGACCATGGCAAGATCGCGGGCGACAATGCGGGCCGGTATCCCGACGTGCGCCCGGGCCTGCGCCGCACGCCGCTGGCGATCGCGTTTACCGAGCCGCAGATCGCCACCCTGGGCGAGTCGTACCATGAGCTGTGCGCGCCGGGCCGCCCCAAGTTTGCGGTGGGTTCGGTATCGTTCACCAACCAGGGCCGCAGCCGCGTGATGCTGCAAAATCACGGCATGCTGCGCGTGTACGGGGAGTATGCGACGGGTCGGTTTTTGGGCGCCGAGATGATCGCGCCGCGCGCGGAAAACCTGGGGCACTTGCTGTCATGGGCGTGCCAGGCACGGATGACGGTGGCGCAGATGCTGGAGATGCCGTTCTACCATCCGGTGATCGAGGAGGGCGTGCGCACCGCGCTGCGCGACCTGGCGGCGGAGCTGGAGAAGGGCGCGCCTGCGCATTGCGAGGATGCCGAGATGCTGCCGGGAGATTAATGTACGGGGGTGGCTACTGGCCGGTCAGATCGAACCGTAGGGCGGAAAAGCGTAGCGCATTCCGCCAGCCAATTGCGACAACGCGCGCAGGGCGATCGTCAAGATCGTGCTGTCGGGCTCTTGAGGCGTTGGCGGAATGCGGGCTTTGCCCTTTTCCGCCCTACGTTTTCCACGGCATGCCGGCGTGTCGTTTTCCACCCGACGTTTGCCACGGCATGCCGGCATGTCGTTTTCCACCCGACGTTTGCCACGGCATTCCGGCTCTGTCGTTTTCCACCGAACGTTTGCCACGGCATGCCGGCATGTCGTTTTCCACCGAACGTTTGCCACGGCATGTCGGCGTGTCGTTTTCCACCCGACGTTTGCCACGGCATTCCGGCTCTGTCGTTTTCCACCGAACGTTTGCCACGGCATGCCGGCGCCGTCGGGTTCCACCGACGTTTGCCACGGACCGTAGGGCGGAAAAGCGCAAGCGCATTCCGCCAGCGCCGCCTAGTTCAAGTACGCCGCATCCAGCCGCCCCTCGGCGGCCAGTTCGCGCAGCACGCGGATCGTATCGATGTCAGCCTCCTGGTACGCCGACTTGCGAAATTCGTCATACATCGCATTGGCTGCATCCAGAGCCGCATCATGCCCGTCGTCGTACTTGAAGCGCACGTACAGCGTGTGCTCGCCGGGCGCCTCGATCGTCATGGTCAGGCTCGAGGCGCTGATGTCGCCCTGCTCGTCGATTTCATAGCGCACCTGTTCGAGCGGCGTGAGGATCACGCGGTCGGCGATGCGCAATTCACCGTAGCGCAGCACGCGCCTGAAACTGCCGCTTTCCCGCTCGTCTATCGTGCATTCGTCCAGGTGCGGCACGAACAGCTTGGGCGAGTCGGCGCGCAGCACCAGTCCGCGCCACAATTGGTCGCGCGTGATGGTCTCGATCAGCGGATTGAGCGGGTCGTTAATTTCAATCAGGTGTTCAAATTTCATGGTGCTCTCGGGTCAAATGGCGCATGCTGCGCCGATAGCCGCATGGTAACGCAAGGGCTTGGTCGCCGCCACTTTGTGTGCACCGAAAACTTGCCTTGCGCTACACTAGCGCCTGAAAATCGACAGCCAAAGAAAAGCCCATGCGGACCAAACACCGAGACTACCTGGCCCACGCCGAAGCCATGACCAAGCGCAGCAAGGATCTGGTGGCCAAGCACATCGCCGAACGGCGCCCGGTCACGCTCAGCCAGATGGAGCTCGACGACGACGCCACCTTCGGCCAAGCTGCGGCCGATGCGGTGGCGCGCTTCGGCGGTTCATGGACCTTCATCGGCCTGTTCGCGCTGGTGCTGGTGAGCTGGGTAGTGCTCAATTCTTACCTGCTGGTGCGCGGCGGCCACCAGCCGTTCGACCCCTTCCCCTACATCCTGCTCAATCTGTTCCTGTCGATGCTGGCCTCGATCCAGGCGCCGGTGATTCTGATGTCGCAGAACCGCGAGGGCGAAAAAGACCGCCTGAGGGCCCAAAATGACTACCAGGTCAATCTGAAGGCGGAACTTGAGATCATGGCGCTGCACGAAAAAATGGACGCTTTCAAGCTGCAGTTAATCGAGCTGCAGCACGAGCAGCTGCGCGTGCTCAACAAGCTGTGCATCAAGCACGACGTGGAGCCGAGCGTGAAGGTATGAACGTCAAGGTATGAGCGGCAGGCCTTCGTCCCAATACGGCGCCGGCCCGAAACGCGCCGCAAAATAGTCGATGAACACCTGGGTCTTGGGCGGCAAAAAATTGCGGTTCAGGTACTGGGCCGACACCACCGATTCCCCCGCCAGCGGAAAGCCGGCCAGCACCCGCACCAGTTGCCCGCTCTTGATCTGCTGGTACATCGCCCACGTGGCCTGCAGCGCGATGCCAAGGCCGGCGATGGCCGCATCGCGATTGGCTTCGCCATTGTCGCTTTGCAGGCGCCCGCCCACGCGCACCGACAGCACCTTATCCCCCTCCATGAAGCGCCACGGATTGGTCCCTTCCAGCACCAGGCATGCGTGATCGGCCAGGTCCTCGGGGCGCGCGGGCGTGCCGAATTGTTCCAGGTAGGCGGGCGAGGCGCACAGCCACATGCGGCAAGGCGCCAGCGTGCGCGCCACCAGCGCCGAGTCGCGCAGCGCGCCAATCCGCACCGCTACGTCGATCCCGTGCACCGCCATGTCGATCACGCGGTCCGACAGGCGCAAATCGAGCCGGATGCCGGGATACCGGGCCAAAAAGTCGGCCAGCGCCGGCATCAGGTGCAAGCGCCCGAACGAGACCGAGGCCGCCACCCGCAGCAAGCCTTGCGGCTGGCGGTCGGCGCCGCCCACCGATGATGCGGCCTGTTCGGCCGCGTCCAGCAGCGGCACGGCGCGCTCCAGGAAGGCTTCGCCGTCCTGCGTGAGCGTGATCTGGCGCGTGGTCCGGTGCAGCAGGCGCGCGCCAAGTGCACGTTCGAGCTGCGCCATGCGCGCGCTGGACGCCGCCGGCGACAGGCCGAACTCGCGCCCGGCGGCCGACAGATTGTGCGTGGCGCACACGCGCACGAACAGGGCGACGTCCAGCAGATCCAAGCTCATTTGATTGTTTTGGTGAATAGTAATTTCAGCATTATGCAGCTTATCAATCGAATCAATGCGCTTTAGACTGGCTGCATGTTCACAACTTAAGGAAAACAATATGAAAGCCATCGGCGTCATCAACGGTATTTTGCAGGACATTGACCTGCCGTCCCCACAGGCTGGCGCGCGCGACCTGGTCGTCAAGGTGGAGGCGGTTTCGGTCAATCCGATCGATCACAAGATGCGCGGCGCCGCGCCCGATGGCGACGGGCCGCGCGTGCTGGGCTGGGATGTGGCGGGCGTGGTTGCGGCGGTGGGCGCCGAGACCAAGCTGTTCAAGGTGGGCGACCAGGTGTTCTACGCGGGCAGCCTCACGCGCCAGGGCGCCAACAGCGAATACCACGTCGTCGACGAGCGCATCGTAGGGCGCATGCCGGCCACGCTGGGGTTCGAGCAGGCCGCCGCGCTGCCGCTAACCAGCATCACCGCCTGGGAAGCGCTGTTCGAGCGGCTCGGCGTCTCCAGCGAGGGCGCTGATCAAGGCAAGAGCGTATTGATCATTGGCGGGGCGGGCGGGGTGGGTTCGATAGCGATCCAGCTGGCCAAAAAGCTGGCTCGCCTGACGGTGGTGGCCACGGCGTCGCGGGCGCAGTCAGCGGCGTGGTGCAAGACGCTGGGGGCGGACCATGTCATCGATCACAACGGCGACATGCTGGCGCAGCTGGCCGCGCTGGGGCTGCCAACGGTGGATTTTATCTTGTGCCTGAACGAGACCGACAAGCACTTTGCCGCGATGGCGGCGGCGATTGCGCCGCAAGGGAAAATTTGCAGCATTGTGCAGAACGTCGGGCCGCTGGCCGTGGAGGAGCTGTTTACCAAGAGCGCGACGCTGGTGTATGAACTGATGTTTACGCGTTCGATGTTCGGTACGGCCGACATGGTCAAACAGCACCAGCTACTCGATAAAGTAGCGAGGCTGGTTGATGAAGGCGTGCTGGTGACCACCCTGGGCGAGAGTTATGGCGCGATCAACGCGGCCAATATCGCTCGGGGGCATGCAACGCTGGAAGGGCGCAGGGCTATTGGCAAGATCGTGTTGTCGGGCTTTTGAGGCGTTGGCGGAATGCGGGCGTTGCCCTTTTCCGCCCTACGTTTGTCACGGCATGCCGGCTTGGCCCTTTTCCGCCTGACGTTTACCACGGACCGTAGGGCGGAAAAGCGCAGCGCATTCCGCCAGCCATTCGCTACAAGGTGCGCAGGGCGATCGGCGAGATCGCGCTGTCGGGCTTTTGAAGTGTTGGCGCAATGCCGGCCTTGCCCTTTTCCGCCCAACGGTTAACGCTAAGCACGGCGCATCGCGCCAGCGATACGCTACAATGCCTGGTTGTTTCCAGAAAGCTGCCCTTCCCGATGTCCACCACCCCCAAGTTCGGCCTGAACGCTCCCCAGAGCGAAGCTGTGATGTATCTGGACGGCCCGTGCCTAGTGCTGGCCGGCGCCGGTTCGGGCAAGACGCGCGTGATCACCCAGAAAATCGCGCACCTGATCGAAGACCGCGGCTACGATCCGCGCACCATCGCCGCGCTGACTTTCACCAACAAGGCCGCGCTTGAAATGCAGGAGCGGATTGCCAAGCTGCTCAAGCAGCCGCGCCAGGCCAAGCAGCTGACGGTGTCGACCTTCCACTCGCTGGGCGTGAAAATCCTGCGCCAGGAAGCGGCCGGCGTGGGCTTGAAGGACCGCTTTTCAATCATGGACAGCGACGACTGCTACGGCCTGGTCCAGGACTTGGCGATCACCACCGACAAGCAACTGATCCGCAGCATCCAGAACGCGATCTCGCTGTGGAAAAACGGCCTGGTCGACCCGGAAGACGCGATCAAGCAGGCCAAGGACGAAGATGAAGCAACCGCCGCGCGCGTGTTTCGCAGCTACGTGGCCACGCTGGCGGCCTACCAGGCGGTCGACTTCGATGACCTGATCCGCCTGCCGGTGGAACTGTTCCGCAACAACGACCCGATCCGCGACAAGTGGCAGCGCCGCCTGCGCTACCTGCTCATGGACGAGTACCAGGACACCAACACCTGCCAGTACGAACTGGTCAAGCTCCTGGTGACGGGTATCGGCAAAAAGCCGATGTTTACCGCCGTCGGCGACGACGACCAGGCCATCTACGCCTGGCGCGGCGCCTCGGTCGAAAACCTGAAAACGCTGGGCGACGATTTCCCCGACCTGCGGGTCATCAAGCTCGAGCAAAATTACCGTTCCACCACCCGCATCCTGGCCGCAGCCAACGCGGTCATCGGCAACAACCCCAAGCTGTTTGAAAAGTCGCTGTGGTCCGAACACGGCCTGGGCGAGCCGATCAAGGTGCTGGGCATGCAGACCGACGAGCAGGAAGCCGAGCAGGTGGCGATCATGATTTCGGGCGACCGCTTCCAGCGCAAGAACAAGTGGTCCGATTACGCCATTCTGTATCGCGGCAACCACCAGGCGCGCGTGATCGAGCAATCGATGCGCAAGGAACGTATTCCCTACACAATTTCCGGCGGCCAGAGTTTTTTCGACAAGGCGGAAATCAAGGACATCATCAGCTACCTGCGCCTGATCGCCAATGAAGGCGACGACCCGGCCTTTATCCGCGCCGTGACCACGCCCAAGCGCGGCGTCGGCATGGCCACGCTGGAAGTACTGGGCGAGTTTTCCAAGCAATGGAATTGCTCGCTGTTCGAGGCGACTTTCAAGGGCGGCATCGAAGCCAAGCTGCCCGACCGCCAGTTGTTGCCGCTGCGCGCGTTTGCCAACTTCATCAACCAGCTCGAATCGCGCGCCAGCCGGCCGGGCCCGTCGGGCAGCGGCGAAAATGCGGCGGCCGTGCTGGACGACATGATGAAAGAAATCGCCTACGAAAGTTATCTGTACGATACCTTCGAAGACCGCGCGGCGCAAAGCAAGTGGCAAAACGTGCTGGAATTTGTCAACTGGCTCAAGGAACGGGGCAATGGCGGCAAGGACAAATCCGGCGAAGAAAAAAACTTGCTGGAACTGACGCAGATGGTCGCCCTGATGAGCATGCTCGAAGGCCAGGACGAAGAGCAGGATGCGGTGCGCATGTCCACCCTGCACGCGTCGAAAGGGCTGGAGTTTCCGCACGTATTCCTGGTCGGCGTGGAAGAAGGTATCCTGCCGCACAAGGGCGACCCGGACGCGCCGGTCGAGATCGTCGCGGCGCGCATCCAGGAAGAACGGCGCCTGATGTACGTGGGTATCACGCGCGCCCAGCGCACCTTGCACATCACCTGGTGTAAAAAGCGCAAGCGGGCCGGCGAGCAAGTCCATTGCGACGTCTCGCGCTTCATCAAGGAAATGGAACTCGATGTGGGCGATGCCGTGCCGACCGAGGCAGAAACGCTCTCGCCCAAGGACCGCCTCGCGAGCCTGAAAGCGCTGCTGGCGACCGCCAAAACATGATCAAGAACATTCAGGAGCCAGTGCAGTGAGCCAGGAAGAACGTTTCGTCGATATTGAACTCAAACTCGTGCACACCGAAGATTTGGTGGAGTCCCTCAACCAGATGGTGTACCAGCAAAGCCGCCGCATCGACCAGCTCGAGGCGATGGTGCACCAGCTCGCCGAGCACATTCGCAACAATGCGCCATCGGGCCCCGGCCTGATCAACGACCGTCCGCCCCATTATTGAAGCCGGTCCGTGTTGCACCTGCACCGGCACATGCATACACGCTTGCGCATGACGCTTCCATAACATCCTGATATCATCTTCGACTGACCGCTGCTGGCTACCCGCCGGCAGTCCACCATTAGCGATCGTGAAAGATGCCATGAACCGTCCTCAGATGCTTATCATCGCCGCCAGCCTCGCGCTGGTCAATTGCGCGGCACTGGCCGCACCGGCCGCCGCCGCGCTGCCGGCCACCAATCCCCTGGCTGCGGCGAGCACGCTGCCTTACGAGTACCCGCCCTTCGACAAGATCAAGGACAGCCATTACCAGCCGGCTTTTGTTGCCGGCATGCGCGAAAACCTCAAGGAAATGGACGCGATTGCGAACAATGCGCAAGCGCCCACCTTTGACAACACCATCGTGGCAATGGAAAAATCGGGCCAGTTGCTCAACCGCGTACGCACCATTTTCTCGTCGCTGCAAGGGGCCAATACCAACGACAAGCTCGACGCGATCGACCGCGAGATGGCGCCCAAGCTGGCGGCGCACAGCGACGCCGTCTTCCTCAATGACAAGCTGTACCAGCGCGTCAAGACCCTGTACCAGCGGCGCGCCACGCTCGGGCTCGACCCGGAATCGGCATTTTTGCTGGAGCGCTACAACAAGGACTTTGTGCTGGCCGGCGCCGACCTCAAGCCGGAAGACAAGAAGCGTCTGAAAGCCTATAACGGCCAGATCGCCACGCTGCAAAGCACCTTTGGCCAGAACGTACTCAAGGAAACCAACGCCTCGGCGCTGGTGGTCAATGTGCGCACGGAACTTGCCGGCATGAGTGACGCCGAGATCACCGCCGCCGCCGCCGAAGCGGACAAGCGCGGCCTGAAAGGAAAATTCGTCGTGCCGCTGATGAACACCACCGGCCAGCCCGCGCTGGCGGTGCTGACCAACCGCGCCGTGCGCGAGCGCCTGCTGGCCGCGTCGATGAACCGCGGCAGCCACGGCGGCAAGTTCGACAACCGCGCCGTCGTGCTCAAGCTGGCCAAGCTGCGCGCCGAACGCGCCGCCCTGCTCGGCTACCCGGACTACGCCACCTATTCGCTGCTGGACCAGACGGCGCAAAACACGGCCAACGTCAACAAGCTGCTGTCCGAACTGGCCAAGCCGGCCGTTGCCAACGCGCGCAAGGAAGCAGCTGAAATCCAGAACATCATCGACGCCGAGAAGGGCGGTTTCAAGGTCGCCGCGCACGACTGGGCGTTTTATACCGACAAGGTGCGCGCGGCGCGCTACAGCTTTGACGAAAACCAGCTCAAGCCATATTTTGAGCTCGACAGCGTGCTGGTCAAGGGCGTGTTCTTTGCCGCTGAAAAGCTGTACGGCCTGACCTTCAAGGAACGCAAGGACTTGCCCGTGTACAACGACGACGTGCGCGTGTTCGACGTGTATGACGCCGACGGCAAGCAGTTGGCGATCTTCCTGGCCGACATGTACGCGCGCAGCAACAAGCGCGGCGGCGCCTGGATGAATGCTTACGTGTCCCAGAACAGCCTGCTTGGCAACATGCCGGTCGTGGCCAACCACTTGAACATTCCCAAGCCGCCAAAAGGCGAGCCGACCTTGCTCACCAGCGATGAAGTCAAGACGGCCTTCCACGAGTTTGGCCATGCCTTGCACGGCATGCTGTCAAATGTGAAATATCCCCGTTTTTCGGGCACCAACGTGCCGCGCGATTTCGTCGAGTATCCATCGCAAGTAAACGAAATGTGGATGACGGCGCCCGAAGTGCTGGCCAACTATGCCAAGCACTACAAGACCGGCGCCTTGATGCCGAAGGAGTTGCTCGACAAGGTCGCCGCATCGAAAAAATTCAACCAGGGCTTTACCACCACCGAGTACTTGGCGGCATCGATTCTCGACCAGCGCTGGCACCAGCTGAGCGCGGACAAGGTTCCCGGCGACGTGCTCGCTTTTGAAGCGGCCGCGCTGAAGGAGGCGGGCGTCGATTTTGCGCCGGTGCCGCCGCGCTACCGCAGCACGTATTTTTCGCACAGCATGGGCGGCGACTATTCCGCCGGCTATTACGCCTACCTGTGGAGCGAAAAGCTCGATGCCGACACCGTCGAATGGTTCCGCGAAAGCGGCGGCCTGCAGCGCAAGAATGGCGACCATTTCCGCAAAACGCTGCTTTCGCGCGGCGGCACGGCCGAAGCGATGGATTTGTTCCGCACGTTCCGCGGCCGCGATGCGAAGATCGAGCCTTTGCTGGAACGGCGCGGGCTGGTGGGCAACTGATCGATCGTCAGTCGTAAAAAAACCGCTCTGTACCTGGAGCGGTTTTTTTTCGGTCAGGACGGCGAAGGCCTAACTTGTGCCCTCTCAAGGAGGCCGTAGCAAAAGGGGCAACGGTGCAGCAGCACTATATCGTCCTCGCGAACGCGGCTGTAGCAGATGGGACCGCAGTGCCGCAGAGTTACATTGTCCTCGCGCAGTCGCCGGCGACACCTTTGCCGGTGCACTGGTGCGCGCTGCTGGCGAGAACGTCGGCAGCTACAGCATCAACGGCAACGCGCTGGCCAGTGGCAACTACCTGATCACGGCGCTCGACGGTGTCTTGAGCATCAGCGGCCGTCCGATCACCTTGACGGCCGACGCCAACACCAAGGTCTACGCCAACGCCGACCCGAGCCTGACCTACACGGTCGAAGCGGCAGGCGCCAGCCGTGGCCTGGTGGCGGGCGACAGCTTCACCGGCGCGCTCACCCGCAGCGCCGGCGAAAATGTCGGCAGCTACACGATCAACGCCAATGCACTGAGGAACGGCAACTACCTGATCACGGCAAGCAACGGCGCCTTGACCATCAGCGCGCGGCCGATCACGCTTGCCGCCGACGCCAAGACCAAGGTCTACGGCAGCGCCGACCCGGCGCTGACCTTCACTGCGGAAGCGGCCGGCGCCAGCCGTGGCCTGGTGGCCGGCGACAATGTCGGAAGCTACACGATCAATGCCAATGCGCTTGCCAATGGCAACTACGTGATTTCAGCCACCAATGGCGCCTTGAGCATCAGCAAGGCACAGCTGACCGTCACTGCCGATGACCAGGCCCGGCTGTATGGCGCGGTCAATCCGGTCTTTACGCAAACTGTCACCGGCTTCGTCAATGGGGATACGCGCGCCGTGGTCAGCGGTTCGGCCAACGCAACGAGTACCGCAAATGGCATCACGCCAGTGGGGTACGCGGTCATTAGCGCCAACGCAACGGGGCTGGTTGCGACCAACTACGACTTCACCAAACTGGTGGACGGCACGCTGGCGATCACGGCGCAAGACGGCGCAATCAAGGATGCCATCACCAGTGCGCTGTCCGCTACTTCTGTCAAACTTGCCGGCGGCAACCGCGACGAAGTGCTGCAACAAGGCGATGAGCCGGCGTCCTTCGGCTATCGCTTCAATGGCAACGGCAAGCGCAGCCTGGCCAGGTTGAATCTGAAAGTGGTCAACAACGGCATCAAATTGCCGGATGCGGTGCAGCTCGGCGAGGTGCCTGAAGACTAAGCAGGTTGGGCGGCGGGGCCACCCGCCGGCCCCGCGGCGGGAACAGGAACACTTTGCGTCTGGAGAAAGGGTAGACTGTTGCCTTTTGCTCAAGGAGGCAATATGGCTTGGCTGGTCACAAAATACCTGATTACGGCAGGCTTGGTCGTGCTGATATCGGAAGCGGCAAAACGCAGCGACCGGCTCGGCGGCCTGTTCGCTGCGTTGCCATTGGTAACGTTCCTTGCGCTGATCTGGTTGTATCTTGAAAAGCAGCCGCCGGAAAAGATCGCCAATCACGCCTGGTACACATTCTGGTACGTGGTACCGACGCTGCCGATGTTCCTCGCTTTTCCCGTGCTGTTGCCGCGTTTGGGATTCTGGCTCACGCTCATTGCCAGTGTCGGCATTACGGCCTGTTGTTTCGTGGCGTTTGCTGTCGTGATGCGCCAGTTCGGCGTCGAGTTGCTTCCGTGAGCGCGCCCGCCTTGACCGTGCCTGGCATTGTCCCGTAACGTCATGTTTCCTTCCAAACGCATCAGCACCGCGCTCATGCTGCTCGTCATCGCAGCGACCTGGATCAAGCCGCCCGACCCGATGGAACAGGCAATGCATGGCTCCCTGACCGTGCTTGCCCTGTTTTTGATGTGGCGCTATAGCGCGCGCCTGCAGGTTGGCGACCGGGATTTTTTCTTCATGGCCTTGTTCCTGTCCGTGCATTCGATCGCGGCGCGCTGGCTGTATTCGTATGTGCCCTACGATGCATGGGGCCAGAGCCTGTTCGGGTTTTCCATCAATGCCACGATGGGCTGGACGCGCAATCACTTCGACCGGCTGGTGCATTTCATGTTCGGTGCCTGTTTTACGCCGTGCATTGCCTCGTACGTGATCCGGCGCTATGTCGTCACGCCACTGCGCGCCTTTGTGATCGCCATTTCGGCCATCATGATCGCCAGCCTCTGGTATGAGTGGTTCGAGCTGGCCGTCGCCATGACGCTTTCCGGCAAGGACGCCGAAGCCTACAACGGCCAGCAGGGCGATATGTGGGACGCGCACAAGGACATGCTGATGGCGACCTTGGGCAGCCTGGGCTGGGCGCTGGTGTATGCCCGCAGCAGTGCGGGCGTGGCACCGGCGCCCCAGCCATGACTGTCGCGCGTCCCGCGTAGCACGGCAAGATCTGCAAGGTATCGTGCCGCGATTCCTTGTCGAATAAAATGGAAAAATAGTTTCGCCTCCTTATACTTGGTTCCATTGAGCTGCACCTTGATGGATAACCTGAAGGAGTGAAAATGATGTTTAATTTGAAAAGTGTTCTTGCTGTCTGCCTCACCGGTGGCGCACTGTCGGCCTGCTACGTGATGCCGCTGAACCAGACCATGCCCGGCGGGGGCGGCTACAGCGCCTCGGGCACCGCGATCATCCCGATGGCCGCGATCCGCGCGCCTTACACGGCCCGCCTGTATCCGGGCAACCAAGCAGCCTCGCGCATGGGGGCCACGTCGGGCATCATCAGCAATCCGGAAGACGGGCACGGCCAATTTTCGTTCAATGTAGGCGGCGAGTCTTACCAGGGGGAAGCGACGCGCGCGCCCCACTCGTCCAAGGGCCTGGCCAATGCCAGCGGCAACCGCGGCGGCTTTGCGCGCTGCGACTATGCGATGAGCAGTGCCACGCTCGGTTCCGGCTCGTGCCTGTTTGCCAACGGCGCGCGGTACGACCTGCATGTTTCCCAATAAGCCTGCGCGCCCGGCATGGTCGCCGGGGGCATTTCGGTGTAAAGTTACCCGTATGGCTTTACTTAACATTGGAGACTGCAACAACAATGAGTGTTCAGGAATTACACGGTATTACATTAGAATCGATCCTGACGCGCCTGGTGGAGCATTACGGGTGGGAAGCGCTGGGCAAGCAGATCGACATCAAATGCTTCAACAGCGACCCGAGCGTCAAGAGCAGCCTGACTTTTTTGCGCAAGACCCCCTGGGCGCGCAGCAAAGTGGAAGAGTTGTACCTGCAGACGCAGTTCACACCATAAATCGAGGATGACATGTTGAATCAAGACACAGCAAACCTCAAAGCCCATT
Source organism: Massilia sp. TWP1-3-3 (assembly GCF_049897805.1). Lineage (NCBI taxonomy): Bacteria > Pseudomonadati > Pseudomonadota > Betaproteobacteria > Burkholderiales > Oxalobacteraceae > Massilia > Massilia sp. TWP1-3-3. The sequence continues at coordinate 184,263 of NZ_JAFCWX010000011.1, forward strand.
TGCAGGACTTGCACGCCAATCTGGCCCAGACCGGCGACATCGATGAAGAATTGCAGTCGCTGCTGCGCCAGCTCGACGGCGACATCCGCACCCTGCTCGAACGGCGCACGGCGATTGACGCCCCCGCCGCCGCCGTTGACGACGCCGAATCGCAGACCTTCGGCCTGGCCGAGCGCACCCAGGAACTTACCGCCCGCTTCGCGGTCGACCATCCGCGGCTTGAGCCTGCGCTGCGCGAACTGGGGCGCATGCTCGCCAATATGGGAATCTGATCGCGCCTTAACTGTGCAGCTTGCCTGCACAGTCGATCGCGCAGCAGATTGCACCGCGCTGCCTGTTTTTGTGGCGCAAACGTCACAAGTTATTGATAATCAAGACGTTTTTGCATGATCCCCGTCTGGAATTTTCCGGCAGGGCGAGTCGGCAGCGCGCGTTTTCCGGTACAATACCGGCCAATGAACTCCCCAATCAACCTGTTTGCGACCGTCCCCAAGCGGTCTAGCCGCGCTTCCGCCGCGCCTTTCCTTCCCATGTCCCGCGCCGAAATGGCCGACCTGGGCTGGGACCAGTGCGACGTCATCCTGGTCACCGGCGACGCCTATATCGACCATCCGAGTTTCGGCATGGCGCTGGTCGGCCGCCTGCTCGAGGCGCAGGGTTACCGGGTCGGCATCATCAGCCAGCCCGATTGGCTGTCGGCCGAACCGTTCCGCGCGCTGGGCAAGCCGCGCCTGTATTTCGGCATCACCGCCGGCAACATGGACTCCATGGTCAACCGCTACACGGCCGACCGCAAGATCCGTTCCGACGACGCCTACACGCCCAACGGCGAGCCGAACAAGCGTCCGGACCGCACCGTCACCGTCTACGCCCAGCGCGCGCGCGAAGCCTTTCCCGACGTGCCCGTTATCATCGGCTCGATCGAAGCATCGCTGCGCCGCATTGCCCACTACGATTACTGGTCCGACAAGGTGCGCCGCTCGGTGCTGCCCGATTCCAAGGCTGACCTGCTACTGTTCGGCAATGCCGAGCGGGCGCTGGTCGACCTGACCCACCGCATGGCGGCCGGCGAAAGCATCAAGGATATCCGCGACCTGCGCGGCACCGCCTTCATGGCCCCGGGCGGCTGGCTGCCGGGCCCGGACTGGGGCGTGCACAATTCGAGCCGGGTCGACGTGCCCGGCAAGGTTGACCCCCTTCCCGATCCGTACGCCATGGCCCAGGAAGACAAGGCCGCCTGCGCCACTGAAAATGCATCAGGCATCGCCTCGACCCCGCCGCTTGAGGTCATCAAGCCGATCCGCATCATGACGCGCGAAGAGCGCCAGGCCATGCTGCGCGAGCAGCACAACAAGACCGTGGTGCGCCTGCCGGCGTACGACGTGGTCAAGGACGACCCGGTCATGTACGCGCACGCCTCGCGCGTGTTCCACCTGGAATCGAACCCCGGCAATGCGCGCGCCATCGTGCAGGCGCACGGCGAGCGCGACGTCTGGATCAATCCGCCGCCGCTGCCGCTGGCGATGGATGAAATGGACGGCGTGTACGACATGAATTACGCGCGCGCCCCGCATCCAAGCTACGGCAAGGCCAAGATTCCGGCCTGGGACATGATCCGCTTTTCGGTCAACATCATGCGCGGCTGCTTTGGCGGCTGCACCTTTTGCTCGATCACGGAGCATGAAGGGCGGATCATCCAGAGCCGCTCGGAGCCGTCGATCCTGCGCGAAATCGAGCATATCCGCGACAAGACCAAGGGTTTTACGGGTACCATTTCCGACATGGGCGGGCCAACCGCCAACATGTACCGGCTCGCCTGCAAAGACAAGGCGATCGAGGTATCGTGCCGCCGCCTGTCGTGCGTGTATCCGACCATTTGCGTCAATCTGGGTACCGACCACAGCAAACTAATCTCGCTGTACCGCAAGGCGCGCGCCATTCCAGGCATCAAAAAAGTGCTGATCAGCTCGGGCTTGCGTTACGACCTGGCCGTGCGTTCGCCCGAATACGTCAAAGAACTGGTTACCCACCACGTGGGCGGCTTGCTCAAGATTGCGCCCGAGCACACCGAGGAAGGCACGCTGTCCAAGATGATGAAGCCGGGCATCGGCGCCTATGACGAGTTCAAGGAAATGTTCGACCGTTTCTCGCTGGAAGCCGGCAAGAAGCAGTACCTGATTCCCTACTTCATCGCCGCCCACCCGGGCACAACCGATGAAGACATGCTCAATTTGGCGCTGTGGCTAAAGAAAAACAACTTCAAGCTCGACCAGGTGCAAACCTTCATGCCCACGCCGATGGCCATGGCAACGACCATGTACCATTCGCGCAAGAATCCGCTGCACAAGGTGACGGCCGATTCCGAGGTCGTCGAGACCGCCAAAAGCGGCAAGGTGCGGCGCGCGCACAAAGCCTTTTTGCGCTACCAGGACCCGGCCAACTGGCCGATCCTGCGCGAGACGCTGGTCAAGATGGGCCGTGGCGACCTGATCGGCAATGGCGACCGGCACCTGGTGCCGAGCTGGCAGGCGTCCGAAGACGGCGGCCTGGCTGCGGGCGAGCGCAAGCGCCAGACCTCCGGCGCCGGCACGCTCGACAAGTTCGCCGCCGCGCCCAAGCGCAAGACCGAGCGCGCGAGTGCGCCCACGCCGTTCATCTCGCCCGAATCGAAGGTGCGCGCCTCGATCCTGTCGACCATCAAAACGCGTCACAAGGTCGCTGCAGCCCCCGCCGCCAAAGCGCGCCCCGGCCGCAAATAGCGTTGCCATCAAACCGGGGTCAGACCACTTTTGCAAAACTGCAAAAGTGGTCTGACCCCGGTTTGATTTTTTGGCAAGCCGTTGTTGTCATGCACGGCGGATCGGGTTTTTCGCCTGTTCTGTAACGAACAATCGTACAATCGGATGTTAGGTTGCCATAGTGCACCATCCGAGAATGCGTACCGTTTGATGACATCTTTGTTCCTGTTGCGGCGCTGCCTGTCCTTGTGGCCGAGCGCGTCCATCGCTGCCGCGTTCGCCCTGTGCGCATGCCTGCCGGCGCACGCGCAGGACAAAGTCACGCTCCAGCTCAAGCATACCCACCAGTTCCAGTTCGCCGGCTATTATGCCGCCGTCGAAAAAGGATTTTACCGCGACGCCGGGCTCGACGTGACCATCGCCGAAGGCCGCGATGGCGGCGAACCGGAGCGGCGCGTGATCGACGGCAGCGCCGACTATGGCGTGGGCAGCAGCAGCCTGCTGCTGGCGCGCGCCGCCGGCAAGCCGCTGGTCGTGCTGGGCGTGATCCTCCAGCATTCGCCCTACGTGCTGCTGGTGCGCCACCGCGACCAGGCGGGGATCGGCCACATCAAGGGCAAGCGCGTCATGATCGGCTCGCTCGTCGACGAGCTCACCCAGGCCGATGAACTGATTGCCTTCCTGACCAAGGAGGGCGTGCCCGTCAAGAGCCTGGTACGGGTCGAGCATACTTACAATATCAGCGACCTGATGAGCGGCAAGGTCGAGGCGATGTCGGCCTACGTCACCAACGAGCCCGACTACCTGGACCGGCTCGGCTTCGCCTACGACGTCTACAGCCCGCGCGCGGCGGGCATCGATTATTACGGCGACAACCTGTTTACCAGCGAGCGCGAAATCGCCGCCCATCCGGCGCGCGTGAAGGCGTTTCGCGCCGCCAGCATGAAGGGCTGGGCCTATGCCATGGCGCACCAGGAGGAAATGGCCGACCTGATCATCGCCAAATACACCACGCGCCATGACCGCCAGCACCTGCTGTTCGAGGCGCGCCAGATGGTCGCGCTGGTGCAGCCGGTGCTGGTTGAAATCGGCTACATGAATCCGGACCGTTGGCGCCACATCGCCGATTCCTACGCCGACCTGGGCATGCTGCCGCGCGGGGTCACGTACGACGGCTTCCTGTACCAAAGTTCGCCGATGGCGAACACGATGGCGTGGCTGTACCGGGTGCTGATCGGCGCCACCGTGCTGCTGTTTGCCGGCGCCGGCGTGCACGTGTGGCTGCTGGCGCGCGAACGGCGCCGCGCGCAGTACGCCATCCGCAAGGGCGAGCAGCGCTTTCGCACCATGTTCGAAGAGGCGCCGATGGGCATTGCGCTGATCGACTCGCGCACCGGCGAATTCAAGGACGTCAATCCGCGCTACGCCGAGATCACCGGCCGCAGCTTCGAGCAGATCAAGAGCGGCCACTGGACCGACATCTCGCACCCGGACGACATGGCCGACGACGTCATGCTGATGGCGCAGCTGAGCGAAGGCGCCGCCGTCGGCTTCAAGACCAGCAAACGCCTGCTGCGCCCGGACGGCTCGGTGGTGTGGGTCGACATGTCGATCGCGAAAATCGAAACGGCCAGCGACGCCCAGCCGCACCACCTGTGCATGATCGAAGACGTGACGGAGCAAAAAAAGTCGGAAGCGATGATCTGGCAGCAGGCCAACTTCGATCCGCTGACCGAACTGCCCAACCGGCGCATGTTCCACGACCGCCTTGAGCACGACATCATGAAAAGCCGGCGCGATGGACAGCGCATTGCGATTTTGTTCATCGACCTCGATCATTTCAAGGAAATCAACGACACGCTCGGCCACCACCAGGGCGACATCCTGCTGATCGACGCCGCGCGCCGGATCCGCTCCTGCGTGCGCGAGACCGACACCGTGGCGCGCCTGGGCGGCGACGAGTTCACGGTGATTTTGTCGGACCTGTCGGCGGTCTCGCCGGTGGACGTGATTGCCCAGAAAATCCTCGACGTCCTGCAGGCGCCGTTCCAGCTTGGCGAAGAGCAGGCGTTTGTCTCGGCCAGCATCGGCATCACGCTGTATCCGGACGACGCGCGCGACATCGACGACCTGCTCAAGCACGCCGACCAGGCCATGTACGCGGCCAAGGGTGCCGGGCGCAACCGCTTCAGCTACTTCACGCCGGCCTTGCAGGTCGCGGCACTCAACCGCATGCGGCTGACCAATGACTTGAGGAGCGCCCTCAAGGGCGACCAGTTCCGCGTGTTCTTCCAGCCCATCGTCCACCTGAAGACCGGGAGCATCCACAAGGCCGAGGCGCTGATCCGCTGGCAGCATCCGCAGCGCGGGCTGGTCAGCCCGATGGAATTCATCCCGCTGGCCGAGGCGAGCGGGCTGATTCTGGACATTGGCGAGTGGGTGTTCAAGGAGTCGGCACGCTGGGTCCAGCGCTGGCGGGCCGAGCACAATGCGCGCTTTCAAGTCAGCGTCAACCAGTCGCCGCTCGAATTTCAGCGCGAGGGCAAGGGTTACGAAGGCTGGTTCGCGCATCTGGACGCGCTCGGGCTCGACGGCGACGCGGTCGTGGTCGAGATCACCGAGGGCTTGCTGCTTGACGCCAGCACCGGCGTGACCGACAAGCTGCTGGCGCTGCGCGACGCCGGCATCCAGGTAGCGTTGGACGATTTCGGCACCGGCTATTCGTCGCTGTCGTACCTGAAGAAATTCGATATCGACTACCTGAAGATCGACCGTTCGTTCACCCGCAACCTGGCGCCCAACACCAGCGACATGGCCTTGTCGGAAGCGATCATCGTCATGGCCCACAAGCTGGGCCTGCGCGTGATCGCCGAAGGGGTGGAAACGCAGCAGCAGTGCGATTTGCTGCTCGCGGCGGGCTGCGACTACGGGCAGGGATATTTATTCGCCAGGCCGATGCCGGGCGAGGAGTTCGACGCCTTGCTGCGCGCGCAAAAAGTGACGCTGTGAGTCACCGGGGACGATGTATACGGGCTAATCGACCAGATCGGCACTGGCCTGCTTGCGCCTGAGCGCCATTGCGTTGCGATGCCGGGCGCGCAGGCGCGGGTCGGTGATCAGCATCCCGAGCGTCTCGCCGATCACCATCACCACGCCCAGGATCGGCAGCACCAGCATCAGGCCGGCCACGCCGGCCACGGTGCCCCCCGCAAAAATCATCACCACCGTCATCAGGGGATGGATCTGCAGGCTGCGCCCCAGCGTCATGGGCATGAAGATAAAGTCGTCAAGCAGGCGCACCGCGATGAACACCCCGATCGCGCTATAGGCGATCAGCGGGTCGGCCGGCGCGTCGGTCGAGGCCACCACCACCACCATCACGCAGCCGAGGATCGAGCCGACAAACGGCACCCAGGCCAGCAGCGCCGACATCAGCCCCAACGCCAGGGGCGATGTCACGCCGATTGCCCACAGTCCGAGCGCCAGCATGATGGTGTCGATGATGGTCAGCTTGATCAGCCCGACGAAATAGCGGCGCGCGGTCTGGTCCACTTCATGCAGCAGGAACAGCGTACGCTCGAAGAACGCATTGGGCACCGCGCGCGCCAGGAATTTTTCAAACTTGGCGCCGTCGCGCAGGAAAAAATACGTCAGGAAGGGCGCCAGCAGCAGCGACGGCAGCCAGCCCGCGGTGGCGACGACGATGCCGGCCAGGTGCTGCTGCGCGAAGTTGTCGGTAAATAGCTTGAAGCGCTTGTTGACGACCGAGGTCAGGTGGATCTGTTCGAGCACCGGGAACTTCGCCTCCAGCAGGTGCATCGAGTTGCGCACGAAGGCCACGCCGCCCTCCAGATAGTGCCCGATCAGTGCCTGCCACGAGTCGGCGGCCGAATCGCTCCATGAAAACGCGGCCACCACGACCAGTGAAAGTAGCGCAAAAAAGCCGCCGCCCACGGTCAGCGCGGCCAGGTCCTGGCCCACGCCGAGGCGGATCAGGCGCTGCATCGGGCCGAGCAGGATGTAGTACAGGATGGTGCCGAACAGGAAAGGGATCGCCAGCCACATCATGTGCTCGAGCAGCATCAGCAGCACGATGGTGGCCGCGATGATGCCGGCCCATACCACCGGCCCGGCGCGCCGCGCGTACATCACAGCGCCTCCTCCAGCGCCGCGCCGCCCATCGACTCGCGCAGGCGCTGCCCGATCAGGCGCGCCAGCGCGAGCGCGATCTTGTAGCCGATCTTGGCGTCCGTTTCCATCAGCCCGAGAAAGTCGGCGCGGAAGAAGACTGCCACTTCGAGCTGGCCGACGGCGCGCGCCTGGGCGTTGCGGGCCGTATCGTCGAGCAGCGCCAGGTCGCCGAATACGGCGCCGGGACCGAGTTCGGCGACCATGCGAAAGGCGCTGTCGTGCGCCTGGCTGATGACCACGCGTCCGGCCGTGATCAGATACAGCGCCTGGCCTTCCTCGCCTTCGTCGAAAACGATTTCATCGCCCAGGAAGCGGCGCTCGTGCATGAGACCGTCGACAATCTTGAGTTCCAGCGGCGTGAGCGAATCAAACAGCGGACAAAGCTTGAGGCTGGCCTGGCGCGGGGACAGGGGTTGCGGCTTGAACAATCCAAAAATCAAGGGAGCTCCGGCAAGAACGTAGATGGGTTTGATTATGCGCCACGGGGATGGCCGGCGCAGCAGATTCGCGCCGCGTGGTGCTAAAAACGTCACACGGGCAAGGAGCGTAGGGCCGAGGCGAGAGCCGGGCATGCAGGAGGATGGACAAATGCAAAAAGGGCCCGACGAATCGGGCCCTTTTCTTGATGCTGGCGGAGCGGACGGGACTCGAACCCGCGACCCCCGACGTGACAGGCCGGTATTCTAACCAACTGAACTACCACTCCGTATTAATCTGATCGGTACTGCTGATCATGATGCCACGTCTCTGATCTGGTGGGCGCTGAGAGGCTCGAACTCCCGACCTAAGCCTTGTAAGGGCTCCGCTCTACCAACTGAGCTAAGCGCCCGCACACTTCTATTCAGAGACTGCATCCGACGATTGTCACCTCGTCTGAAGAGGCCGAATCATATACTATTTTTTTCAAAGTGCGCAAGTGCTTTGCGAAAAAAACCCAAAATTGTTCAATTTCATTGATGCCCCGTCCACTCCGGGGATGGTGGGGAATGGCGCGCCGCCTTTGCTTTTTCATGAACAGCATTCGCATCGCCCATCGTTGTTGCAGCTCTGCGTAGCGGCCCTGATCGCCGCATTGCCCCTGGCCGCCGACGGCAACGGGCGCGACGCCGACCCGAGCGACCCGGGCGACGCCACCGTCGCCGGCCAGTGCGGCGCCGGTTCGGGCGCATCAAACTCCAGCTGGCACGGCACCCACGTCGCCGGTTCGATCGCCGCCAAAACCAACAATGGCGTGGGCGTAGCCTTCAACGCAAAAATCGTCCCGGTTCGGGTGCTGGGCAAGTGCGGCGGCTACCCGTCCGACATTGCCGACGCCATCATCTGGGCTTCCGGCGGCGCCGTCAGCGGCGTGCCCGCCAACGCCAATCCGGCGCGCGTGATCAACATGTCGCTAGGCGGCGGCGGCGCCTGCGCCAACACCTCGCAAAACGCGATCAACAGCGCCCGTTCGCGCGGCACGGTGGTGGTGGTCGCGGCCGGTAACTCGAACGCCGACGCCAGCGGCGCCAACCCGGCAAACTGCTCCGGCGTGGTTGCGGTGGCCGCCACCAACCGCTCCGGGGGACGGGCGTACTACTCGAACTATGGCGCCGTGGTCGACGTGGCCGCTCCCGGCGGCGACGCGCGCACGGCTGGCGGCGGCATCCTGTCGACCCTGAATGCCGGCACCACGACGCCGGGCGCCGACAGCTATGCTTTTTACCAGGGCACCTCGATGGCTGCGCCCCATGTGGCCGGCGTCGCGGCGCTGATGATCTCGAAAACCCCGGGTCTGACGCCGACCAGATCGAGAGCACCTTCAAGTCGACCGCGCGCGCCTTTCCGGCGGCGTGCGGCGGCTGCGGCGCGGGCATTGTCGACGCCACCGCGGCACTAAGTGGTGGCAGCACCCCGCCGCCAGCGGCGGTACGGACACCGCGAGCGGCAAGTACACGCTGCGGCTGACATGGTAACAAAAGCATGTGAAAAGGGACGGGTGGCTAGCCACACGTCCCTTTTTTCCTGCGCGGCGCCGCTTGGCGCCTTTACATGCGGCTACCTGCAACGCGCCTACCCACAACGCGGCTACTCGTATGCCCCCAAGCGCCGCTGTTCCTCTTCGCTGAAGTATTTGCTGCGTAACTGCTGCAGCATCGCTTCCGCGCCTGGTTGCAGCGCGGCGCGGTCGGTCTTGTAGGCCGCAATGCGCAGCTTCCAGTCCGCTTCCTCGCGGTCTAGCTGCGCCAGGCGGCTGGCCCCTTCGGGCGAGAACGCGGCCGCCCGCACCCGATACACTTCATCGTCGCTGGCGCCCTGTTCGCGCATTTTCTGCACGCTTTCCTCGGTCCGCAGGACCCGGGTGGGCGCCTCGCGTTCCGCGCGCATCGCAGGCGAGAGCTTCTTGTCGAGCGCGGCCAGCTTTTCGGCCCTTTGTTCGGCCGTCAGCTTCGGGTCGACGCTGATGTCGACGCGGGCCAGCGCATCGAGGTCGTAGGCGTCGCTAAAGCCGAACAGGCCCGCGCTCTCGGCCGGCGTAAAGAAGCGCGCGCGCAGCTTTTGCGTCGCCTCCAGGCGCGCGCGCGCCGACTTGGCCATGTCGCTGGTGGCGACCATCTGCTGCTCGACGTCGACCAGCGCGCGCTTGTACTCGAGATAGCTGGCGAGCAGGCGCTTGGCCTGCGCAGCCGGACCAGGCTTGAGGCGCCGGTCCAGCTCACGTTCGATCTCGGCGCGAATCGCACCGAGGTCTTTCTCGCCCAGCCCGGCCAGGTAGTAGTCGAACAGGTGTCCCAGTTCGGCGTCTACCACCAGGTCGCCGTCGGCGCTTTGCTTGATGTCGCCGTCGGGCCGCGTGCCCTCCATCGAGCGCACGAACGCAAACGGATCGGCTTCCTGCCGCACCTTGTCCGCGGGCGCGGGAAGGTCCGGCCGCGCGAACATGCCATACAGCAGGCCGGCGGCGAGCAAGAGCGCCCCCAGCTTGGTCAATCTGCTCAAGGCGGCCATGGCAAGCCCCTACAGGCCCAGTGCCTGCAGGCGGTTGGCCTGCTGGCGGAACACCGTGACAGGACTCGTTTCAAACAGGTTGACGATGCCGATCAGCTGGTTGACTTCATCGGCGTGGTTCATGCCGTAGTCGTCGCGGATGGTGCGGCCGAGGTGGCTCTTGCAGCTGGCGACCAGGCCGTCGTTCTTTTCGCCGATGGCCGCGCCGGTGAGCAGGAAGATCGGGTCCAGCGCGTCGAGTGCGTTGGTCCAGCTCTTGCCGCCGCTCCAGGAGAAATAATGCACGCCGTTGACGACATACGCGCCTTCGCCGCAGGCCGTGGTCGGCAGGCCGGCCGGATGACGCGCATTGAAGGCGGCGGTGCCGGCGGTGGACAGCGAGGTCAATGCGGCGCGGCCGTTTTGCGGCAGGCCGCCGCTGCCCGACAAAAAGCTGAGCAGGGATGCCACGGCGTTGGCCAGCGTGCTGGTCACGCCCGGCACCAGGCCAAGCGCGATGTCGGCCACTTTGGAGCCCTTGTTTACGCCGGCCACCGAGCTGACCGAGGCGATCAGGTCGGGACGCACCGAGGCGACATAGCGGCTGGTCGGCCCGCCGTGGCTGTGGCCGATCAGGTTGACCTTTTCCAGGCGGGTGGCGGCAATGATTTGCTTGACCTGGAGCAGCAGCTGTTCGCCGCGCACTTCGGTACTGTTGGCGGCCGACACGCTGGTGGTGTAGACCGTCGCGCCGCCGCTGCGCAGCGATGAGGGAATGCCGTAGAAATACTCGACGGGGCCAATGTTGTCGAAGCCTAACAGGCCGTGAACGAGGACGATGGGGTACTTGGTCTGGGTGTAACCCAGTGCCCAGGATGGGGCAGGCACGGCGAGCGCTGCTGCGAGGACTACGGATGCGCACTTCCAAAAGCGATTCTTCATTTTGTCTCCTGATGGTTTTTTAGAATTGAAGTCGACTACTGGAACTGAAGTTGTGCGGTTCAAGCCGCACATTCCTTCGTGTTACCGAGCTCACCAGATCTTTCCGCTCATGCAAGCCTGGAAATTATGTTTCAAATTAGAGCGAGCGCTCGGTTTTTTGAATTTAGCACCCTATTCCGTAAAAAGCATGACGCAGCGCAATAAGTGCGCTCGTTCTTTTCTGACCAGAACTTATCTGTGGTTTTAAAGCGATATAATCGTGCTGGGAACCAACTTAAGGCCACGGCGAGCGCAATATGGCAAGTATCCAGTCCAGACGTTTCGACTTCGATCAATTCCAGACCATGACGCCGCTCAACGGTGAGACGATCTGGGCCTATCTGGTCGACCGCCATGCCGAGCGCATTGGCGTCAAGCGGCGCAAGCCGGCGCTTGAAAACATGGAAAAAATCTTCGTCGCGACGTTCCGGCTCGCCAACGAGGTGGGTTTTCGCGCCATGAGCCTGCGCGACCTGTGCCGCGAGACGGGTTTGTCGATGGGCGGGCTATACGGCTATATCGAAGGCAAGGACCAACTGGCCGAGATGATCGAGGATGTGGTGCGCCAGACAACCTACGAGCTGCCGCGCATGTTTGCCCACATCGAGGATCCGCGCGAGCGGCTCGAGTCGCTCGTGCGCGGGACGATTTATTTGTCCGAGATATTGCAGCCGTGGTTTTATTTCGTCTACATGGATTCGCGCGTGCTCCATTTCGACCAGCGCAACATGGCGAAAAACTCGGAGCTGTCGATCCAGACGCTGATCGCGCAGTTGCTCGACGAGCTGCGCCCGCTGCCCGAGGGAAATACGACGCTGATCGCCGCCCATATCCTGGCCCTGTTCCAGGACTGGTACCTCAAGCGCTGGAAGTACAAGGCGGCCAAGGTCAGCGTGGATGAGTTTGCCGACAGCGTGTCGCTGTTCCTGCGCAGCCACCTGAGGTAGGGCATAAGGCCTGCCGCTTTTCCGCCCTACGATGGTGCAAACGGCAAGCTCTTGCAACATTGCGCGCGGTAAGCGATACTGTATGTAATCACAGTACTTCGCCCCCATCGTGAACCTTCCCACTCCCGTCCCCGCCTGCGAGCCGCAACGCTACATCGCCCATCTCGACATGGATGCCTTCTACGCGTCCGTCGAATTGCTCAAGTATCCGGAGCTGCGCGGCCAGGCGGTTGTCATCGGCGGCGGGCGCGACCAGCATCCAGTGGTGCAGGCCGACGGCCGGCGCCAGTTCGCCCTGATGCGCGACTATGTCGGGCGCGGCGTCGTCACCACGTCCACCTACGAGGCGCGCGCGCTCGGCGTGTTTTCGGCGATGGGCATCATGAAGGCGGCCAAGCTGGCCCCGGACAGCATCTTGCTGCCAACCGATTTTGACGCCTACCGCAAGTTTTCCAGCATGTTCAAGCAAGCCGTTGCGGACGTGGCGCCCATCATCGAAAACGTCGGCATCGATGAAATCTACATCGACCTGACCGAATTCGGCGCGCGCGCCCCCGCCGTCGCCCAACAAATCAAGGAACTGGTGTCGCACACCACGGGCCTGTCATGCTCGATTGGCCTGGCGCCCAACAAGCTGCTGGCCAAGATTTGCTCCGACCTGGAAAAGCCGAACGGCCTGACCATCCTGTCGCCCGAAGACGTCCAGACGCGCGTGTGGCCGCTGCCAGCCCACAAGATCAACGGCATTGGACCAAAGGCGCGCGAAAAGCTCAACAACCTGGGCATCGCCACCATTGGCGACCTGGCCGGCGCCGACGTGCACCTGCTGCGCGCCCACTTCGGCGAAGTCTATACCGCGTGGCTGGTGCGCGTGGCGCACGGTGTGGACGAGCGCCCGGTGCGCACCACCTCGGAAACCAAGTCGGTCAGCCGCGAGGTGACGTTCGAGCGCGACTTGCAAGTGGTAACGGACCGGCAGGTGCTGTCGGCCAAATTCGAGGCGCTGTGCGAGCGCGTGGCCGACGACCTGAAAAAACATGCGCTGGCCGGCAAGACGGTCGGCATCAAGCTCAAGTTCGAGGACTTCACCACCGTCACGCGCGACATCACGCTGCCGCGCAACACCGCTGACCCGCTGACCATCCTCAAGGCCGCGCGCGACTGCCTGAGGCGCGTCCCGTTTGAAAAAAAGATCCGGCTGCTGGGCGTGCGGATGTCGACGCTGACCGACTTGTCCGGCCTTGATGCCGGCGGCAATGCGCAGGCGGAACTGTTCCCATCGGTGTGAGTGAAGTCAACAACGAATGCGTTAAAAAGTTATTCGACGGCACCACAGTTGGACAAGCGCACCTGCCGGTTCGCCTACCCGACCGTGTAAAATGTCGTTCCGCTGGAAATATCGACTGAAACAAGGCAAACGCACATGTGGTTCAAGAATCTTCAGATTTATCGCCTGCCCGCACCATGGGCATTTACCCCTGAACAACTCGAAGCGGCGCTGGCGCCACAGAGCTTCGTGCCGGCCAACAGCAACGAATTGCTGCGTCAAGGCTGGGATTCGCCGCGCGGCAACGGCATCCTGGTTCACGTGGTCAACAAACAAATGCTGATCTTGCTGGGCACCGAGAAAAAGCTGCTGCCAAGCTCGGTGATCAACCAGGTCGCCAAGGCCAAGGCTGCCGAGATGGAAGAAGCCCAGGGTTTCGCGCCGGGCAAAAAGGCCATGAAGGAACTCAAGGAGCGCGTGGCCGACGAATTGCTGCCGCGCGCGTTCAGCATCCGCAGCAATGTCTGGACCTGGATCGATCCGGTCAACGGCTGGCTGGTGATAGACGCGGCCAGCCCGGGCAAGGCCGATGAAGTCATCAAGCTGCTGTTGAAAGCGGTCGACCGTATGCCGCTGGAAAGCTTGCGCGTGCAGCGCTCGCCGGTGGCCGTGATGACGGCCTGGCTGGAAACGGACGAGGCGCCGGTCGGCTTTACGGTCGACCAGGATACCGAATTGCGCGCCACCGGCGAGAGCAAGGCGGCCGTGCGCTATGTGAAGCACGCGCTGGAAGTGGACGATATCCGCCGCCACATCGCCGCCGGCAAGCAATGCACGCGCCTTGCCATGACGTGGAACGACAAGATCTCGTTCGTGCTGACCGAATCGCTGGCGATCAAGGGCATCAAGCCGCTGGACGTGATCAAGGAAAGCGACGCCAGCACGCGCAACGATGAAGAGCGTTTTGACAATGACATGATGCTGATGACGGGCGAATTGTCCAAGCTGATGACCGACCTGGTCGAAGCGCTGGGCGGCGAAGCCAAGGCGTGATGTAATAAAAGTAACGAAAAAACCATGATCGGCCCGGACGCGCAAGCTTCCGGGCTTTTTTTTAACCGTTGGGTTTAAAAAAGTTATTTGTTAAACAATGGTTAAGGTATGATCCGCCTTCCATTTATTTCTTATAGTTAAATACACATGTTCATTTCGACTTTCCTGGGCCGTAGCGGCCGTTGGGCCATGGGTGCGGCGTTGGTGGCCGCCCTGGTATCCGGTTGCGGCGGCGGCGGCGGCAATGACGCGCCGGCGGCCGTCAATACGCCGCCGGTGACGACCATGCTGCTGTCCGGGATGGTCGAGGCCGGTGGTTCGGGCGCGGACGTCAGCGCCAATACGGGCGGTGAACTGATCCTGAGCGGCAGCAGCAGCGCCGACGCCAACGGCGACGCGCTGACCTACAAATGGTCGATCACCAGCAAACCTGCCACCAGCGCGCTGGTGCTGGCCGCGGACACCGCGGTCAAGCAGACGCTCGTGCCCGATGTGGCCGGCATCTACGTCATCACCTTGCGCGTGACCGACAGCAAGGGCGCTTATTCAGAGAAAAAAGTGACGATCCTGGTGCGCGACAATGCCGCGCCGGTGACCAATGTCGTCATCACCGCCGCCTATACGGGCGTGACCACGACCAGCCCCACCCAGTCGCTCAACGCCGGCGCGATCGTGGTGCTCGACGCGCGCGGCAGCAAAGATGCCGACGGCGACGTCGTCACGACCAGCTGGACGCTGCTGGAAAAACCGTCCAACAGCCTGGCCGGCTTGACCGTGGATGGCGCTGTCAGCCGCTTCGTGACTGACTTGCCCGGCCTGTACAAGGTGCGCGCCCATGGCGTGGACGAGCGCGGCGCCTACAGCGACACCATTTACGTTTTCAATGTCGACAATACCGCCCCGCAAACGGTGGTGGTGTCGTCGGCCGTCGCCCCGGGCGCCGCCGGCAATGGCAAGCTCAATGTCAACTCCGGTTATATCGTCTCGCTCGACGGCTACGGCAGCTACGATATGAACGGCGGTGCCTTGAGCATGGCCTGGAGCGTAGTGAGCAAGCCGACCGGCAGCAATGCCGTGCTGAGCAGCGCCACCGGCTACACCAGCCAGATCATCCCGGACCTGCTGGGCGAGTATGTGGTCAAGATGAGCGCCACCAATAGTGCCGGTGCGCTGAGCTCTTACCTGACCACGATTACCGTGAATAACCGCAGCCCGTTCGCCACCATTTCGACCAACGCCGCCCCGGCCGCGATCCAGACCGGCCCGGCAGTGCGCCTGCCGCTCAACACCGCCGTCACGCTGCGCGGCGCGGGTAGCGTCGACGCCGATGGCGACACGCTGACCTACGCCTGGAGCCTGACGGGCAAACCTGCCGCCAGCGCGGCAGCCTTGTCGGCCACGACCGGCGCCACGGTCCAGATGACGACCGACCTGGCCGGCAGTTATGTTGTGCTGCTGCGCGTGACGGACCCGTCGGGCGCGTTCTCGGAAAAATCGATGACCTTCCAGGCCGGCACGTTTTCCCCGGTCGCGGTGACCGACAAGAGTTTTGCCACCGTCCTGGTGGGCGGCACGGCAACGGTGTCGGGCGCGATGAGCTTTGACGACGACAGCACGGCGCTGACCTACGCCTGGGCAGTCGATTCGGCCCCGGCCGGCTCGGGCGCCGCCATTGCCGCGCCGTCGTCGCCGGCGCTGTCGTTCACCCCGGATCTGGCCGGCAATTACGTGTTGTCGCTGACCGTCAGTGATGGCGTGCACAGCAATATTGCGTATGTCACCGTGCGCGCGCTGAGCGCTTTTGCGGCCAATGTTGAATTGGCGTTCGCGCCGCTGGAGTCGCGCTACAGCAAGGGCCTCGACAAGCTGGTCATCCTGGCGACCAATCCGAATACGGTCAAGATCGTCGATCCGTTCACTGGCCTGATCAAAACCGTCCTGCTGCCGTTTCCCGGCAAGTCAGTCAGCCTGAGCCCGAACGGCAAACTGGCGGTAGTGATGCAAGAAGGCATCGTGTCGCTGGTGGACCTGGAAGCGGGCACCTTGCTGCATTCGACCAGCACCGACCAAAACTATAGCGAAGCATTGGTCAACAATGGCGCCATCGTCCAGCTGTTGGGGCGCTCCAACTACAATTCGTACGGGACGGGCGTGGCCGTGATCGACGGCCGTACCGGCGTGGACCTGACCAGCACGCTGGGCTCGACCAGTTCTTCGCTGTACGGTAACTACCGCGGCGTGTATTCGGGGCTGAAGAATCGCACCTACCTGTATGCGTCTTCGTCGTCCGGTTATATGTACTACGCCGATATCGATGCGCTGACCGGCAAGGTTGGCAACACCGGCTCGTCAGCCTACAACTATGACTATGTGTCGTCTATTTACCTGAGCGAGAACGACGACTTGCTGTTCACATCGAGTGGCGCTTATTACCGTACCGATACCCTGGTTGCCGCCGGCCGGCTGTCGTACACGGGCATGATGCAGTCGCTGAGCCATTCGGCGCACAATGAGGAAACGCTGGTCATGTCCTATGTGGCAGGCAGCTACCCGGATTACAACAGCAAGACCTACCAGTCCAGCTACAAGCGCTACGTCGGCGCCTTGTTCCAGCCGGACACCGACTTGACGCTGCCGCTGATCGCCGGCCAGCAAAGCTATGGCATCCAGATCTACCATAGCTCGACGGGCAAGCAGGTAGCGCTGGTCCAGACGGTCACCAGCCTGTCGACTGGCGCTGGCGCGAAGTTTTATGTCTTGACGCGCTAAATCGTCCTGGATTGCTAAAAGCCGGCCATCTCGCGATGGCCGGCTTTTTTTCGGCCTGAAGAATGTCGGCTTTCAAGGCATGGCGCATCTATTTGATCAAAAGCAATAAATAAGCAGTTTTGTTGAACAATTGGCAAGGTATGATCCACGCCTTATCCATTTCTCTACGTTAAAAAATATGAAATATTTCCGTATGAGCGCCTTCGGGCGACTGGCGAGCGGCGCCGCTCTTGCCATGGCCGTGCTGTCGGGATGCGGCGGCGACAGCGCGCCGGCACCGGCCGCGCGGCCCGCCGCCAACGCGGCGCCCGCGCCGACCGTGCTGCTGTCGGGCGTGTTCGAGTCGAGCGCGGTAATCGGCGCCGATGTCAGCGCGATCGCGGGCAGCAATATCAACCTGAACGGGCTTACCAGCACCGATCCTGACGGCGACGCCCTGAGCTACCGCTGGTCGATCAGCGCCAAGCCGGCCGGCAGCACGCTGGTGCTCGCCTCGAGCAGCGCCGGGGCCCGGAACGTCAAGCCCGATGTTGCCGGCAGCTATGTATTTGACCTGCGCGTGACCGATGCCAGGGGCGCCTACGCCACCAAAAGCGCGCGCATCCAGATCAAGCCGAATGCGCCTCCGGTTGCCAACATCGTCGTCACCGCAAGCTATACCGGCGCGAGCACCACCAAGCCGGCCCAGGTACTCAATGTTGGCGCGGCCGTCGTGCTCGACGCCGGCGGCAGCACCGACGCCGACGGCGACGTGGTCACCACCACCTGGACCATGCTTGAAAAGCCGGCCGCCAGCAGCGCCGCGCTCACTGTGGCCGGCGCGACGGGCCGCTTCGTGCTCGATGCCCCCGGCCAGTACAAGGTGGCCGCGCACGGCGCCGACCCCAAGGGCGCTTACAGCGACACCATCTACGTATTCCAGGCCAGCAACCGCGCCCCGCAAACCGTCGTACTGGCTTCGGTCAGCAACGAGCCGGGCGCGTCCGGCGCGAGCACCCTGTCGGCCGCCACCGGCTACACCGTCTCGCTCGACGGCGCCACTAGCGCCGATCCCGAAGGCACCAGCCTGAGCTACGCCTGGAGCATGGTCAGTAAACCCGCAGGCAGCCTGGCCACGGTCAGCGCAGCGAGCGGCGCCATCAGCCAGGTCACGCCCGACGTGCTGGGCGAGTATGTCGTCAAGCTGATTGCCACCGATAAGGCCGGGGCCGCCAGCACCTATACCACCACCATTTCTGTAAAAAATCAGCGTCCAAGCGCTGCCATCACCGGCACCGCCACCCCGCTGGCACTGCCGACCGGGCCGACCATGCGTCTGCCCCTCAAGACGCTCACCACGCTGCGCGGCACGGCCAGCGTGGACGCCGACGGCGACGCCCTGAGCTACGCGTGGAGCATGGCCAGCCAGCCGTCCGCCAGCACGGCGGTCCTGTCGTCCGGCAGCACGCCAACGGTCGAGATCACGCCCGATGTGTCGGGCAGCTACGTGGTCCTGTTGCGCGTGACCGATCCGTCCGGCGCATTTTCGGAGCAGACGGTCACGCTGGAAGTGGGCAATTACGCGCCGGTGGCCGTGATCGACAAGAGCCGCATGACGGTCTTGACGGGCGCGCCCGCCCGTGCCTCGGCCGCGCTGAGCTACGATGAAAACGGCGACAGCCTGAGCTACGCCTGGGCGATCGACGCCCGTCCCGCCGGTTCGGCCGCCGCCATCGCCGCGCCAGCCGCTGCCGCCCTGTCGTTTACGCCCGACCTGCCGGGCACGTACGTCGCTTCGGTCACGGTCAGCGATGGCAAGAGTTCGAGCATTGCGTACGTGCAGTTGCGCGCCCTGGCCGGCATCGCCAGCGCCGTCACGCTGGACTTCGTGCCCGATATCGTGCGCCAGAGCAAAGGGCTCGACAAGCTGGTCATGACGGAAAAAGGCGGCAAGTCGCTGCGCATCATTGATCCGTACACGGGCGTAAAAACCAGCGTGGTGCTGCCCGCCATGGCCAAGGCGATGCAGGTGAGCGCCGACGGCAAGCTGGCGGCAGTGCTGTACGAAGGCGCGCTGAGCCTGGTCAACCTGGAGACGGCCGCCATTGTCCAGACCTTTGCCACGAGCGGTTCCCAGACCGATGCCTTTGTCACCAACGCCGGGCGGGTCTACCTGATCGGGCAGACCGGCGGCCAGTGGGTCGATCCGGAACTGTGGGGCTTTAACGGCTATACCGGCGCCAACCTGAATATTGATGTGCCGTACGGCAATGGCACCTTTTACGGCACCCAGTACGGAACGTTTTCCGAAACGCGCCAGCGCGGCTATCTGCTCTCGCAAGGCTTGTCGCCGGCCAAGGTCACCTATTTCGACGTCGATGGCGCGAGCGGCAAGCTGATCAAGGCGGGCGATTCGCCGTACCACGGCACCTACGCGATGTCGACGCCGCTGTTCCTGTCCGACGACAGCAGTATCCTGTTCACGTCAGGCGGCAACTACTTCCGCGCAGACACGCTGCTGTACGCCGGCAAGCTGAGCGTGACCGGCGGCATCGTCTCGATGAGCCATTCGGTTGCTGCGCAGGAAGCGCTGGTGGTCGTCAGCAGCGCGCTCGGCTACGAGCCATCCTACAAGCGCTTTACGGGCGCCTTGCTGTTCCCCGACAGCGACCTGGCCCTGCCGCTGATTAACAGCGAGCAAAGCTACGGCTTGCAGGTGTTCCACGGCGCCAGCGGTGGCCACGTGGCGGTGGTGCAGACCGGCTCCAGAGCGCAAAACGCAGTCAGTGCAAAATACTTCGTGATCGCGCGCTAAGGTAGCGTCAGCTGCAAACTGGAAAGGTAAAGCCGGCCACCTCAAAAGTGGCCGGCTTTTTTTTTGCCTTGTCAGAGCGGCTGGAACACGCCGGCGCTGCGGTTCTTGGTGACGTTGTCCCAGGCGAACACTTGCCCGTTCATGGCAATGTACACGCCCGCCGGCAGGATTTGCGCGGCGGCGCTGGCAAAGCCAAGGTTGAACATGGCATCCGAATTGGCGATGGCATACGGAATCATGGCGCCGGTCAGCACGATCGTCTTTGCGGGCGCCGCCGCGCCGAGCACGGCGGCGGTCTCCTTCATGGTGTCGGTGCCGTGCACGATGACGATCGCGGTCTCAAGCGCTGCGGTGCACGCGGCGAGCACGCGCTCGCGATCGGCATCCTGCATGTCCAGCGAGTCGAGCAGCGGCAGCACTTCCAGCTGGACGGGAATGGTCATGCGGCAGCGCGCCAGCACCTCGGGCAGGTGGCTGTGGGCGAAACCCAGTGTGCCGTTCAGTTCGTTGTAATGTTTGTCGAAGGTGCCGCCGGTGGCGATGATGCGCAAGCTCATGGTGTGCGATGGTGAAGAGGAAAGAGCTTCATGATACCGTGTCGCCTGGCCCCTGTCGAAAACCACAAGGTGCGCACCGCCCTTTGCGACTGCGCTAGAATCCTTGGCTTGCGCATCGCTACACTGACTTTTTGCCCTCCGATCCCATGAAAGCCCTTGCTCCCGGAACCGTTATTTTTCACCGCCACCGCGGCTACGGCGTTATCACGCACGTCAACTTGCTGACCGGCTGGATCTCGGCGCGCTTTGGCAGCGAAGCGCGCACGCTCGATTTGAATCTCTCCACCGACGACGTGCAGCATGCCGACGGCGAAGCGATCCGCTTCCGGCGCGCCCCGCCCGAGCGCATGCCGCACGCGCGCCTGATGCAGATGGTGCGCGCGCTGCACCAGGCCGGCTACCAAAAGCTGTACCTGTACTCCTGGCCCAAGCCGTCCGGGCTGCACTGGCGCTGGCACTTGTTTACCGGCAAGCGCGACTGGATGCAGCGGCCCTGGCGCGAAGGCTGGTATGGCTCGGGCGCCGATTACAACGTCAATCCGGTGATGGGCTGGGGCGATTTGCCGGGCGCCACCACGGCCGAGCTGGTCCATGCGCTGGCCAAATTCGATCCGCAGGGGCTGGCCCAGGCGCTGGGGCGCGACGAAGATCACACGGCCTGGTTCGCAGCGGTGTGCGATGCCTTGCTGCCCGGGTATATGTACAGCCTGGACATGGAAAAGTCTACCGGCGGTCCGCTGCGCGAGACGCCGCCGGTGCCGGTGATCGCCGTGCGGGCCGGCTTGCCGCCCTACGCGGGGCCCGACATTGGCTGGCCGCCGGGCTGGGCGGGCCTGTGGACGCGCACCCACGTACTGCCGGCGCCGCCGATCAGCATCACCGGCGAACCGAAGCTGCGCGCCACATCGGATTAGCGGCTGCTGACAGGTCACTACATCGTGGCCGCGCAAAGGCGTCAGCGCTTTGCGCCATGCACGAGCCAACGTGACGCATGCGTTGGCGGAAAAGGGGAGGGCGCCGAGGCCTAACGCTTTTCCGCCCTACCTTGTTCCCCACCTTGGATGGCTGCGCAGGAACTGGAATGCGACAGCCCTTTCCGAACGCGCGCGCCAACCCTTCTTGCAACAGCTGTGTGCGCGTGGCGGATGCTGCTTCGCTCGGGACTACAAGTCCTGGCGCGGCGTCGACAGCGCCGCCGGATTGAGGATATTGCTCGGCTTTCCCGCCGCGAAATTGACGATGTTCTCGAACGCGGCCCGGAAATACAGTTCATAACTATCCTGCTCCACATACCCCAAATGCGGCGTGGCCAGCACGGTCGGAATGCGCAGCAGCGCGGCGTCCGCCCCCGGCGGCTCGCGCTGAAACACGTCGACGGCGGCAGTGCCGGGCCGCCCCGCGTGCAAGGCCGCTTCCAGCGCGCCTTCGGCCACCAGTTCGGCCCGGCTGGTATTGACGAACAGCGCGTCCGGCTTCATGCGCGTCAGGTCGGCGCCGCTGACGATGCCGCGCGTGGCGTCGACCAGGCGCAGGTGCAGCGTGAGCACGTCGGCCCGCTCGAAGAATGCCTGGCGCGAATCGGCCGCTTCAAAGCCGTCGGCCACGGCGGCAGCGCGGCTTGCGTCGCCGCCCCACACCAGCACGTGCATGCCGAACGCCTTGCCGAAGCCCGCAACCAGCTTGCCGATCTTGCCGTAGCCCCAGATGGCCAGCGTGCGCCCGCGCAGCACGCGGCCCAGGCCGTTCAATGCCGGATTGATCGATGCCGTTTGCCACAAGCCATCTTTCAGGTTGGTGGCATAGGGGACGATCTTGCGGCTGGCCGCCATGATCAAGGCCCATGTCAGTTCAGCCGGCGCGACGGGCGAACCGACACCTTCTGCAATCGCAATGCCGAACTCTGTTGCGGCGCTAACATCAATATGGCCAGCCACTTTGCCGGTCTGCGAAATGAGCTTGAGCCGGGGCAATTTGGCCAGCAGCGCGCGCGGCAGCGCGGTGCGTTCGCGGATCAGCACCAGCGCGTCGAACGGGGCCAGGCGGATCGCCAGCTGGCCCGCGCCGCGGGTCGAACTGGTGAATACCTTGACCTCGTGGCCGGCCAGCAAGCGGCTGCACGCTAGTTGCAGCGCAACGTCTTGATAGTCGTCGATAATGGCTATTTTCATGGAAGTTAGCAGAAATTAGGTAAAAATGCGTAGGTAAATAACGGGATCTCGGAGATTCGGAATAGCCTACTACAATACTCGACTATTATTACTACATTTCGCTGCAAATCGGCTGTTGGCAGGTGTACAATCGGCCCCAAAATCAGGATTTGACCTGTCAAGTCCAGCAACAATGTTCCATCAATCTTGCGATAAAAGCAAGATGTCGACATGACCGCCGTACCGCCGAGCCATCCTCCTGGAATGGATTTCCGAGCGCAAGCCACAAGCTGACGACGATCCTGCCGTGCCGGAACCAGAAAAGAATTCTTATTGGCATTGGAGGTATTATGAATCAGCCCGTCATGGGTGGCGTTGCAGCATTGAACGCACCAGCTTACATCAAGCATCAGCAACTGCTTAACTGGGTCAGCGAAACAGCCGCCCTGACCAAGCCGGCCAGCATCTACTGGTGCGACGGCTCGCAACAAGAGTACGATCGCCTGTGCGCCGAGATGGTTGCCGCCGGCACCATGAAAAAACTCAATCCCGCCAAGCGTCCCGGTTCCTACCTGGCATGCTCGGACCCGACCGACGTGGCGCGCGTGGAAGACCGTACGTTCATCTGCTCCGAAACCAAGAAACAGGCCGGTCCCACCAACAACTGGATGGCGCCGGCGGAAATGCGCAACACGCTCAATGCGCTGTTTGACGGCTGCATGGCCGGGCGCGTCATGTACGTGGTGCCGTTTTCGATGGGCCCGCTCGGTTCGCCGATCGCCCACATCGGCGTCGAGCTGTCCGATTCGCCTTATGTCGCTGTCAACATGCGCATCATGACGCGCATGGGCAAGGCCGTCTATGACGTGCTGGGCGCCGAGGGCGACTTCGTTCCCGCCATCCACACCGTTGGCGCGCCGCTTGCCGCCGGGCAAAAAGACGTGGCCTGGCCGTGCAACCCGACCAAATACATCGTGCATTACCCTGAAACGCGTGAGATCTGGTCCTACGGTTCCGGCTACGGCGGCAACGCGCTGCTGGGCAAAAAATGCTTTGCGCTGCGCATCGCCTCCAACATGGGCTTCCAGGAAGCCCAGGCCGGCGGCACCGGCTGGCTGGCCGAACACATGCTGATCCTCGGTGTCGAGTCGCCGGAAGGCAAAAAGCACTACGTGGCGGCGGCCTTCCCATCGGCCTGCGGCAAGACCAATTTCGCCATGCTGATTCCCCCCGCCAGTTTCAATGGCTGGAAAGTGACCACGATCGGCGACGACATCGCCTGGATCAAGCCGGGCGCGGACGGGCGCCTGTATGCGATCAACCCGGAAGCGGGCTACTTTGGCGTGGCCCCCGGCACCAACACCAAGACCAATTCGAACTGCATGGCGTCGATGAACGAGAACACCATCTTCACCAACGTCGCGCTGACCGACGACGGCGACGTGTGGTGGGAAGGCTTGACCAAGGAAGCGCCAGCGCACCTGGTCGACTGGCAGGGCAAGGACTGGACGGCCCAGGGCGGCACCAAGGCGTCGCACCCGAACGCGCGCTTTACCGTGGCCGCCACCCAGAACCCGGTCATCGATCCGGCCTGGGACGACCCGGCCGGCGTGCCGATTTCAGCCTTTATCTTTGGCGGACGCCGTTCCACGACCGTGCCACTGGTAACCGAAGCGCGCAACTGGGTTGAAGGCGTCTACATGGCCGCGACCATGGGCTCCGAGACCACCGCTGCCGCTGCCGGCCAGATGGGCATTGTGCGCCGCGATCCGTTCGCGATGCTGCCTTTTATCGGCTACAACATGGCCGACTATTTCCAGCACTGGCTGAACATGGGCGAGAAAATCGGCGCGCAAAATCCTGCAGCGCTGCCGAAAATCTACTGCGTCAACTGGTTCCGCACCGATGAAGCGGGCAAGTTCGTCTGGCCTGGCTTTGGCGACAATATGCGCGTGCTCAAGTGGATGCTCGAGCGGATCGAAGGCACCGCCGGCGGCAGCGAGAACGTGTTCGGCACCACCCCCAACTTTACCGACCTGAACTGGGACGGTCTCGATTTCACCCAGCAGCAGTTTGACACGATCACCTCGATCGACAAGAACGCCTGGACCGAAGAACTCAAGCTGCACACGGAGTTGTTTGAGAAGCTTGCCTACCACCTGCCACAAGAACTGGTGGCTACCAAGGCTGAACTCGAAAAGCGGCTGGCGTCATAAGCGTCCGGCAGCTCTTTGACACGGCGCGTCGTTGACGCGCCGTTTTTTTGCCTGGCGGCGGCGCCATCTACGTGCTTCCACACTGTTCAAATGTCCAGACTGTTGTTATTGGAACAAAAAGATGTCATGAATGTGTCACAACAGGCCGAAATAGTAAATCCGTATTGACAGTTGCAAGCGAGAAATGCTCAGATAACGGCACTGCGATGCCACCTCAAGTCGATGCGACCGGCGGCATGCATCCCAGTGCGATGATCGCGGCCCTGCCGAGGCGCCCACCCGGCGCTGGCGAGGGCTACCATTTCTTTTTTCCGGAGTTTGCATGTTCAAGAAAACAATCCTGGCGCACGCGCTGACCGTGGCCTTCATGGGCGCCGCCCTGACCGCGGGTGTGTCCAACCCTGCCATGGCGCAGTCGAACGCATCGGGCACCATCTTCGGCGACGCTACCGTCGGCGGCGCTTCGGTCCTGGTGCGCAACCTCGACACCAACTTGCAGCGCCGCGTGACCGCGGACGCCTCGGGCCGCTATCAGGTGACGGCGCTGCCCGTCGGCCGCTACAAGGTCGAGGTCATTCAGGGCGACAAGGTTGTCAATACCAGCGAAGTCGATGTGATCGCCGGCCAGGGCGCCTAAGCGTCCTTCGGCAGCAAGATTCAGTCCGTCAAGATCAGCGGCCTGCGTACCCGGATCGACGTCTCGAACACCAACAACGGTTCCAACTTCACGGCCAAGGAATTGGCCCGCCTGCCGATCGCTCCTAGCCTGGACGCCATCATCCAGCTGGCGCCGAACACCACGCGCCCGGATTACCGCTACCTCGGTTCCAGCTTCGGCGGCAGCGGCCCGTCGGAAAACTCGTACTACATCAACGGCTTTCCTGTCACCAATGCACTGACTGGTCTCGGTTCGTCGGAGCTGCCGTTTGGCGCGATCGCCCAGGCGCAGATCCTGACCGGCGGTTTCGGCGCGGAATTCGGCCGCTCCATCGGTGGCGTGGTCAACATTACCACCAAGAGCGGCACCAACACCTGGGAAGCGGGCGTAATGGCCAGCATCACCCCTAAAGCGCTGCGCAACAAGTACGAAGACATGTACTACGGCTATACCGGTACGGCTTCCAACAAGGGCACCGACGGCACCATCTTGCAGCGCCGCGAAAACAACACGCGCCAGGACCACCGCGAAGGCGCCTACGTGGGCGGCCCGATCATCAAGGACAAGCTGTTCATGTTCGTGGCGATCGAGCAGAACACGACCGACCAGGAGCGCGTTGCGCGCCTCAGTTCGGAAACCCCGAACGCCATCAGCAAATGGGGCTGGGGCGACGTGCAGGACAAGGCCACGCGCGCCCTGGCCAAGATCGACTGGAACATCAGCGACAGCCACCGCCTTGAATTTACCCACATCTATGACAAGGCCGAGCGCGACGCTTACTACTACGGCTACAACTACGCCACGCGCATGCATGGCTCGGCGGTCAATTCGGGCGAACACTACGTCAACGATCCGGCCAACAATACGGGCGTCGGGTCGCGCACCAACCTGATCAAGTACGTCGGCAACATCACCGAAAAGCTGACTGTCACCGCAGTAGGCGGCAAGCTGACGTCGCCGCACACCAACACCTATGACGGCTACGACGTCTACAATCCGACGTCGGCGATTCCGCAAGTGTCGTCCGTCCTCAAAACCCGTTACGTACCGCTGCTTACCTCCTATATTACCAACCAGCCAATCGCCGGCAATATCCTGCCGGCCGGATCGTATGACACCGTCAAGTCGCTGCGCCTGGATCTGGAATACAAGATGGGTGACCATACCATCCGTGTTGGCGGCGACCAGAACAAGCTCGATTCGGTCGCCGGTTTTTTCCGTGCAGGCGGTAGTACCTATACCTACCAGTTCCAGGAAAAAGCTGGTGCGGCGCCACTGGTGGGCTCGGGTCCGAACCCGATCAATATCCGCACCGTGGGCACCAGCCCGGTTGCTGCGGCCGGCTACTGGGTCAGCCAGACCATTTTCAACAGCGGCACCAAGATCGCTTCCGAGCAGACCTCGCAGTTCATCGAAGACCGCTGGCAGTTCAGCAAGAACTTGCTGATCTCGCTGGGCCTGCGCGACGAGCAGTACAAGAACATCAACAGCGAAGGCGATACCTTCCTGGACATGAAGAAGCAGTACGCGCCGCGCCTGGGCGCTGCGTGGGATGTGCACGGCGACGCGTCGCTCAAAGTATTCGGCACCGCCGGGCGCTACTACCTGCAAGTGCCGACCAGCATTTCGGTGCGCGCGCCTAGCCGCTCGATCAACACCACCCAGGCCTTCACCTACACCGGCCTGGACGCGAATGGCGCTCCGACCGGCCTGGTGGCGCTGGCAGCACCGTTCTCGGCCAATAACGAGTACAACCTGCCCAAGGATAAAACCTCGCTGGCGGCAGTGGGCTTGAAGCCCAACTACCAGGACGAGATGACGGTCGGCTTTGAAGCGGCATACTCGCCGTCGCTCAACTACGGCGCCAAGGCTACTTACCGCACGCTGCGCCAGACGCTGGACGACAACTGCGATCCGCGCATCTTCACGCGCTGGCTGGCGGTCCATCCTGAAGTCAACGCGTCGAAATTTCGCGCACCGGGCTGCAAATTCCTCAATCCCGGCGTGGCCAACGACTTCCTGATCGACTTCCAGGATGCCGACCCTGCGCTGGCCGGCAAGGTCTACACCCCGGTCCACCTGACCAAGGAAATGATCGGCCTGCCGAAGGCGGAGCGCAACTACACGGCGGTCGACCTGTTTGCCGAGCACCCGATGCGCAATGGCTGGTATGGCAAGATCAACTACACCTGGTCGCGCAGCAAGGGCAACACCGAAGGCCAGAGCCGTTCGGACAATGGCCAGAACAACCCGGGCGCCACCACCACCTGGGACCGCGCCGAATTGGCCGAGTACTCGAACGGCTTGCTGCCGAACGACCGTACGCACCAGGTTAAGGGTTTTGGTTTCTACCAGCTGACGCCGCAACTGACCGTTGGCGGCAACTTCCTGCTGGCCAGCGGCCGTCCGCTCAGCTGCATCGGCAACCACCCGACCGATACCGCCTACCAGTCGAACTACTTCTACTGCGCGGGCAAGCCGGCGCCGCGCGGTTCGCTCGGCCGCCTGCCGATCGATCGCCGGCTCGACGTGAACGTTGCGTACATGCCGGAAGCGGTCAAGGGACTGGCGCTGAAGGTGGACGTGTTTAACTTCTTCAACCGTCAGACCGTGCAGGCTTACAACGAGACCTACAACTCGGCCACCGACGTGGTCAATGCCGGCTACGGCCGTGTATCGAGCTATGCCGATCCACGCTCGGTGCGCCTGACGGCCGAGTACAACATCAAGTTCTAAGCTGCGGCCTGGCTTGATAAAAACCGCCGGCGTTTGCCGGCGGTTTTTTTTCGCCGCGCGCGTGCGCCGGTGACAAAGCGTGTACCTGTTGGCAGCCGGTTCATGGCAAGATGAGGGACCTGAACCATCAAACAAGCAATGAAACTACCCGCGGCAGTCCGCCTTTCCCTCCTGGTAGCCCTGGTGCTGTCATCCGGCGCGCACGCCGCCCCCGACAAGTCTGCCGAAGAAATCAAGCGTGGCGTCGCTGACGCCGTGCGGCGCTATGCGAACGCCATTTCGTGTCCCGGTGTGAAGGTGCGCGCGGAAGATGTGCTGGCGCTGGTGCCCGGCGAGGATGATGAGCGCCGCTTGTCCAAATACGCCGTGTTGTGGAGCGGCGACCTGGGCTGCTTCGGCGGGCCCGGGATCGAAGCGACGCATCTGGCCGTTGCGACCATCAGCAGCGGCAAATATATCGTCGACCCGCGCCTGTCGTCGCCGGTCATCGAGTTCGACAGTCCGGTGCGCTATGTCAAGCGGGTGGTCAGCTACAACGAGGACAGTTTAACCTTGCAGGGCAATGTATACGGGCCGCAGGACAAGATCGGCAACCCGACGATACCGGTGCGCTTTACCGTCAAGCTCGACGACAAGGGAAACTGGAAGATGACGGACAAGCGGGTGTTGCCGCTGGGGACCGTGGGTGGCTGAAGTTGGGGGGAGATCAAGCCCGCATCGTCGTGCGTGCAAGGTTGCCGAGGGCGAGGGTGTTGCAACACGCGCGTGTTGCAGAACATTGCGCGGCCGCTCGATGTTGCTAACCTCGAGAATACCCACTACATCGTCCTCGCGTGCGAGGCTGTAGCAGAAAGGGCAGCAGTGCCGCAGAGTTACATCGTCCTCGCGAATCGCGAGGACGATGTTGTTTGGGGTTTCTGGTTCTCAATTGTTGCGATTTTTTAGTGGCCAGTTGGTCCTAAAGTGTTTTGCAACACCCTCGTGCGCGAGGACGATGTAGGGGAATGCTATTTCAAAGCAGGGCGCCGAGATACTTGCCGGTCACGCTGGCGGGATTGTTCGCCACGTCTTCCGGCGTGCCGAAGGCGATGATCTGCCCGCCGCCGGCGCCGCCTTCCGGTCCCAGGTCCACAATCCAGTCCGCCGTCTTGATCACATCCAGGTTGTGCTCGATGATGACCAGCGTATTGCCCTGGTCGCGCAGGCGGTGGATCACCTTGAGCAGCAAATCGATGTCGTGAAAGTGCAGGCCCGTGGTCGGCTCGTCGAGGATGTACAGCGTGCGCCCCGTATCGCGCTTGGACAGCTCGAGCGACAGCTTGACGCGCTGCGCCTCGCCGCCCGACAGCGTGGTGGCGCTCTGCCCCAGCTTGATGTAACCGAGCCCCACATCGAGCAGCGTTTGCAGCTTGCGCGCGATGACCGGCACCGGCTTGAAGAATTCATGCGACTCTTCCACCGTCATGCCCAGCACTTCGGTGATGTTCTTGCCCTTGTACTGCACTTCCAGCGTTTCGCGGTTATAGCGCTTGCCGTGGCAGACGTCGCACGGCACGTACACGTCCGGTAAAAAGTGCATCTCGACCTTGATCACGCCGTCGCCCTGGCACGCTTCGCAGCGCCCGCCCTTGACGTTGAACGAGAAGCGCCCGGCGCTGTAGCCGCGCTCCTTGGCCGATGGCACGCCGGAAAACAGATCGCGGATCGGCGTGAACAGGCCCGTGTAGGTGGCCGGGTTGGAGCGCGGCGTGCGCCCGATCGGGGCCTGGTCGACCGAGATCACCTTGTCGAAGTGTTCCAGGCCGCTGATGGCATCATGCGGCGCCGGCTCGGTCTGCGAGCCGTACAGGTGGCGCGACAGGGCCGGATACAGCGTATCGTTTACCAGCGACGACTTGCCCGAACCGGACACGCCCGTCACGCACGTCATCAGCCCCACCGGCAGCTTGAGCGTGACTTTTTTCAAGTTGTTGCCGGTGGCGCCAGTGATCAGCAACTGGCGGTTCGGATCGGCCACGTGGCGCTTTTTGGGCACCGCGATCTTGAGCGAGCCGTTCAGGTACTTGGCGGTCAAGGACTTCTTGTTCTTTAAAATCTGGGCCAGCGTGCCTTCGGCGATGATTTCGCCGCCGTGCACGCCGGCGCCAATGCCCATGTCGACGATGTAGTCGGCGGTGCGGATCGCGTCTTCATCGTGCTCGACGACCAGCACGCTGTTGCCGATGTCGCGCAGGTGCTTGAGCGTTTCGATCAGGCGGTCGTTGTCGCGCTGGTGCAGGCCGATCGACGGCTCGTCAAGCACGTACATCACGCCCGTCAGGCCCGAGCCGATCTGGGAAGCCAGGCGGATGCGCTGCGCTTCGCCGCCCGACAAGGTGTCGGCGCTGCGGTCAAGCGAGAGGTAATCGAGGCCCACGTTGTTGAGGAACTTCAGGCGCGAGATGATCTCCTTGACCACGCGGTCGGCGATCTCCTTTTTGGCGCCCTTGAGGGTGAGCTTTTCAAAAAACTCTAGGCAGTCGCGCAAGGGTTTGCGCGCCACTTCATAAATGGCGCGCTGCTGCTTGCCGGTGCCGACCTTGACATGGCGCGCCTCGACGCGCAGGCGCGCGCCATCGCACGCGGGACACTGCTTTTCGTTGATGAACTTCGATAGTTCTTCCTTGACCGCCATCGAGTCGGTCTCGCGGTAGCGGCGCGTCAGGTTGGTGATCACGCCTTCGAAGGTGTGCTCGCGGATCACGGTGCGGCCACGCTCGTTGACGTAGGTGAACGGGATGCTGGTTTTGCCGGAACCGTACAGCACCGCCTTTTGCGCGTCTTCGGAGAGCTTGTCGAATGGCGTATCGATGTCGAATTCATAGAATGCGGCCAGGTTCGACAGCATCTGGAAATAAAACTGGTTGCGCCGGTCCCAGCCCTTGACGGCGCCGGAAGCGAGCGACAGGTTGGGAAAGGCGACGATGCGGCGCGGGTCGAAAAACTCGATGTGGCCCAGGCCGTCGCAGTCGGGGCAGGCGCCCATCGGGTTATTGAACGAGAACAGGCGCGGCTCAAGCTCCTGCAGCGAGTAGCCGCAGGCGGTGCAGGCGAACTTGTTCGAGTAGACATGTTCGGCGGCGCTTTCCATGTCCAGCACCACCGCGCGCCCGTCGGCCAGGCGCAGCGCCGTCTCGAAGCTCTCGGCCACGCGCTGCTTGATTTCCGGGTTGACCTTGATGCGGTCGATGACCACGTCGATGGTGTGTTTTTCGGTTTTTTTCAGCTTGGGCAGGTCGTCGATCTCGTAGATCTTGGCGGCATTGGTGCCGCTCTGGATCCGGAAGCGCACAAAGCCGTGCGCCTGCATCGCCTCGAACAAGTCGGCGTGCTCGCCCTTGCGGTTGGCCACCACGGGCGCGAGGATCATCAGCTTGGCCTCTAGCGGCATGTCGAGCACGGCGTCGACCATTTGCGAGACGGTTTGCGCGGCCAGCGCGTTTTCGGGGTGGTTGATGCAGTAGGGCGTGCCCACGCGCGCATACAACAGGCGCAGGTAGTCGTGGATTTCCGTAACCGTGCCGACGGTGGAGCGCGGGTTGTGCGAGGTGGCTTTCTGCTCGATCGAAATGGCGGGCGACAGGCCTTCGATCAGGTCGACGTCGGGCTTTTCCATCAGCTGCAGGAACTGGCGCGCATAGGCCGACAGCGACTCGACATAGCGGCGCTGGCCTTCCGCATACAAGGTGTCGAACGCCAGCGATGACTTGCCCGAGCCGGACAGGCCGGTGATCACGATCAGCTTGTTGCGCGGCAGGTCGAGATTGATGTTCTTGAGGTTGTGCGTACGTGCGCCGCGGATGCGGATCTGTTCCATGTGATGTGCCTTAAACGGGTCAGCTACTACTATAGCCGTGATTTGGAAGCGACGTTCGGCCGCCACGATTGGTATGTTCGCGGGTTCGGCAAAGGCGTTCTGATCCTGGTCAGGAAAACGTGAGGTTGAGTACTGTATATAATACCAGTATTCGTGCTTCAGGCAAACGGCCGCACGCGTTTGCTCTCCTCAGGGCGCTTCTGCCATAGGCGGTTTCCCGTCCAGCTCTGCTTGCAGTTGCAGCTTCAACTGCACCAGCTCTGGCGATGGCGGCCGGCTGACTGTCACGTACAGCAGTGCAAGGGCGGCAACGGACACAATGGCGGCCGCGGCGGCGCGCTTGGCTGCGCTGTGCTCGAAACGGGTGACGGTGAACACAGCGCCGATCAGCGCGCCGGCGAGCAGGCCGCCAACGTGGCAAGCGTTGTCCACGGCCGGGTTGAGCGCGCCCAGCACCAGGTTGATGCCGATGGTCTGGGTGAGCGGGCCGGTGAGGCGAACCGCCTCGCTTTGTTCCTTGCGCAGCCAGGCGATCAGTGCGTGAGCAAGGCAGGCGCCGGCAATACCCATCAGCGCGCCGGACGCACCGGCCGAGACCTTGAAGCTGGTGTACCACAGCGCGCTGGCCAGGCTGCCGAACAAGCCGGACAGCAGATAGATCAGCGCAAAGCGGGCGGAACCGAATTCGCGCTCGACGATACCGCCAAGCATCAGCAGCATGTAGCAGTTCAGCGCCAGGTGAATCAAGCCAAAGTGCAGGAACATGCTTGAGAGCAGGCGCCATGGTTCGCCCGTCAGTGTCAGCGGCGCAAGGTTGGCGCCCCAGCGGATCATTCCGACCGTGTCGGGCGACATCGGGTCGATGCCTTGCAACAGCTGGATGGCGAACAGGACAATGTTGAGTCCGAGAAAGACGAGAAAGACGGGGGGAGCGTAGCGCGCCGGTTGAGCAGAATTCATGGTGCCTTCGTAAAAAAATTGCTTGGTGGCAGCAGCGCCGCCAGTACGGACGGCCATGCCTATTATTGTTGCAATGTTATCATTCGTGTCGCTCTGGACGGGGAAAGTTGTCCGGCGACGGCGTCGGGAGTGTTCATTACCCGCCCTCAATTGGGGATGGCTGGCTTATAATCATCGTCTGGGAAAAAATTATTGTGCCGCGGTGACAACTGCGGTCCTACAGGAGTTATACATGGCATCAGTCAACAAAGTCATCATCGTCGGCAACCTGGGGCGCGATCCTGAGATTCGCTACATGCCAAGCGGTGACGCTATCGCCAACATCGCTGTGGCCACCTCGTACAAGTCGAAAGACAAGAACACCGGCGAGCAAAAAGAGCTGACCGAATGGCACCGTATTTCGTTTTTTGGACGCCTGGCTGAAATCGTCGGCCAGTACCTGAAAAAAGGTTCCTCGGTCTACGTCGAAGGCCGCCTGCAGACGCGCAAGTATACCGACAAGGACGGCGTCGAGAAGTACGCAACCGACATCATCGCTGAAACCATGCAAATGCTGGGCGGACGCCAGGGCATGGGCGGCGACGGCGATATGGATGAAGGCGGCTACGACGCCCCGCCGCAGCGCCAGGCACCGCAACGCCAGGCGCCGCCAGCGCCAGCGGCGCGTCCGGCGCCGAAACCGGCGCCGAATTTCTCGGATATGGATGACGACATTCCGTTTTAAATCTGGAATGTGTGTTTTTTGTTGATTGAAGCCTGTTTTCCGAGAGGAGAACAGGCTTTTTCTTTATCCGCGACACTTCAAGAACTGTTGGCGCGTCTGACGACGACAAGTTTCCTTCAATGTAGTAGATCGCTGGCAGCCATTGCAGGCAAAGTGTCCAAAGGCAGTCGGTGCAAAGTATTTCATAATCTGATGGCATTATGACTTTAAATGCCTGCGCTTACCGCCCTGCCAATTGGCGAATCTTTCTCCGAGATTGGCGTCAGCGCGAGCGGATAAGTCGGTCAGCTTGCGCAGTGCGAGCTGTTATGTCGTCGCGTCCAATTGGACGTGTCGGTATACGTGCTAAGTGGTTGATTTACCAACCCGCCCGTGGACTCAATTGTGCCGTCCAACGGATGCCCGCCTTCTCCACAGCAAAACAAACCTGTTTTCATTTACCTCAACCGTTTTTGGGATAGGAGCTACGCATTAGCTAGCGGTCGAGTATCGTTCCAATTTTAAATATTGCAGTTATGATACTATTGCAGTACACAGATACAATGATCCGCTGCCATTTTTGGGAATGTCATGAACGCAGTCGTCAATAGGCTCCTGAGCCTGATACAAGACCGCCAGCATAATCGCATCCTCCGCCTGTCGTTTCCCCGACAAGATGGTCCCCGGATGCAGCTTTTAGTTAACAGTCTCGACGCAATCGAAAGTGTGTCGCGGGATTTTGAGTATGTCGTGGAATTGTTGTCAAGCGGGGCCGACATCCCGCTCAAGGACATGCAGGGCAAGCTGCTATGTGTCGATCTGGTGCAGGCAGATGGCAGCTTGCGGCATTTCACAGGATACGTGTTCAGTTTCCGGCGGAAAGAATCCGCCGGGTCTCTGACCGTGTATGAAGCCAGGTTGGGTCCCTGGCTGAAGTATTTGAGTTTCAGGAAAGACAGCTGCCTGTTCCATGGCATGACACTGAGGCAGCAGACGGAAGAAGTCTTCGCTGAATATTCCATTTACCCGGACTGGGACTGGCAGGTCAGTGGCGAGGATCCGGTGGTGACGGAGGCCTGCCAGTTTGACGAGACGGACTTCAATTACCTCAGCCGCCGCTGGGAAGCTGCCGGATACCACTACTGGTACGAACATACCGCGCAAGGCCACCGCCTGGTGGTCAGTGATGACTCCACCGCAGCACAATCGATTGACGGTGACGCACGCGTCCTCTTTCAGCGATACGGCGGGGTGAACGAAGAGAATTCGATCAGCGAATGGTCGCCCATGCGTTACTTCTCCGCGGCGAATGTTGCTCTGAGCGCGGCCGACTTCAAAAAACCCGGCCAGATGATCGCATCAATGCCTACGGTGAACAATCAGGGGGATGTACCGTTTGTCGAGTCCTATGAATACGCGGGCGCGTACGCATTCAAGAATAGGATCGACGGCGATGCGCTGGCCCGATTGCGGATGGAAGAAATCGAGGCCGTGTGCAAGCTGATTGACGCCGAAGGGAGCAATCGTGCACTGCAGCCCGGCCGTGCATTTCAGCTGGTGCACTACGCAAACCTTTATGAATTCGCCGAAGAGGCAGGGCGCAATCAGTTCCTTATTCTTTCGGTGCACCATACCGCAACGAACAACTATCTTCACGCCACCGCCGAGGCGCCGTACTACCGCAACAGGCTCTCGTGCACCCGCCTTGATATCGCCTGGCGGCCCGGGCGTGGATTCAATAGCGTGGCCACCAGGATGAACGGGCCGCAGACCGCAACTGTCGTCGGGCCGAACGGTCCCGACAGCATCTATACCGATGAATACGGTCGAATTCGCGTCCAGTTTCACTGGGACAGACTAGGCCAGGCCGACGAGAACAGTTCGGCATGGATACGGGTCACCAGTGCGTTTGCCGGTGCTGAACTGGGAGCGATGGCGATACCGCGCGTCGGCTCTGAGGTGGTCGTCCAGTGGCTGGACGGAAACCCAGACCGGCCCATCGTGACCGGCGCCGTCGTCAATGAAGCAAACATGCCTCCCTGGAGGTTGCCTACACAGCAATCGCTCACCGGGTTGCGCAGCCGCGAACTAGCGCCAGACGAGGGCAACGCGGCCGGAGGGCGCAGTAATCATCTGGTGCTGGATGATACATACGATCATATCCAGGCGCAGTTAAAGAGCGATCATGAATGCAGTCAACTGTCGCTTGGGCATATTAGCCGCATCGAGGATAACAGGGGCCGCAAGGATAGCCGAGGTGAAGGTTGGGAGATAGCCACCAATGCATGGGGCGTGGCACGGGCCGGCCGCGGCATGCTGTTGACGACTGAGCGACGTGAAAATGCCCAATCCCATATGAAGGATATGGGGGAGACCACGGATCGTCTGGCGGCAGCCTTCGATGAGCACAGTGACCTGGCACGCTTGGCAGCCCTCCACGGTGCGCAAGACGAGCAGGCGCATCAGGCGGAGGTGGCAACCCATTTGAACGCCGTCCACCAGACGATAGCGGGTGGCCTTGACGCCAAACCTGACATTCCATTTCCCGAACTGAAGGCGCCACATCTAGTGTAGTGCTGTTGACGCTGACCGAAAATTGACCCACCTACAGGGGGTATGCTGATCGAAAATTGACCCAGGTGTTCTACTGCTCCTGCCCACATTTTGGGCAGGAGAAAAAAAGGTGATCACCATGG